>NZ_JAMYUP010000011.1:0-172403 GCF_040323155.1 Mesorhizobium sp. M0060
ATATCGTGGCTCATCTCGTCAACATGACCAAGCGCGGCGCCGACCAGATCGGCGGTGCCGACTACACCTTCGACTGCACCGGCAACACGAAAGTCATGCGGCAAGCGCTTGAATCGTCCCACCGCGGCTGGGGCAAGTCGGTCGTCATCGGCGTTGCCGGCGCCGGCCAGGAGATCTCGACGCGGCCGTTCCAACTGGTCACCGGCCGCACCTGGATGGGCACCGCCTTCGGCGGCGCGCGCGGCCGCACCGACGTGCCGAAGATCGTCGACTGGTACATGGACGGCAAGATCGAGATCGATCCGATGATCACCCACACGCTGAAGCTCGAGGACATCAACAAGGGTTTCGACCTGATGCATGAGGGCAAGTCGATCCGCAGCGTCGTCGTTTACTGAGGAGAAGAAAGCCGCCGACCGAAGGGCCAGCGACTGAAGTTGCTTGAGGTTCAACAAGGGAGGAATGAAATGCCGGAAAAACTGCATCCGAAAATCGACAATGGACTGCCCAGGGTAAAGGCGGATTTTGCCGGTGGGACGCTGGTCTGCGCCTGCACCAGCAACCCGGTCAAGGTCAAGGTCAAGGGCCAGATCGCCCACAACCACGCCTGCGGCTGCACCAAATGCTGGAAACCGGAAGGCGCACTGTTCTCGGTCGTAGCGGTTGCCGGTACGGGCGACGTGACGGTGACCGAAAACGGCGACAAGCTGAAGGTGGTCGATCCGGGCGCGCTGATCCTGCGCCATGCCTGCACCGGCTGCGGCGTCCACATGCACGGCCCGGTCGAGCGCGACCACGCGTTCAAGGGGCTGTCCTTCATTCATCCGGAGCGCTTCCAGGAAGACGGCTGGTCGCCTCCGGGCTTCACCGCCTTTGTCTCGTCGATCATCGAATCCGGCATCGATCCGAGCCGCATGGACGGCATCCGTTCGCAGCTGAAGTCGATCGGCCTCGAACCCTATGACTGCCTCAATCCCGGCCTGATGGACTACATCGCCACCTGGACGGCGAAGAAGTCCGGCGCGTTGCCGGTTTAGCGACTGATCAGACACTATCCTTTGGGGCCGGACGAAATCGCCCGGCCCCATGCGTTGGAACGAACGCAGGCGAGCGCGTAGACGGAGCACGCTTCGTAAGTCATTGCCGACGTGTTGTCAGCCTCCCGGGGGCGTTGGGCTCAACGGGAATACGCTGACGGTTGCCCTTTTGAGCATGGCGCTGGTGATTAGAGCGCCTGTGGCGAAAGCCGCCAGCGGGAACCAGTAGTCGCCGTGACGGCGATAGCCGCGATGGTAGTCACGAGAGCCGCGATGGCCATTCCAGTAGGTGCCATCATTGCGCGAAAAATTGCGATTGCGGTTGACGCTCCGGTGTTTCAGCCACGGCTTGTGGTCGACCGCCTGCACATCGGAAGCGGAAGATAGGGCTAAGCTGGCATACTGAAGGACGATCGCAGGATTTTCGCCTCAAGTGAGCCCGTGCCGGACAAGATGGCGAACGACCGGGGAAAACATCTGCTGGCCGATATAAGATCCGGTGTTCGCATTCTCGAAAATCGTTTCGGCGATCGCATCGTCAACTATGGGAATACCTGCCTGGCGCGCTTGAGCCATTATATCGTCGGCCGCGCGGCCCTGACCCTTGCCGACAACCGTCGGCACAGGCGTTTCGCCCTTGACGTAGCGCAACGCCACGGCGCAGTCGCCGGACACGAAGACGATGACCGCATTTTTCACACCCAGCTTTGCAGGTTGGATCACTGCTTCGCGCCGCTGTCGCTGTTGTTCACGTCGGATCAATGGGTCACCTTCGAGATCTTTGTGTTCGCGCTTGTATTCGGTTGTCGTCATGCGCATGTCGCGAAGGAACAGCCAGCGCTGAACAGGAACATCGATCAAGCCGATGACCACAAAGGCCAGGGCGGCGGCAATTCCGAGGGGTGTTAGCACCGCCTTGATGATCGGCTCCAGGCATGTCTGACCACAGCCTGGCGCATCGAAGAGCGGCTGTAGCCAGGCGATCAGGATGAATACGAAAAGGCTTGCCAGCAACACCACCTTGACGAGGCCCTTGGCGAACTCGATGACGTTGCGGAGCGAGAGGATCTTCTGAAGGCCCTTCGCCGGGTTTATGTGATCGAATTGCGGCTTGAGCGGCTCGAACGAGAAGACCGGCCCGAACGTGCCCAGCATGCCGAAGGCTACGGTGAGAACCACAACGATCCCGACTAGCGGGAATGTGGCAAGCATCAGCAACGAGAACGAGTGGCGGATGGCCCGCAGGCTGACCTCCTCGAACGAGCCGCCGGGCACCGTCACCGTCTGCACGAGTTCCGAAAGATGCTTGAAGAGCAGCGGCCAGGAAAAATAGAGATACGCGAGCGCTGCGAAAAGAGTGAAGCCGGAGACCAGATCGCGGCTTTGCGAAACCTGGCCCTTGCGGCGGGCGTCACGAAGCTTCTTGTCGGACGCCGGTAATTTCTTTTCCTCAGCTTCTTCGGCCATGTTGCAATCTTACCGCACTATCGTGGTTCCAGTCGGCCGATGCCCTGTGTAAGGTGTGGCGGGCTTGAATACGGAGAGGTGGATTTGCGGTTGCATGTCGTATTCTTGCCAGTCGTCATCACACTGGCGCTGAGCGGTTGCCAGACGACCAAAACTGGCTCCGTGCAGGCCAAGGCGCCGGGCCCATCGTCCCAATCCGAGCGCCTGATCAAGCTTGCCGACGATATTGATGCGCGTGGAGAAAGTGATACCGCCATCGCGCTCTACCAGCGCGCCGCAGCAATGCCGGACGCCAAGGCGAGCGCGTTCGTCAAGACGGGCGACGCTTACATGCGGGCGGGCTATCCCGCCGACGCCGCCAAAGCCTATCAGGCCGCGCTCGCCAAAGCTCCCAATGACGGGGGAGCAATGCTCGGGCTTGGCGCGGCGATGATAGAGGCAGGCGATATCGATGCAGGCATGCGCGCGCTTGCTCAGGCAGCGCCGCTGGTCAACACCAGCAGCGCCTACAATCGGTTGGGCGTTGCGCAGACATTCGCCGGCCAGACAGGGCAGGCGCAGGCGACTTTCGCCCAGGCGTTGAAACTTGCGCCGGGCGATCTTGACGTCGAGACCAACATGGCATTGGCGGCAGCCCTCGAAGACAATTCCGCCACGGCGCTGCCGCTGGTGCAGAAGATTGCCGCTGCCCCCAACGCGCAATTGCACCACAAGCGCAATATCGTGGTGGTGTACGGGCTTCTTGGCCAGGCCGATCAGGTCAAGGCCTCGCCGCCAATCGGCCTGACGACCAAGGAGGTGGCCACCCTGCTTGCCCGCGCAAGAACCATCCGGCTGAAGGGCAGCACTCAGGCCAAAGCGAAAGCGCTCGGTTCCATCCTCGGCTAGCGCATCGGACCGGAAGGCCTGAAGCGGCTTTCCGCCAGGCGTGACGCGTAGAGTGGTGCTACGCGGGCGAATACCGCGCCGGCTCACTCGACTGGGAGCGTCGTTTGCGGCGCCGACGGCGCGCTGTTGGCGCCGCCTATCGGAGCCTCCTCGCCATCGAGGTAGCGACGGGCCGCGCGCGCAGTCGGTGCGGCGGCCGCCGGGCCTATGCGGCGGCCCTCTACGAGGTCACGCTGGCTTTCGGACATACGTTGAAGATTGAAGGCGTTGGCGCAGCCGGGCGGCAGGTGAGAGCCGACGCCGGAGACGATCGTCAGGTTCGTCTTGGCGGCAGAGTTGTCATCGTCGGCTGGCTCGGCCAGACAGGCATCGGGAGCAAGGACAGAGCCGCCGACACCCTTCTCGGAGCCGCCCGCATCTGTCGAAACATAGCTGTAGCCGGGCGAATAATCCTGCCGCTGTTGCGGGCCGTTCACGCAGCCGGCCAGAACCAGCGCTGGAATAACGCAGCAGAATGCGATGGGCGATGTCATATCCGGTCCTCGTTACTTGATGATCAGACCCGTCGCCGACGCGTCATTGGCGTGCTTGCGGCTGCGGTGCTTGGCTGCCGGACGGTCAAGCGGCGTGGCGAGGCTGTCGCGCACCGGTTCCACCAGATAGGGCGTGATCAAAATAACCAGTTCGGTCTCTTCGTGCTGGAAACGCTGCGATTGAAAAAGCGGGCCAAGCACGGGTACATCGCCGAGCACCGGAAACTTTTCCAGATTGCGCGAGGTCCGCTGCTGGAAAAGGCCCGCGATCGCAAATGTCTGACCGCTCGCCACTTCGACCGTGGTGTCGGCCTTGCGCACGACGAAACTCGGCATGGCGAAGCCGTTGGCGCTTACGGATCCGGTCTCCGACAAGGAACTGACTTCCGGCTGGACATGGAGCGCGATGCGGTTGCGCCCGATCAGCGTCGGGGTGAAGCCGAGGGACACGCCGAAGGGCTTGTATTGGACGGTGACGACATCGGTTCCTTGCGGGATCGGAACCGGAATTTCGCCACCCGCGAGAAAGCTTGCCGTTTGACCGGTCATGGCCGTCAGGTTCGGTTCGGCCAATATCTTGACGATGCCGTTGCGTTGCAGGGCTTCGATCAGAATGTCGAAGTTGAAGCCATGCGCCTGGTCCATGTTCAAACCGAAATTGCCGTTGCCAGAGGGCACGCCATTGTCCTGGAACATGTTGAATTCGAAGCCGCCGCTCCTGTAACCGACAGACCAGTCGACGCCGTATGACTGCAGCTCCGTGCGCGAGACTTCGGCGAAGCGAACCCGGATGTTGACTTGCTGTGAGCCCTGCACGGTCATGTTGTTCAGCGGCGGCTGTTCCGGCGGCGAGAAGGTCCGGGCGACATTGTCCAGATCCGTTGCCTCATCGACGCCTCGCGCCTCGCCTGTGGCAACGATGCGGGTTCCAAAAATGTGGAGATTTGTCGCCGAGCTCGGCTGCATTGCTTGCTTGGCTTCGGTAGCAGGCGTGACATCGGGGGTGACGCGGAACTGGGCTGTTGCCTCGATCCGCTCATCGGCCGTGACTGCAATGAGGTTGGTCAGGCCGGGTTTGAGGCCGAACACATAGACCATGCTCGGCGACACGACCTGAAGGTCCGCGATCGTGGTATCGGCGATCAGCACGGATTCGACCGGGTCATTGAATCGCAACAGGCGTCCTTGCCCGACCGGCAAGCCGATCGTTGGTTTGCTCGGCAAGGGCGATATGTTCTGTGCCGTCGCGTCGGCCCCTGTGAGCAATAACGCCAGCAGGACGCCAATCGTCGCGATAGCGAGCCGGCCTAAATCTGCCCGCCTGGCGAAAGCGGCTGATCCAACGCCTGCCGCGGTATTGTGGAATGTCATGCCGTTCCTCTCCTGAATCCCCGATGTCCCCGTCCGTCCGGCTGGCGTCAGGAGGGTGCCTCCTGCGCGGCTTTCGCCTGAGCCGACGGGAGCGACTGGGAGACGATGCGCGCGCTGGCTTTGCCGGAGCGGCCGGCGATCGTGGCCAGCGGCTGGACATTGAATTCCTGTGCGAGCTCCTGGAAGGACAGAACCGGAAGCTCGATGGCATTGTGTGTGAGCAGGCTGCGCATGTGACGGCGCACATCCATCGCGGCGAGGACGACCGGCGAGACGTCGGTGGCGTTCTGCGACAGGGCTCGCTCGATTTCGGTGACCAAAGCCTGCGCATCATCGTCCGAAAGGTTCAGGAAGGTGCCGGTCGATGTGCTTTGCACTGCGTTTCGCAGGATATCCTCGGCCGACCGCTGCAGCACATAGGCGGCGATGATGTTGTTGCGACCGGCGCAGCGGAAGCTGATCTGACGCTTCAAGGATGTGCGGACATATTCCGTCAGCAGGACGACGTCCTGTTCGCGTTGGCCCCATTCGATCAGGGCCTCGAGGATAAGGCGCAGATTGCGGATCGGCACGTTTTCGCCGACGAGCCGGCGAAGCACTTCCGCGATCTTCTGGAGCGGCACGATCTCCTGCGCCTGCCTGACCAGATCGGCATAGTCCGGTTCCATGTCCGAGAGCAGCCTGCGTGTCTCCTGAATCCCGACGAAATGGCCGGCATACAGACGAAGTGCATTGCCGGTCCATTTGGCCGCTGTTTGCACCGGCGTTGAGAAGACGAAGCCGGCCTGCTTCAGTGTCGACAGGTGGCTGTCATCGGCCCATACGAATTTGCGCTGGCCGGTAATCGGAGGACCTTTTTCGTAGGGTATTTCGAGCAGATCGAGATGCGTCGTGTCCGCTTCGACAAGAACACGGTTGGCAGGAATTTCGGCATCCAGGATGGGCGCACCTTCCAGATCGACGCGGACGCTTCGTGGCGAAAGCATCTCGTCGACCTGCATGCCGATGGCCGGAACGTCGACACCGAGATCACCGAAGAGGTCGCGGCGCACGCCGTCGGCGAGCGCGGCAAATTCGAGCTCCGGGACCAAGCGTCCGAGCTCGGTTCCGAAGCGCACGACGACGCGGTAGGTCGGAGACAGTGTTGCGGTGGAGATTGCCGAAAGCGACATGGAATTCCCCCGCTGTGCAGGCGCGGCGGTATGGCCGATGTCTTGAGGCTCGGACTCCTGGACGGTGCGGCGATTGATTGCATAGGCGCCGGCTCCGCAGCAGGCACCAAGGACCAGGAAGGCGATGGAGGGGAAGCCTGGCACCATGGCAAGGCCGACCATGATCACCGCGGCGAGCGCGAGCGCGCGGGAGTCGCGCAGCAGTTGGCTGGTTATTTGCCGGCCAAGATCGCCCGATCCGTCCGCGCTGCCGACGCGCGTCACCATTGTGCCGGCGGCCACAGCGACGAGCAGTGCAGGTATCTGCGCCACCAGGCCGTCGCCCACGGTGAGCAGCGTGTAGGTCGCAGCCGCGTCGCCGATCGACATATCGTGCTGCAGCGTACCGACTGCGAAACCACCGATCAGGTTGACCAGAATGATCACAATGCCTGCGATCACGTCCCCCTTGACGAATTTCATGGCGCCATCCATTGCGCCAAACAGCTGGCTCTCGCGCTCCAGCTGCTGGCGCAGGTGGCGTGCCTCCGCCTGATCGATGTCGCCGTTGCGCAACTCGGCATCGATGCTCATCTGCTTGCCGGGCAGCGCATCGAGCGTGAAGCGCGCGGCCACCTCGGCGACGCGTTCCGCACCCCGCGCAACAACGATGAACTGCGCAACAGTGATGATCAGGAAGATGACGAGGCCGACCGCAATGCTGCCACCGACGACGAAGGTGCCGAAGGCGGTAATGATCTCGCCTGCGTCGGCTTGGAGCAGGATGAGTCGCGTGGTCGTGATCGTGATCGCCAGCCGGAACAAAGTGGCGATGAGGATGACGGACGGCAGTGACGAAAACTGGAGTGGATGAGAAACGTAGAACGAGGCCAGCAGGATAAGCACGCTGATGGCGATGTTTGCGGTGATGAGAATGTCGACGAGAAACGTCGGCAATGGAATGAGCATCATCACCACCGCGACGAGCATCAGGATGGCAATGACCAGATCGCTGCGGCGTGACAGCCTGGCAAGGAATTGCATCAGTCGTTCCGAGACGGTCATCCGACGCCTCGTTGCGACAGGAAGCTAAGCAAGGCACTGCGCGCCTCCGTCTTGCGCCCGGCCACGAGCAAGGCGCGGCTCTTCAGCAATGTAAGCACGGGGTGATCCATTCCTTCCAAGGTCTCCAGCCTGGCAATCGTGGCAAGCGCCTTTTCCGCCTCGCCATCGAGTATGAGAAGGTGCGCCAACGTTCTGAGGACGCCGGCATTTCCCGGCGAGAGCTGTGCAGCAATAAGCAGGTAGGCCGCGCCCCGCTTTGCCTGCCCGTGACACCCGTAGAGATAGCCCAGGACATGCAAAAGATGCACGGTGTCACGCGGCTCGGTCAGAGTTCTATCCTTCCTGCATGCGACCAAGCAGATCGCGATGACGCTCGATTTCCTCCTCGATCAGCGTTCTGGCGAGGGTCTTGAGTTGCTCCCCGCCCTCCAGGCCTGGGACCAGGTGCGTTACAAGATGCTGGAGAATAGACACGGAGCGACGCAGGATGGCTGGTTCGGGAATATTGGGCATGACGAAATTGGCGAGTATCTCGTCGAGCGACTCGCCGGCCGCACCTTGAGAAGCCTGGAATTCCGCAGTTTCCGGCCTTTCTGCACCGGCGGCTGATTTCGTCCCCTGAGCACGGTTTGCTGCTTTGTCGACCCCATTCATCCGCCGCCGGCTGATGGCCTGGCCCCGCACACTTTCCGCCTGCCGCCCCTCGCGGCCCGCCGTGTCAACCCGTGCCGTGTCGAATCGTGCCGCTTCAAGCCGCCGGTTCACGGATATTTCAGCGCGACCGTGGCGCCGCCCTTGGTCAGGAGAAGTTCGGTTTCGCCGATGTGTTTGACGGCCCAGCCGTCGTCGGTGAATGCACCTTCGTGATAGCGCGCACCATCGGCTGCGATGACGTAGGGCCGCTCGCCATACCAGATCGCCTGCAGCCTCAGGCGCGGGGCCTGCTGCGCATTGCCAACCATGACGTTTGAGATGAGGGGAAGGTGAGCGCCGAACGACTGATCGAACCAGGATTGCGTTTGTGCCCAGACATCACTCTTGTCATTCGGGATCATACCCGAGACCACGAGGCGTCCCTCTGATTGCAGAACCGTTAATGTGCTTATGCCGGATCGCTCGAGGCGCAGCTTGAGCTGGCTTTCCGCTTCGGCGGCAGTGTGGATTTGCGCTGGCGATGAATCGTCCAGGATTTTTTCCCCTGCCTGGCCGGCGAAAGCCACTCTGACTGGTTGCCCGTCTTGAGAGGACGCCTTTGCGCCAATCTCTTGCTTGGCGAAAGAGAACCCGTTCGCGGCGACGGAAATTGCGAGAACCGCACAGAGAACGCTGCTCGCGACCAGCAGCGGGCGATTGGCAAAGGGCCATCGATTGGGTACGCGTTGCAGGCTGACCAGCTTGATGCGCGCCTCGCCAACACTTATGGTGAGCGGCAGCCTGCAGCGGCTGCCATGTCCCTCATGGATGGTCTCGCCCGTGGCCAACGTGACATCGCCGCCGACGGCTTCGATTTCAACTTGGCTGCCCTTGCGCCGCAGCCTTGCGTGAATCGGTGCGATGCCGGCATCGCGCAGGACAATGTCCGACTCAGTGCTGGAGCCGATCGTATATTGTGGCTCGACCAGACTGACTTCGGCGCCGGCGTGAAATCCGTGGGTCACGCTCAGCGCAATGGAATGTCCGGTGTCCGGGGAGGGGGCGATGATCGATCGGAGTCGGCGCGCCGGCGCTGCTGGTTCCAGATGTTTGCTGATAGGACGAGCGGTCATGCCACTTCATCTCCCGCCGATGACCATTTCAAATGCAGCCTGATGACGGCGCTGAAAAAATTGCGCCGTGCAAAGTACGCCGCCGGGTGCTTGCGGCGGCGCATGGTTCGGGAATCCGCCGCCTTAGGCCTTTTCAGCCGACTGGCCGAGCGTCCTGGCGGTGCTCATCAGCATGTCATGCTGGGATTTCGCGATCTCTTTCGTGATCTCCAGGCCAAACATGCGCTCCTGGTGCTTGATCATCTTGTCCAGGTTCTGTTCCGGCGACCCTGCAGAGCCGGAGGTAATGGGAGGGGTAGCAGCCATCATTGTCTCCTTGAGGGACTATCCAAGTTGCAAACTCCGGACTCACATCGCTGCAGTCCGGAGGATTGCGAAGGCAGCTTAAGGCAGCATGGCCGAAAATGAAAGTCCAGTTGGAATATTTGAGACACTTCGGTTCCAACTGTTGCGTCGCCTGCGTTCAAGGAGTACCTTGGCAGGTGGGTGAATGGGGTATTTCAGAATGGAAAAAGGTCCTTTGGCCGAGCTTTTGGTCGAACGGTTCGAGACTATGCCACCGCAGTTGCGGGTCGCCGCACGTTTCGTGCTGGATCATCCCAAGGATGTCGCACTGATGTCGATGCGCGAGCAGGCGCACCAGGCCGGCGTTTCGCACAGCACGATGATGCGGCTGGCGCGATGGATTGGCCTTGAAGGCTACGAAGATATGCGCAGCCTTTATGCGCGCGCGCTGCGCGAGACCATCGCGGGCGAGCCGGCGCGACAGGGTATCGGACAGCATGGCGATCCGGGATATTCGACTGCCGGCGTCGTTGCCGACACGCTCGCCGCCCAGATCTCAAGCCTTGGCGAATACGGCAACGCCATGCAGTTCATTGCGGCAGCCGGTCTGCTCGCCCGGTCACGCGATCTGTTCGCTGTCGGCTCGCGCGCCGCCTATCCGGTCGCGAGCCACTTCGTTCACATCATGTCCTTGCTGGCTGGCGGTGACTGCAAGGTGACGCTTGTCGGCGAGATGGCCGGACCGGGCCTGGATGCCCTCCAGCACGCGGGACGCGGCGCGGTGCTTCTTGCGGTGGGCATATCGCCCTACGAGCGCACGACGATCGACGTTGCGCGCCAGTCGGCTCGGCAGGGCATCGGCGTGGTGGCGATCACCGACAGCAGCGTGTCGCCGCTGACACAGATCGCGCGGGAAACAATTATCGTTACGTCAAATTCGCAGTCCTTCTTCCGAAGCATGGCGCCGGCGTTCGCCGCCGTCGAGATTCTGGCGGCACTGGCGGCAGCGCAGTCTGAAACGAACGCCGCAGAACGGGTAAAACAGTCGGAAGAGCAGCTTGCTGCTTTCGGCATTTATTGGAAGCCCCCTCGATAACATCCGAAAGGTTGCGATCGGGCGGGGCGTGACGGCAGCCAGGCTGCCGGCAACGTTAATTTCCGGAGGTCGTCCTCATGGTTCGCCCGATAACGCCCACCAAGCCGCCGGTCCAGCCGCAAAAGGTCAATGCCAAGGCAAACGCCGCGCAGATAGCGCGGCTGGAGGCCCAGGCTGCCAAGTTGCGGGAGCAGATCAGGCTTGCCAACAGGATGGGCGAGCGTGATTGGGCGGCACAGGCCCGCCAGGAACTGGCCCGTGTGAGCACGCAACTGGATTCGCTTCAGTCGCCGCCGGTTGCGGCTTCGGCAGCGCCGAGTGTCAACGTCGTCAACGCCAGCAACGGCACATCCGTCAATGGCAGGACGGTGACGCCGGCTCTCTACACGCAGACCAATCTCGCGGCACTGGCGGCGACACCGGTGAAACTGGATGGCAGCACGCCCGAAGACAACGCCGCCGAAGCGACGGCTGCGCGCAACATTGTCAGCGACGTTACCGGCGGCAAAAGCATCGACCAGATTGCATCTGCCCGGGGCATGACGCGCGAACAGGTTATCGCCGCGCTCAGGTCCGGCGGGATGACCGTTTCGACCGCTGACCCGAGCGGCAATGGCGACGTGCTGACGACGAAAATCACGGATGCCAGCGGCCGCACCGTCACGCAATATTACGACTACCAGCACGACAGCTATTACACGAGCGTGGAGCAACCGAACGGCACGGCAACCACCACGCCGATCCGGGATGGGCTCGGGCGCAAGGAAACCAGCAGCTATAATCCCGATACCGGTGCCATCACGACGCGTTATGAAGACGATCTGGGCACTGGAACCGTCACCGAGCGGACCACCTTGCCGAACGGCGCTTCGGTGGAAACCGTTACACCCGGGAACGGGCCGGCATTGCCGGTCACCACCGTCAACGGTCCAGATGGTCGCAAGACCGTCCTCGCCGCATCTCAGGATCCGGGCGGGGCAACCACCCAGGGCATCAAGGATGATCTCGCGGACGGCAAGAGCATCGAGCAAATCGCGCAGGAAAGGGGTCTGACCAACGAGCAGGTGATCGCCGAGCTGAACGCCGCCGGCTATCAGGTCACGACGCGCGAACCGACGAGCGACAATGGTGACGTGCAGTCGGTTGAAGTCGTCGATCCGCACACCGGCGTCAAGACCGTCTACTATCACGACTACCAGCATGATGAGCGCACCGTCGTGACGACGTCTGACGGCAAGGAAACGACGGTGTCAGAGGACGGGAACGGCAGGACGCGCAACAGCGTTCGCAACACCGAAACGGGCGAGACCACAACCACAATCGTCGATCCGAAGGCCGGAACGGAAACCACGATCGTCACCGACAAGGACGGTCGGGTGACGACAACGACCACCGAGGAGATCAATGGCGGCGAGCCCGTCGAGTACGAGGTCAAGCCAGGCGACAATCTGACCCTGATTGCGCAGCAATATGGCGTGTCGCTGGACGATCTGAGGAGGACGAACCCCGAGCTCTTCAATTCGTCTCGTGACCCCGACATCATTCACCCGGGCGAAAAGGTTACCATCGAAAACGGTACCCGCACGACCGTGGAAGTCACCTTCAACGGTTATACGCTGACCACGAGCCCTGATGGCAGCATGACGCTGCACAACAACACCACCGGGACCGACCTGAAGATCGAAGCAGGAAGTACGCAGGAGGCGTTGGCCAGGACGCTGTTGGCGGTGAACCCCAACAGCAGTGATGCCACGGAGGCAAAAGAGGGCGAGGTCGTAAAGACCCTCGTCGAAGGGCTGCTGGCGGGTGAAACCTTGCCCAGTCTCATCGACGCGGCAGAAGAAGCCGGACAAAACAAACAGGACCTGATCGAAAGATATGGTCTAGGTACCGTCGCCACGCCCAAGCTGGACGGCGAGAACAGGGTTGTCGATCCATTCGGCGATCCGCCGCAGGGTAATGCACCCTCCGGCGGAAAGTGGACGCCGATGAAGATCGATGGCGTCTGGACCTGGATCGATCCCGAGGTGGCCCGGGCCATCATTGCTGAGAACATCGCGCTGTCCCAAATTACAGAGACGCGAGCTCTGGCCGGTCAGCGGCAGGAACAGTTCAACGTCTATATGCTCGACCCCGCCTACAAGGATGCTGTTGATGGGGCGCAGACAGTTATAAACGAGGCGTTGGCACCCCATGGTCTGCAATGGACCCCGCAGAAACCGGAAGGCACGCTTGCCGATGCGCAGGAGCGGCTTACCAAGGCCAACACCTTGCTGCAGAACGCGCAGGATGCCCGTGGCGAATATGAGACTGCCGGGCGCATTCTCGCCGACGCCATCGCCCAGCAGAGCGAACTTGCGCCGCTGATTGATCCCAATGCAGACGTTGCATCCGCGCAAGGGCAGCCAGGTCCCAATCGGCAAACGCAGTACGCGCAAGGCCTCGCGGATCATGCGGCTGTCGATCAGCTGTTCTCCGAAGTCGGCCTGCATCTGAGCAAGGGCGACAAGCTCACCATCGACTTCCTGGTGGGGCAAGCCGAGCTTGACGGCATTCCGACCGACTCGAAGGAATATCAGGACCTCAAGGCGCTGCAGACGACAGCAGGCAATCAGCTCGAATTGGCGGAAGCCTATCAAAACTACTTCAACGCCCATGCCGACGCCACGCAAGTGGGTGCGCAGCAGACGGACCTCGAGCAGAGACTGCTCGCCGAATATAATAGCGAGCACCAGTTTCTGTTCGAACAGGGAAAGAAACATCAAAGGGTCAGTGGCGATTATCTGGGTCTCTTCCAATCGCAAAAACTTGAGGTCCGCGACGGCCAGCTGTGGGTGGTCAACCAGTTCGAAGAGGGCACGACCGAGCAGCAGCTCACCTACAATCTGAGCGAAACGAACGTCAGGGATGAGTACCGCGATCGGCAACTCAACAAGGACTGGCAGCAGCTTTTGGGCGGCAGCAGTTCCACCGGGCCGGTGTGCACGGCAAATGGGCTGCAAGCAGTGAGGGCCAGCGAGGCGCAGGCGGCGCAGAATCTCAATGATGTCCTGGATCGGCAGCTCGGCAACAGCATTGAAGACCTGAACTCCGAGCTATCGACGCTGCAGACCAACTTCAACAATGCGTTGACGGAGCACGGGCCAGGAACAGTCGATGCTCCTGAAGGCACGCTGCCCAATGGCGTGCAGCCTGTCGAGATCAACGTCGGCGGACAGACAATCAAGGTGGCGCCGGAGGTTGCGCAGACATACTACGAGATAGGGATCGATGCGTTGACCCAGAGCGGGAAGGCAGTCTGGATCGACCTGGACACAAAAGATGACGATGCCAGTGGACGCTGGGTTGATCCCGAACTGGCGGTCGCCAAACTCAAGCTGGACGCGACAACGCTTCAGATAGCGCAGGCCGAGGAACTGCGCGGCCTGGTGCAAGGCTTCAGCGACTATCATGAGCTTCGGTCCAGCGATCCCTCGTTGCTGGTTGACCGCAACAGCACGGTGGATAAGGCCTATCTAGACGAGCATGAGCAGCAGACGCTTGACGGCATCTATCAGCCGAAGTTCCAGCAACTGCTCGACAGCGGCTACGACAACGAGTTCCGTGAACAGCGCGGTACGGCCCTTGAGGAGACGGTCGCCAGAACGCTCGGCATAGATCGTTCGACCGAGGAAGGTCGCGAGGCGATCGAGAATGTGACGGAAGAGATCCGCGATATCGGCGGCGACAATCCTTACGTGCGCAGCGTGCCGATTTTCTATGTTGACGACGAGGTCGGGACACAGCAGGTCGCACTGTTTGCTGTGCGTGACGGAGACGGCAACACTCGCTATGTCGACGTGACCGGCAAAAAGTTCGACGACCTCCCAGATTTCCAGGACAACAACAACCAGTTCGGCGAAGACGGCAAGCTCGTCGTCCCCAAGGGTCTGGAGATGAAGGCCGGCGATGACGGCAGGATCGAACTGGAAGTCGTCAAGTCGCGCAATGTTTCTGCTTGGGACAAGGTCGTCGATCCGCTGGTTGGCATCGGGACGGGTATAGCCACCATTCTGTCGTTCACGCCGGCCGCGCCGATTGCAGCACCCTTGGCCTATACGGGCGCGGCCTATCTCGGCACCCGAGCGGTCATAAACCAGGTCAACCATCTGGAACATGGCGGCGAGTGGGACGATACCGAGTCGCTGATGAATGTCGCCAGCGTGGCAACCACGGTTCTGCCCATGGCTTCCAGCGGTCTGCGCACCATTGGATTAGCAGGAAGGGAAATGACGGCCGCCGGATTGGCGGGAAAGGAAATGACGGCCCTGCAGGCCTTCCGTGGCAGCATAGGCGCAACACGGTCCAGCTCGCCCCTGGCGCTCGAAACCCGAACCTACATGCAGTCGACCGCTGGCCTGAACAAGGCGGCGTGGGGAGCGGATGTCGGCTCCGTAATTGTCGGTGCACCTTTGCTGGCGACATCGGCCTACGATCTTGCTGTCAACGGGGACCAGATGAACGGTCTTCAGCTTGCCAACGCGCTTACGGGCCTTGGCACCGGTATTGCCGGCACGGGCCTCGGCATTCACGGTCTGCGGACACTGCGACCTGGAACGGGCACGCAGGCAAGCGCCAATGGTCCCGGCGCCAACCAGCCACCGAGCAGCGGCGGACCGCACCAGCCGCCGCCATGGTCCGCCGGCAAAGGACCACGGCAGCCGCCTCCGGCGCTGGAACCCGGCCCCTCCGGACGTCCGATGAATGTCTATGAAATTGGCGCCGACGGTGTCTACAGGCCGACCGGGGAGCAGGTATTTCAAGATCCTAACCATCCTGTGATACCCGGAGAAGTGATCAAGACCAGCGATGCCAGCGGTGACGGTCCGACGATGCTGCCGGGCCGCGATCCGCATGAATCGACCGGGCGCAATTCAGGGCATCCCGCTGATAGCGATCCCATCATTGTGCCGAACAAGCCGGCAGGAAAAGACGACTCGATGCGCCTCGTCTGGGATCCGGAGACGCGCAGCTTCACCGGCATGCCGGAACCCGACACAAGCGGGTACATCTACACCAGTGGCAAGGATGCCAAGACTCCCTCAGCCTATCTTGACGGGCTGAGCGTCGAGCAGCTTGTAGCGCGATACGAGGCAGAAAAGAGCTATTATTCGAACCGCGAGTTGGCCGAGCGCTACGGCCCGGATGGCGTTCAGATACCGCGCACGCCGCTCCGCGACATACTGCCCGACTTCCGCATCGGCGTCACATTCCGGACGCGCTTGAATACGGGCCAGGCCTTCGACATCGGCTCGCCGACGGTGGCGGCCGTCGGCTTCGGTGTTGGGACCAAGACCGATTTCGGCATGATCGGGTGGTCGATCGTCGACAGCATCAGCCAGCGCAGCCTGACACCATTCACGGATGCGCTCGGCACTCAAGGCGTCGTATCCTACCGGGCACGGGAATACAGGAACATCACCGGCCTTCAGGCCGGCGTCTGGCCGGTGTCAAATCAGACGGCTTTCCCGGTTCGCAGCAGCGATCTTTCGGTGGCGGCAACCAGGGCGATATTCAGCGATGCGACTGGCTACAACGCCAAGCCGCTGGATGCTGCCATCGTCGGTATGACGCCAGACGGCGAAGGCACCGTGATCGAGATGACCTATACGCCTTCGCTCAAGGGCGAGGAGGTCACGATCGCCCCCGGCCAGCACGATTTCTTTGGCGTGCCCGTGGAAAACAGCGCTGGTCACGTCAAGCTGGAAGGCGCGCTTCCCTTCGACCGTGTCATGACCGAAACAAAGGTCGGACTGCGGCTGCCGATCGTGGCCAATCATGTCGGGGCGGTCGACCAGATGCCGCGCGTCGGCTTCGAGAAGCGCCCGGAAGTGCCCGTCAAGGACACGCTCCAGCCGGGTGACATCGTGTCGAAGCAGACCTACGACCAGATCCAGTCCGCTCTCGGCTCGACAAGCCTGAAGATCCAGTTCGCGGTCAAGGATCCGGCGAAGGCGTCCGAACTCATCGCAGCGATCGGACAAGGTGATGGCATCCGGTCGATCCATGACCTCGTCAAGTCTGGTCAGATCGATCCGTCGAACACAGTTTCGTTTGTTGATGAACCGACGCTAAGCGGATTACGGCTTTCAGCGGTACCCGGCAAGGCGCCCACGGCAGACATCGTTTTGCTGACCGGTGAGAGGGTACGCGTCGTCAATCCCGAGGCGATGCTGGTCGACATCATCTTCAACGACCGCAACAGGCTTCCCGGTGTGCTGGGCTTCAATCCCGACCGGACGGTAACTTCCGCGGCCTACAAGGTGAAATCGACGGTACAGTCGTGGCTGCCGGCGCGCTTCAGTCCCGACGGGACGCCGCAGCCCCGTTATATGCCGAGCGCCGGCAACATCTATCAGAACCTGTATGGCGCTCATGGCACTCCGGCGACACGTTACACACTTTCGATGTCGACACCTCCTCTGCCAGCAGGGGCGGCGGCTTTCAGTGCTGAAGTGAGAATCCAGTACAAGTCCAAGGCTGCCAAGGTCGCTCCTTCAATCGCCAAGGATGAAACAGCGACGCTGACCTTCGATCGAGCCGATGGACAGAATGAAACGCTGACGGTCCCGGCCTGGCTTGCTCATGCCTTAGAAACCTCGCGTGACGGCGCGGCGACAGCCATTCCGAAGGGTGGCAAGGCCTCCCTGGAGCAGGTCCTCGGCGAACTGGAAAAGAAGGCGAGACCCGACCAGCGCGCGGCGATAGAGAAATTCCGGACGGAATTCGGCCCGTCGATCGTCGATGGCGGCTTCGTGCGCCAGAACGTTGCCGACGGCGTGCTGACGTTCCTCTCCTCGCAGGTGGGCAGCCGCCGAAGCGGACCGATCCAGATAAGGGACGAGAACGGGCAGTCCGTGACGGCAACCCGTTACGGACCGCTGCCAAAGAGCCCGCAGAATGTCTATGTGCCGCCGGCGGATGCTCCGACAGCGCGCGGCGACGAACTGGAGTTGATGCACAAGTCACATATCCTGTTCCGGGATCCGGAAACCGGAGAGCCCTATGTTCTACCCTGGATACGTGGTGCTTCTGACGACCATGTGCCGGGGAGTCTTGGGTATCCCGAGGAGGGCAATCAGCCTGTCGAAGGCGCGGGCGATCCTACAAGACCCTTGCGCGGCAATGTCGGCCCGTTTGTGTTCCGGGCCGATACCCGCTCGCCAACCGAGATTAGGGACGCGGGAGGCTTCTCGCCACCGCCCCCGACAGGAATCTGGGTGGACAATCCGCAAGGCATCGCCCTGAGCAGCTATGTCATGGGCAATACCCATGGCCGTTTCGTTGGCACGAGCCAGTCGATCTCGGGAGCCAAGGCTTTCGTTTCGCAAGAGTCACGAGCCGCGCGGCAGCAAGGTTACACTTATCTCTACACGCTGAATCCGAGCAGACCGCGCCTCCACGTCCCGACCGAATTCGAGGCAATGGGCCGACCCGTCGGCGACAGGATGGCCCGCGTCGACGAGACCGCAGTCGACGGCAGCATACCATGGAGCGAGGTCTATGGCTGGCGGATGATGGATCCGGACGGGAATTTCGTCGGTGAGTTCACGCGCAATGAGGATGCCGTCGCGCCCGGCACATCGACACAAAAACGCCCACAGGTCATCTTGCGGCCGGCCGACGAGTTCTGGGATGTCAATACGCCAGCACAGACCGAAGCGCCGCCGCCCCCAGTGGCCGAGGTGGTCAGCAACGAAGCCCCAGCTGTGACTGGCGAAACGCCGCAGGCGGTGAATATTGCTGCCGAAACGCCGACAGCCGCCACATGGCCGCCGGCGCCCGACCGGGGCAGGGCGGTTTTTGACCCTGCCAGCGGAAAGATCGTCAGCCTTGAGCTTCCGGTGAGCTCCGCCGCGGAACCAGGATATGCGGAACCGGTGCGGGCGCCGACCGGGCCGGAGGTCAGGGCGCTTTCAGCCGATCAGATTTCCGAACTGACCGGCACGCAATTGCACGCCATCAAGCCGGAGCACATCGCCAAGCTGGCGCCTGAGCAGGTTGCTGCACTGAGCCCCGAGCAGATCGGGCAGCTGACGTTTGATCAACTTGCGGCGCTTCGACCGAAGCAGTTGCGGGCGCTGAGTGCCGAACAGCTCCAGGCGATCAGGCCAAGCAGATTGCAGGCCGTTGCCCCTGGCCGTATCAGCGGTTTGCGACCGGATCAGGTCGCTGCCTTTTCACCCGAGCAGCTTGCTGCCTTGACCATTGAGCAAGTGCGCAAGCTGACACCCGACCAGATTGCCAAGCTCAGTGATGAGCAGCGCAATGCGCTTACGTCGGAACAAGTCGCCGCCATGAGACCTGCCCAATTCAGCCATCTCGATGCGACCCAGTTCGCGGCGTTGGACCCTGATCTCGTCGCAGCACGCGATCCCGCGACAACGGCAAAGCTGTCGCCGGACCACATCTCGGCGCTTACGCGGGAGCAGCTTGGCGCTCTGACCATTCATCAGATCGAGGCGCTGACGAAGCAACAGATAGCGGCGCTGACGCCGAAGCAGCTTGCCGAGTTGAGCCCCGGCCAGTTGCGCAAGTTCACGCCCAAGCAGTTTGCCTGGATGTCGACAGAGCAAACGAACGCGCTTTCCGTGCTGCAACTGACGACCTATCGGGCAACGCATAAAAAGGCGATGACGCCGGATCAGGCCACCAGCGTCGATCTGGCCCTCAGCCATGCCAGGATGCGGGAAAACGCTCAGGCGCTCGCCACCTTTGGCGGCATGTCGACCACCTCCTACATGTTGTGGAGTTCATTGCCGCCAACCTGGACCGCCACCGCCGGATCGGTGGCATTTGGCGTGCGAGGCATCATTTTCGGCGCGCAGGCGCTCTTCCCCAACGCAACCGCAGGTCACAAGCCGTTCGGGCGATTCCTCAACGCGCTCGGCGGAGCCACATTCATTGCCGCAGCACCAGGTGCCGCGACCGGGATGATCCAGGGTAAGGATCTTGTCGTCAACAGCACGTTCACGCTCGGCAACATCGTCTATGGCACGAAGTCGATGCTGCAGTCGTTCACCGGCAGACCGGTGATCCGAAACCTGGCCGAACATCTGGCTGGACCCGGCTATGTGCTTGGCTGCGCCGTCTATACGCTGCACTCCTGGCCGGCGCCGATCGCCACAGTCGCCGGCACCATGTTCACCTTCGGTTGCGCGGAATTCTGGGCGTCGGCCATAAGGACGGACCGGATGAATTGCGGTTCAGTGCCGCGAACCGATGCTGATATCGCGGCGGCGGAAAAGGCCGACAAGAGATGGGCCGCATGGGATCGGTGGACTCTGGGCATCACCTTCGGCGTTGGAATGCTTCTCTTCTCTTTGGACGCCCTGCTCGCGGAGCCTTGGGAGGGCGCGAAGACGCCCCCTCCACCCGATCCGAAAAAACCGGATGGCGATGCCTCGTCCCAGCAACCCGATGAGCCTTCGGATGGTCCAGGCGGACCGCAGATCCCGGGAGAGGATTTCCCGCAACTTGTCGTGGTCGCCGATGACGGCCTGAATTTGCGGACCCAGCCTGACGGGGATTCGACCGTGGGAACGGTTCTGCAACCCGGCACATTCGTCGAACAGACCGCGAAGCCATCGACCGATCCGTCAGGGGAGACCTGGATACCTGTCGAAGGTTTCGCACCGGATGGCGAAATGCATAGCGGCTGGGTTTCCGGCGACTATGTCGAGGCTCATGCCGAGGGCAGCAGCAACCCTGAGGGCCGCACGAACCCAACGCTGGAGAAAGACGGCTATCAGTGGGTCGAGGTCAAGGACGGCGACAGCATTCGCCTGATCGCCAAGACCCATTCTGCGGATGTGGCGGACACGGTTGTGCTCAACATGGATCATATCCTGAGCCCGGACCTGATCTTCTCAGGCGACCGTATCTATCTGCCGGTCACCTCGACCGGCTGAGAAACCGCGGGGCCAAGCCTGTCGTCCGTTGACTCCTGCGCCTTGCCGGTTCTCGCGGCATATGCGTTTGCAACGGAGGCGGCCAGCTTTGCCGCCCCTTCCGCTATCGGATTGGATGGTTCGGAAGAATAGCAAGCGGTAAACTGCAAGTCGGACGGGTGCCATTCGCATTCGACGATGCGCAGTTTACCGCTTGCGACATAGTCTTGGACGACTCCCTCAGGCAGGGAGGCAATTCCGATTCCGTTGAGTGCCATTTTGATGGAAGCGGCCAGCGAATTGGCCGGAAATATGCGCGGCGTCTCTTCGAATTCACCGGTGAGCTTGCGGTAGAGTTCGCTATAGGGGCGCGTGGTTCGCGCGTAGCTGATGATCGGAAACTGCATCAAGTCGTTCAGCGTCACCTTGCGTCGATTGGGCAATTCCAATTGCGGCGAGCAGACCCAAACAAGCGGAAAGGACGGCATCCCGATATTCTCGATGCTGTACTCCAGGACAGGGCCCATCAGCACCGCAAGATCGAGCCGGTGTGACATGAGTTCATTGCGAAGGGTCGTCGTCGCATCGACGACGATATCCGTCTCGACAAGCGGATAGTTTGCCTTCAGGGCCTTGAGGAAATCCGGGAGCCAGGTGTGCACGATCGTTTCGGCAACCCCAAGCCTCAGCACCCTCGTCGTCTCTGAAGTCTCTGAAAGAGAGCTGGCCATCAGTTGCAGCCGCTCCGCTACGCGCAGAACCCGTTGGGCAGGTGGTAGCAGCCGTTGTCCTTCGGCGGTCAGCCTGACTGTGCTGCTCTGCCGCTCGAACAGCTTGGCACCCAGCGCTTCCTCCAACCCGGCAATTCGTGTGGATACCGCCGGCTGCGTGGTATTCAGGCGTTCCGCCGCCTTTCGAAAGCTTCCGAAAGTCGCCACCAGGAGAAAGGTTTCGAGCTGCTTGATGTTGAAAGGTATCATTACGGTCGATCGCTCATCTGCGGCTTTCGGGGGGGCGTCGAACCATCAATGCCGTACAATAATCTGGGTGCCGATCTTCACTCGGTCGTAAAGATCGATGACATCTTCGTTGGTCATGCGAATGCAACCGGAGGAGTTGGCCTGTCCGACGGTCCATGGCTGGTTGGTGCCGTGGACGCGATAAAGCGTGTTGCCGATATATAATGCGCGCGCGCCCAATGGATTGTTCGGTCCTCCCTCGATATGCGCGGGCAGGAAGCGGCCCTTTGAGGCTTCTCTGGATCGCATTTCGGCCGGCGGCCGCCAATCTGGCCAGTCCTTCTTTCTCGAAATCGTGTCGCGACCGGACCACTCCAGCCCCTCCTTGCCAACCCCCACCGCGTATCGCAGCGCTTTGCCGCCCCCCAGGATGTAATAGAGGCGCCGCTCCGTGGTGTTGATCACGATCGACCCCTTCGGCTGAGCCTCGTTGAATGTCACGACCTGCCTGGGAATCACTGACCGCCCGGGCACGATTTCTCCGTCCGACGTCAGGCCGGAAGCGCTGGGGGAGACCAGTACATTTCTCGCCCGATCGTATGTCCAGCTTCTAGGGTCATAACCGCTGTTCGATTGGGCCTGCGCCGACGCGATGGCGGCAAGCGACGCCACGGCAACCAGAACCGATGCACTCAATCCCTCGACAAGACGCGTTGCCACAAACCTCTTGCTTCTAGGAACGCCTGCGGGCACATCCAAGTTCGCGAGCAGGCTGTTGTTTGCCGTCACCGAGACCACTCCCTTCCACATTGAACCGACGACCCCGAACCCGGTGGTAACCGATTCCAACGCGGCACCATATCGCGTTGCGGATCGTTCGCAACATTTGGCACAGATCGTTGATATGTAATCCAATTGGACTTCCTATTTTCGAGTGTGCGCGATAAGATGACATCGGCGGACAGGCTATGAAGTAAGCGAGGCGGGTCATCACTCGTGGGTCGCTTGCGATAGGACCAATGTGACGGGACGCGGTATCTACCATGCGGATCGGTTGTCGGGAGGCAGGGCTACCGTTGTCGCCTGCGGCCTTGCCGTCATCCTGGCGCTCGGCTTTGACTCGCAGCGTGCGTCCGCGGCCGAACCGCGCTGGCCCCCTGGCCCTTACAAATACATCACGATCGATCAGTCCGTGACAGACGCGCTGGTTGAGCTCGGCCGCAACATGCGGGTGCCCATGCGTGTCAGCAAGCTGGTAAAGGGGCGCCTGAGCGCCGGCATGCCGGTTGGAACGGCCCGCGAGTTCCTCGAAGAGATATGCAATCGATACGGGCTGGTCTGGCATTTCGACGGTATCGTCATGAACGTCGCGACCGAAGCGGAAGTCCAAACGGAAATGATCCCGCTTGATGCCAACATGGCTGCTGGCGCCGAAGACAGGCTTTCACGGCTGGGCGTCAGCGACCCGAAGTTTCCAATAAAGGTTTCCAAGCAAGACGATGTCATCTCGGTATCGGGGCCGCCATCCTACATCGAACTTGTCAGGAAAACGCTCGGGGTTCCTGCCACGGCGAGCACGAAGCAGGAAGCCGGCAAAGCTGTGTCGGTCCGCGTTTTCCGGGGAAAGCAGGCGGAGGCGCAGACTGTCCCCTCCGGCAAACCGAACTAAGAACTGGAGGGCACATTCATGCAAATCGCGCCGATTGGAGCCCTAGAGGCTACGCTTGCAAACTTGACCACCAGCATAAGTTCGCAACAGCAAATCACCGCCGGCGCGGCAGCGCAGCCCGGTAACCGAATGGTGGGCGCCAAGCAAGAAAAGCACGATGCCGCGAAGGTCAATATGCCTGAGCGCAGTGATGTCGCGATGCCGGCTGGTCAGCAGGTGGCGCAGACGCCCGGCGCCAATCCGGCAATCGGCGGACAGACTTCCAAACCGGAGAAGACCGAGCCGATCGTCGAACACAAACTCTTCGACTACATGGCCGAGACGGAGAAGGCTGCAGGTGGGGTGTTCACGGAACCATCGGCCCTTTTGGGTTCTGCCGTTGAGTCGCTGGAAGGAACCATGCAGCAGGTCCAGAAGGCTCTTGGCCAGGCTAACGCTTCCCCAAGTGCTGAAACGGCCGCCACGCAGGATGGCGCCGACAAGACGGCCCCGTCCGGCAAGGAAGGCGAAGACTCGCCAGCCAAGAACGCAGAGCAACTCCTGGAACGATCGATTTCGGTGATGTGGGCAGCCGCCAATCTCGAGGTGGTTACGAGCAGCGTGACGGCCGTCACGTCGTCCACCAGCACGCTGATCAAACAACAGTAAGCGCCGCGGAGTGTTCGTGCCCATGCCAACCTCGCTGCGGCGCTCAACGCGATTGAATCAATGCCGCATCCGGTGTCGCGTTGCGCTCGTTGTCATGGGTATGCTTGTGCTCCAGGCGTGTTCGGTGGAGTTGTATTCCAACCTCAACCAGCGGCAAGCCAACGAGATCGTGGCCACGCTCATGCGTCACGGGATCCCGGCCCAACGCGAGGTCGGCAAGGACGGCAAGATGACGGTTTCCGTACAGAAGGGCCGCTTCGCCGAAGCTATGGCCATTCTCGACGAGAGCGGCTTGCCCAAACAGGAATTCCAGACGCTCGGCGAGGTGTTCAAGAGGGATGGGCTTGTGTCCTCGCCGGTGGAAGAGCGGGCAACGATGATCTATGGCCTGAGCCAGGAGCTGTCGCAGACGATTTCGGACATCGACGGCGTACTTTCGGCGCGCGTTCATCTCGTACTGCCCGAAAACGATCCGCTGAGACAGCAACTGGTACCGTCCTCCGCCTCCGTGTTCATCCGGCATCGCGCATCCGTTCCGATGAATGAGCTCATCCCGCAGGTCAAGATGCTGGTGGCCAAGGGCATCGCCGGACTGACCTATGACAATGTTTCCGTCACCCTCATTCCGGTTGCAGCGACAGCCCCCGAGCAGGAAACCGGCGAGGCCGGGTTCACTAGCTTCCTCGGCCTGTGGCTACATCCCGACAGCGTCGCCGCCGCGATGTCGCTGTTTTACGGCATGGCGGCGGCGATACTCGCGCTGGCTGGTCGGTTGGCCTACATGCAGTGGTATCGACGGCCCGGCATCTATGCGCTCGATGCTTCCGCAATGCCGGTGAAGAAAACATGACCCAGCCCGGCTCGGAGCAAACTGCCAGCCCGGAATGGCAGGCATTCATGTCCAACCCCGCATCCTATGTGGATGCGGCTTGGCTCGCGGAGTGCTTTGACGGCGCCATCGGCGAGGCAGCCTGCGCGCGCATGCTGCGGTCGCAACGCCTGCAGGAGCGACTGTCGAAGCTTCTGCTCGACCGGCATAGGCTCTCTCCAGCAGTCGAAGAGCCGGCCGATGCGGTGGATCGAGCGATCGCCTTGTCGTCTGGCGAAGAGTTGGAGGAACTTGCGCTTCGCTCAGGCGCGATCTACTGGGCCGGGAGTCTGGCCGCTGTCATTGTTGGGCGCGAAGCGGCCGCGTTGCAGGCGGCGCTTGGCGCTGATCTGTGCGCTTTCGCCGTAGCCAACCGCGACCTGGCCGGCCCGATGCAGCGGTTGGGGCCGCTGGAAGACATTTCCGGTCGCGTCTATGCCGACGGCCTGAGTTGCCTTGGCGCCTGGTGTCAGACCATGCCGAGCGATACGAGCACGCGGGTGCGTCTCAAGCTGATGCCACAACAGCCTATCCACCAGCCGGTAGCCGAACCATTTGCCGAGGCCGGCCCCGCGATTGTTCGCCGAGCAATGAGCTAGACGAGATGATCGAATCGGGCAAAGCGGCGGAAGCTATCCCGAGGCGTCCTTACGCCCGAATCCTGCGGGCGGCCGAGGTACGCGCTTTGCAGGATGGGCATGCGTTTCTCGACGAAGCAAGGCGTGATGCGCAGCAGTTGCGCGACGCCGCACGGCGAGCCTATGCGGCCGAATACGCGCAGGGCTATGACGACGGCAAGGCGCAAGGCGATGCGGAGGCCACGCGGTTAATCAGCGAGACGGCGGTCAAAGTGGATCGCTATTTCGGTGGGCTGGAATCCGAAGTCGTTGGCCTTGCCGTCGATATCGTCAGGCGAATTCTGGGAGAATTCGACGTCGGCACGCTTGTCGCCAAGGCCGCAAGACAGGCGGTGACTGAAATTCGCCGCGCCAAATACCTGAAAGTCCGAGTTCATCCCGCGTCCATCGACAGGATTCGCGAGGAGCTGGACGCAGTCTTGCGCGAGAGTGATCTGGGGATGACGGTCGAGATCGACGCGGATGACGCGCTGGTTGCCGACGCCTGCATCGTTTCGACTGACTTTGCCGTCGTCGATGCGAGCATCGACGCGCAGCTCAAAGCCATGGCTGCCGCGATTGCGTCGAAGACGGAGGTCCTATGACCGCGTCCGCCGCTGATATCGAAAGCCGTCTGGCCTCCATCATTCCGAATCTGCGTTCGGGCCTGCGCGACGATACCAGCCGGCCCAGGAAGGGGCGTGTACGGCGGGTCGCCGGCACGGTCATTCATGCGACTGTGGAGGAGGCCCGTATTGGCGAGATATGCGAACTCGTCGACCCCAGGACAGGCAGGATGACCAAGGCGGAAGTCGTCGGCCTCATGGACGAAATGGCGGTCCTTGTTCCGCTTGGCGATTTGGCCGGTCTTTCAAACCTGACCGAGGTTGTGGCGACCGGAAAAGACCAGCAGGTGCCAGTCGGTCCCAGCCTTCTTGGTCGAGTGATCAGCGCGCTTGGCGAGCCATTGGACGGCAAGCCGCTTTCGCCGGACGGCATCATCGGCAGCTATCCGGTCAATGCCTATCCGCCATCTCCGCTGGAGCGCAGCTTGATTTCCGAGCCGATCCAGCTCGGCATACGCGCCCTCGACGGGCTGCTCACCTGCGCGCGCGGGCAGCGCGTCGGCATCTTTGGCGAACCTGGGGTGGGAAAGTCGCTCCTGCTTTCCGATATCGTCAGCGGCACCGATGCCGATGTCGCCGTGGTCGCTCTTGTTGGAGAGCGCGGACGTGAGGTGCGCGAATTCCTCGAACAACAGCTCGGGCCGGAGGGGCGGGCGAGGGCCATTGTCGTCGTTGCGACCTCCGACCGTCCTGCCATCGAGCGTGTCAAGGCCGCCTATGTGGCGACCAGCATTGCCGAATATTTTCGCAACCAGGGCAAGCATGTGTTGCTTGCAATGGACAACATAACGCGGTTTGCCCGTGCGCAGCGAGAGATTGGCCTGGCCGCGGGCGAGCCGCCGACGCGTCGCGGTTTTCCGTCTTCGCTGTTTGCGGTATTGCCCCGTCTGCTCGAGCGGTCAGGCCCCGGTCGCGTTGGATCCATCACAAGCCTCTACAGCGTTCTTCTTGAAGGCGACGGTACGCTGGATCCTGTCGCCGAGGAAGTTCAGGCGCTCCTTGATGGCCACGTCTTCTTGTCGAACGAGCTTGCGCAGCGCAACCATTTCCCGGCCATTGATGTCTTGCGCAGCCGAAGCCGCCTCATGGATGCGGTTGTGGAGCCCGCACATCGGTCCGACGCCAGCCACCTGCGCGAGCTGCTTGCCCGCTACGCCGACATCGAGCTTCTCCTGCGCGTCGGTGAATACGAAAAAGGCAGCGATCCGGTGGCGGACGAGGCGGTGGCGAAGATCGATGCCATCAACGCCTTCCTGCGTCAGGCGTCCGCCACACATGAGAGCTTCGAGAGGACACGCCAACTCATGCGGGAGATCGTCGGTGAAAGATCGTGAGATGATCGCTCGATTACGCGACCTCAGACGCCGGCGTGAAGACCGCGCAAGGGAAGAGGTGATCAGAAGGCACGCTGCTGTGGACCGGGCCGCGAGGAAGGGTCGGGAGGCGGCCGGTGCGGTCACGGAGCACCTCCAGCGCACGATCGATGCCGAAGACGCAGCGTTCGGCTCGCTTGTTGGGCATCCGACAAAGGCTGCCAGTCTTCACCGGCTACAGGCACGGTTCGAAATCGCCGCCAGAAAAACCGCGCAGTTGCGGGAAAACGAGAAGATGGCGGGCGTTGTCGAGCAGCAACGGAAAGCGGAGCTGTCGGAAGCCCGCAATGATTATCGTGCAACCATGAAAGCGGTGACGAAGCTGGACAGGCTGTTGGAGCATCTGACCAAACGCACCGCACGGCGTTGCCTGGCGCTTGCCGAGCTTTCCGAGGAAGAGGAGCGCGGTCCAACGCGCCTGCCCACAGAACGATAGCCCAGTTTGTGATCGTGAATATGGATGTGATGCCCCAAGCCTTCGCGTCGGGAAAAACGAGAGCGCAGGTAAAGCCGGCAAAACGCAAGACCTCACGGTCAAGCGTTGGCGAGCGGCTGATACTGGACTCTGTCGCGTCTGTCGACGTTGGGGCATTGAACGCCTTCTACCGCCGGCGCGCGCCCGCGGAAATCACGATCGCGGGCAAGGCCGTGGCGATTGCCGCCGTCTGGCCGGCGCCGAACCCTGCCGACCAGCGGTGGTGCACCATTGCGTTCTCCGTCGGAGACACGATGGGCAAATTGCGCCTGCCGCTTTCTGTGGTCGAACGGGGCTTCGCCACGGCAGACGAACTGGTCGACATGAAGCGGCTGGCCCCCGCTCACGCCGCACTGCTGCTGGAATCCGCGTTTGAAGAGGATCTCGAATGGGTCGAGGCCAAACTGGGCGTGAGCATCGCGCTCATCTCGGTCACACAAGCAGATGCCGTTTCCATTTCGGGCGAGACCCCGTTGGCTTTTGTCCTGACCGGCAGTCAGGAAACGATTGACTGCGTCTTGAACACGAATGACGCCGGCCTGGCGGTACGGATCGGCCGTCTTTTCGACGAGATCGCCAAGGCCAGACCGCCGATCCCGGCCGAATTTCCTCTGCCAATCTGCCTTCGGCGTGGCGCACTCAACCTAACTCTTGGCGAGCTTAAAAGCCTCCAGCCTGACGACGTGGTGCTTTTCAGGAATGAGGCGGAAGAACGCATGGCGGCACTCATCATTGCCGAGCGCCTTTATGCGCCGGTCGCCCTGACGGCCGCCGGGCCGCAATTGCTTGCCGCGCCGACGGCTATCGCCGGATCGAATTGGGAGTGGACCATGAACCAGAACACGTCGCCGCCAGCCGGCCAGACTTTGGAAGAATCGACCCTGGACGAGTTGCCGGTCGCGCTTGCCTTCGAGATCGGCCGCACGGCAATGCCTCTCGGGGAGGTGAAGCAGCTTGCGCCCGGCACTATTGTTCCGCTCGCCGATGTGACCGAGGCGATTGTCGACATCATCGCCAACGGCAAACGTGTCGGCCGCGGTGAGATCGTGCGGATCGGCGAAAGCCTGGGCGTGCGGATCGTGCGCATGTTCGATAATGCTTGAGAATTCGCCCAATCTGCTTGGGATTCTGATCGCCGTCGGCTTTGTCGGGTTGCTGCCTCTGGCGGTCGTCACAATGACGGGATTCTTGAAGATCTCGGTCGTGCTGTTTCTCATCCGCAACGCGCTCGGCGTCCAGCAGATGCCACCCAATCTGGTGCTATACGGCATAGCGCTTGTGCTCACGGTCTATGTCACGACCCCGTTGCTGAGCGAGATGTCGGGCCGACTTCAGGAAGGGCAGGTTCAGTTCCAGACAACGGACGACCTCGCCAGAGCGGCGCAACTGGTCAGGGAACCATTGCAGCGACACCTCATGAAGTTCACCCAGCCGCAAGAGCGGCAGTTCTTTCTCGATGGAACGAGCCGCCTGTGGCCGGAACAGGCGCGGCAGAACCTGAAGGACGACGATCTCTCGATCCTTGTTCCGGCCTTTGTCGCGTCCGAGCTAACCCGTGCCTTCGAGATCGGCTTCCTGCTTTATCTTCCTTTCCTCATCATCGATATCGTTGTTGCCAATATCCTGATGACGCTCGGCATGATCATGGTCTCGCCGGTCCTCATATCGATTCCTCTGAAACTGTTCCTTTTCGTTGCCATAGATGGCTGGTCGCGGCTGATGCATGGCCTCATTCTGAGTTACGGCTGACGCGGATGGGAGGGTTGCATGGGCAATGACTTCATCCTGGCAAAGGTCCAAAGCGCACTTCTCACGGTGCTGTTTGCGTCCAGCCCGGCGATCATTGCGGCGCTGGCGGTCGGCGTCCTCGTCGGCCTTGCCCAGGCGCTGACGCAAATTCAGGACCAGTCGCTGCCGCAGACCATCAAGCTGGTCGTGATCCTGCTGGTCATCATCGTCTTCGGTCCTTTGCTTGGACAACAGATCGCACAACAGGCCTCGACGGCGCTGGACGAATTTCCCGTCGTCACGCGTTGAGGCAGGCGGATGCCGGTCGAACCACTCTTCGCCTCCGTCAAAGAGCTTCAGGTCTATCTTCTGGCAGGCGCATTCGCGCTCGCTCGCATGACCGGTTTCATGCTTCTGATGCCGCTTTTTTCGCGTGTGCCGTTATCAGGTCTTCTGCGCAACGGCGTGGCGCTGGCGCTGGTGGTTCCGGTCTTTCCGATGATCGTGAGTACGCTGACGAACACCCCCATCACGACCACGATGATCGTGGTGTACATCCTCAAGGAGGTGGTGGTCGGCGTAACGCTCGGGCTTACGATGGGTATACCGTTCTGGGCAGCGGAGGCCGCTGGCGATGTCCTTGACCTGCAGCGCGGCTCCACGATGGGGACGCTGATTGACCCGATGATGACGCATGAGACGAGTGCCACCGGCACCTTACTCGCCGTCATCATGGTCACGGTCTACCTGGCCGCCGGAGGTCTGCAGCTTTCCCTGACCAGTCTCTACGAGAGCTACGGCCTGTGGCCGATCGACCAACTTCTGCCTGTATTCAGCAAGGATGCTGCGGGGATATTTCTCGGTCTGCTGAATCGCATCCTGGCGATGGCGCTGACCCTCGTCTTCCCGCTCATTATCAGCATGCTCTTGTCCGACATTGTGCTGGCTTTCCTGGCGCGGGCCTCTCCGCACCTGAATGTTTTTGCATTGTCGCTGGTCGTCAAGACGCTGGTCTTCAGCCTTGTCTTTGTACTCTATGCAGCTTTCCTGCTTTTCTACATGAACCAGGATCTTGGCTTCCTGCACGAGGCGAGCCGACAGATAGAAGCGATCGGCTGCCGCAGCTGTCAATGAGAACAAATATGAGCAAAAGCTAATAATAAGCGCCATCCTTCGCCTGCCAATAAATACGATTTATCGATGAGGAAAGATTCTGATGATTTGACAAGTGACCGACCCGCCGATGATCTTACGCGCTCTCGACGTGTCTCTGAAACGTGCATATCCGTTGGAAGCCATGGCTCGCCCGATCACTTCATTGATCTATGAGGATTTGCGAATGGTCGATGCGGACAGGCTACGCAGGCTCGTCAGGATGGGTGCCTATGAAGGGCATACAGGAGGGCTTGCGCGCGGCAAGCTCCAGGCCAACGTCGTGATTGTGCCCCGCAGCTTTGCCGCCGATTTCCATCAGTTTTGCGTCCGCAATCCGAAACCCTGCCCTTTGGTGGGCGTGAGCCGTGCGGGCAGCCCATTGCTGCCAGCGCTGGGCGATATCGATATCCGCACCGATGCGCCACAGTACAGCATCTATTATTTCGGCGAGATGATCCGGCAGACCACAGACATCATCGACCTATGGCGAGATGACTTTTCGGCTTTCGCGCTCGGCAGTTCGCTCACCGTCGAGGCCGCACTTGTCGAAAAGGGCGTGAAATTCCGGCGCATCGGCCGTGGAAAAACCGCCCCCAAGTTCCGCACCAAGATCGAGACGTCTCAAGTCGGACAGTTCGGTGGCGAAATGGTCGTCTCAATGCGCCCGATAAGGTATAGCGATGTCGACAAGGTTCGCGCGCTCACCGCGCGTTTTCCGCATGCGCACGGGTCGCCCATCCATGTCGGCGAGCCCACGACGATCGGGATCCGAGATTTGATGGCTCCCGACTGGGGCGATGCCGTCGAAGTCTTGGAAGGGGAGGTGCCTGTATTCTGGGCCAGCAGCCTGACCGCCCAAGACGCTCTTGCTCGTGCCGAACTCGCGATCTCGATCACAGTGTCGCCGGGCCATATGCTGATCACCGACGTGGATGCACGGGCGTTGCCTTGGCCTAATGTCGAGCTTGGCGCGAGCTTGCAATGATCATGCTCAAGTCAGAGCTTGCCTGGTCCAACGCTCCGAAGCACCTCGACAGCAGGGCGGACGGGATGGCCTCTGACCGTGGACCCCACCACGGCCTTTCCCGAGAGCCCTGACTGCGCCTCGAAGCTTGGTAGTCATAGTCGTGCATGACCCTCGCGAAGAGTAGGTCAGCGGTGATGATTTCGGACTGTACTTGATTGAGCTCATTCATTTTTATCTGCCGCTCTGGCTGGGCTTCTGGCTTATTCGCCGGCCCAGCTCGGTATATCAACCTTCGGTAGCGGTATAAGGTTCCGGAACTAATCTCGCCAGAGAGCTGGTGCGGGAACCTGTAACTGAGCGCCGGATCCAGGCCGACCGACCGCAGGACGGCTTCCACGTCTACCGAGTTCGTTGCGAACCCTTGGTTTCGGAGCGGCTCCTTGAGCTGTGAGCGGATCGTCTTGCGGGGATAGGGCCCCTTTGCCGTCGTTCGGTTTTCTGAGAGCATGACAAGTACGCACAATCCGCGAGCCGACATTCCATGCCAACAAGAATCGATGCCAGTGACGCGCGCCGGTGGTTTGCCGAAGACCTGCGTGTCTCATCACCTGTCTTGCACAATCCTGCGGTCATCGAGGCCTTCGCAAAGGTTCCGCGCGAACAATACCTCGGTGACGGGCCATGGCGTATCCATTCGAGATTGCAGATCGGGGCGGTCCATACGAGCCCTTCAGCCGCACTTCACGAGATTTATCACGACGTTCTGGTCTCGCTTGACGAACAGCGCGGATTAAACAGCGGCTTGCCGTCGCTTTGGGCATTGGTTTTCGACCATCTGAACATGGCTCCCGGTCAGACTGTCCTTCAGGTGGGCGCTGGTGTCGGCTATTTCACCGCCATCCTCGCTGAACTGACGGGTTCTGAAGGCCGCGTGATTGCATATGAGATCGACGAAGAACTCGCTCGGCGCGCGCAAAGCAATCTTGCTCATTATGCCCATGTAGAAGTGATATCCGGTGATGCAACGCAGGCAGTCGATCTGCCAAACCTCGATGTCGTGGCCGCCTTTGCCGGAGTGACGCACGTGCCGGAACGGTGGCTTTCAAATTTGTCCGACACGGGTCGGATGGCGCTGCCGTTCACAGGTGAAGACCAACGAGGCTTCATGATGCTTCTGGAAAGGGCTGGCTGTGCGTTTCCTGTAAGAATGCCATGCGGGTTTTACCCCTGCAGCGGGGCTAGGCGCAGTGACGAAGAAAAGGCGTTGATGGCCGCTCTAAAGGCTGCGCGAGGCAAGGTCACTGGTCTCGCGCAATACCATCGAGGACGACCAGCAAATGGCCTCGAGAACGCTTGGTTAGTTACCGACGCATACTGGGTTTCGAAAGCCTAGAGATCGATATCAATCTCGGGTGCACCGTCGTAGGGTGTGGCACGCATTGAAGGGCGTTCCACGAAGGATCTATACCATTGTGTCAGTCGTGGCCTCCCCTGCAAGAAGTCGGGCAATCTCCGGAATTCCAGCCAGCTTAGACAAGTGGCGAGCGCGATGTGGCCGACATGGAGCGGCGCGTCGAATTCGACCTCGCGTTCCACAAAGTTATAGAATTCGATGAGCGTCATCGTCATGCCTGCGCCCAAGGCAGGGTAACGCAGATGTTCAGGGCGGCGCTCGTTTTCCCAGCGGATGGAAATGCCTGCGTCGCACATGCCGCCGGCGAGCGCCTGGAGGTAGGCGGACCATTTTGCTCGCCCTCTTTCGGGGATGAGCCGACGACTGCTTTCGAGATCGTCGAGATAGCCGCAGATTACGCTCGAATCGAAGATCGTATAACCGTCATTGAGAACGAGAACGGGCACTTTGCCAAGCGGATTGATCGCAAACACATCCTCGTTGCGATTGATGGGGCTCGTCCTCCTCCAGAGCGTGACCTCCAGTATCTTGGAGGCTCTGGAGTGACCAGACAGAGCCGTTTTGAGCAGGGCAGCCTTTCGGGGTTTCAGACAACCCCCAGAGTAAATGAACGAAAGTTCCGTTCGTTCGAATGATGACAAGTAAGGAAATAGGAGACAGGCTTTACGCCTTATTCGGTGCCTTGGCGTTGCCGAGGGTGCTTCACTAGCATTGATCCAGCGCCGCGCGCGTAAGTGGAGAATACAATAGCGGTGAGGGCCGCGGTCGGTGAGGTTCAGTGATGAATCATCTGCAGATACGCGGCAGGGGGTGTAGCGCCATGCTATCCCTCGTTCCGTTATGCCTTGTTCTGCTGTCGGCATCTCCGGCAAATAGTCAGTTGGCGCCCGAAGCGTCAGCTGTTGCCGCAGCTAACTACAGCTCGTCGGTCGTGGTTTCGGAACACACCGAGGTCGACAAACAACCGGGCAAGCCGCAACCGAGCGCGCTCGGATCCTATATATCTGGAGAGCTGGTGCTCAGCGAAACACAGGCACTCAAGGAGGGCGCGCAAACGCCGCTCGGCGAGCATGTGGAGGCTTTGCGCCGCGAATTGGCCGCAGCACGAGCGGAGCTAGACGTTATGCAGCGCGGCGCACGTGACCTGAGCGCCCAGGCACACGTACTGGCAGACACGGTGGCTCAGCAAGCACAAGCCCTAAAAGAGCAGCAGCGAACAGACGAAGCGCTCGCGCTCGATCTGGAGACGGCGCAGCGCGTTATCGAAAGCTACAGGGCCGAAGCCAGTCTCTGGAACAGCGAGAAGGCTGCCACGCTTGGAGCGCACCCCTCTATGGAACTCTCTCAGCTTGCTGCCAAGCGAGCGCTTGATGACGAGCGGCACAAGGTTGAGCTCTTGGAACAAGAACTTACTACGGCTCGCCAAACGATCGATGCTCTTAAGACAGGCGCAAATCTGGCAGCCGTCGAGCAGGCCAACGCCATAAGGGACCGACAGGTGGCCGAGGCCGCTGTAAAGCAAGCTCGAGAAGCGCTCGAACTGGGACGCGAACGAGCAGATTCAGCTGTACGAGCCCTCGCCATCGTTCGCAAGGAACGCGATGCTTTAAAGCAGAACTCGATAGAATTGAGTGCGGCGCTGGACCAAGAGCGTGAAAGGGCTATCGGTCTAGCCCGCAGCCTCAGTGCCGCGCGTGAGGCAATTGATATTGTCAAGGGCAAGCGTCGCACTGCGGCTGTGGAGCGCGCGCCCAAAGCAAGTACCCCCGCGAGTGCACATGCAAGTAGCTTATCGCGTTCGGGCTCCCAACCAGTCCGCAAACCGGGCTTGCCGGAAAAACAGAAAGTGAAGGTCCAAAAGTCACCGCAACCTGTTCTGCTGTCAACCATCGCTCTTCCCGCCGCATTGCTCCCAACGCGACCACCGAAAAAGCTCGACCTAGGCCAGTGAAGAATAGTGAGCGAAATGTATGCCGCAGGGGAGTATGATAATGAAAAAATACGTCGCAACCGCGTTGACGATCGGGATCGCAATCGGGCCTGCCTCGGCTCTTGATGCAGGTATAGGCGGCAATGTTGGCGGTGTCGGGGTCGGTGCTGGAGTGAGCGCCGGTTCGCAAGGCGGATCTGTGGGGGTGGGCACGAGCGTCGACGGTGTAGGCGGAGCCAACGTTGGAGCTTCGGTCGGCTCAGATGACGGATCAGTCGACGCAGGCGTTAGTGCCAGCGGCACCGTAGGTGACACAGGCGGAGGGATTTCGACGGATGTCGGTGTGGGCGACGATCCAGCCGCCGAAAACGAATCGGTTACCGCTCCCGGTAGTCCGGCCGCAGCCACCACAGCCACTGCCTCTCCCAAGACCGCCAGGCAATCGATCGTCCTGCCACCCGTCCTCCTGCCCTCTAAACCTGGTGACGGTGGGTCCGAGCGGGTCACCAAGGGCTATCCCGCTGAGTTTCTGGCACCGCTGAAAGCGAAAACCGGTACGCCAGCCGCGGTGGTGCGCGCCTGCCGCGCGGCGATCGTGTCCGCTGCGACGCCGCTTGGCGCCGTCCGTGTCCACGCGGTAAGCGCAGGTGCCTTGCGTCAACGTCGAGGCGCACTCACGGCGCCGATCGAGGTGCGAATAGACTACGCTAGACAAGGTGGCATCGAAGTCCGGCAGGCGCAAGTCAGTTGTCGCCTCGATGCGTCGGGCAGGGTCACTGCAATAATATAGCAGCCAAGCCTGTAAGAGGGACACACGGCGCTTAGCCGAGGTCGCTCGTGTTGGCTCGGTGATCAACCAGTGCCCGCGAGTGTGAGTTTCCTAGCCTCGACCTGTGGCCCCGCGCGCGCGTACTGGTCGCAAGACCGATCAAGAAGCGGACTCGCTGATATCGGAACAATCCTGACGAAGCATCGGCAGCCTTTGTCCCTAGACGGTGCGCCTCCCGTGCCCAAGCCCTCTTGGCGCACCGCCCAGGTGATCGTCATGACCAATGACAACCATGCTGTCCCCCAGTCGTCGGGTTGGGCAGGAACGGCTTGCGAACGCCGCGACATCGTCCATCTCGCGCGTCCCTTCATGGCATGCCTTGCAGGTAGTCACTTCCCCGCCCTTCGGTCGCCACTTGCCATCGAACAGACCCTTGGCGGCACGTGGCCGATGTCGACGCCGCGAGCCGATCCGGCACAATAGATGCAGAACGGCTGCTGGCTGCGTAACTTCTGGCTCAGGCTCACGATGTTGGGTTCCCAACTTCTCTGACGGGGATTGTTAGGGCCTCGCCAGTGGGAAACGAAGGGCGCGCGGGGGGGCCTCGCGCGAGCCAGTTATCCGATCACCTGCCCAGATTTTTGTATCAAACATTCTGGCCCCCTTAAGGAATCCGCTCGAGGTGCAGTTCGGTCCTTTTAAGATGTAGGCCCGAATGTGGTTGAAATCGATAAAGCCAAACAGAAGGTTATTGCCGAAGTTGTGCGGCGGTGGATCACCTCAGAGGTAATCCGCAATTACCTTCGCAACATGCTAAATCTGCCTGTAGAACGGGAGCTGCCGGCTGAGCAAAGGTATTTGCTGGAGCAACTTGATAGGGCCGACAAAGAGTGACGTATGGCTCTCCACTGGTTCAACCCTCCGGTCCCTGTCAGGACCGAGCGTCCCGGGATCATCCGCAACGTCAACAACGCCGAGAAAGCCGGCGAGGAGCTGATGAAGTGGACCAAGCGTGGCCCTTGCTGGGACCTCGCGGTGCGCGTTTGCATGGCCGTGATATTCGACGAGATGGAAGCTGAGGAGGCCCGCAAGGCATTCCTGGCTGCCGCTAAGGAGGAGGGGACGTTACTTCCCCCCAACGGCAAATAGCTAAATTCGGATTGCAAAGTCAGTCTCTAGCCACGAGGGCCCGCCGCCCGTGAGAAAAGCGACGGACCCGACAGCGGGTGCATCCACGAAGAATCGACCGCTGCGAGTTCTAAACCCGCAAGGGCCTGCGTTGTTCCCTTATCAGCGGGGGCTGCAACTGGGTTGGTCAGCAGGCTCTTGCCGCTCTAAGTTCATCCTCATGGGTCCCTTCTGGTTCTCTCCACCGGTCTACGTGAAGACGAAACGTCCAGGCATTCGCCATGGGGTCAGCCACGTCGAGGGAGCCGCCGAGGAACTCATGGCGTGGGACACAAAGGGCCCGAAGTGGACCAAGGCTGTCCAATCCTGCGTCGATGCATTCGAGGGCAAATCCTCCCCCCAAGAGGTCCGTGAAGCCTTCGAGGCGGCTGCCAAGGAGGCCAACGTGTATCTCTCCCCTGAGTAGGAGGTATCATGGCAACCCATTGGTTCGTCCCTCCGGTGTTCGTGAAGACTGAAACCGGTGTCAGGCATGGCTGCAACAATGCCAGGGCAGCCCTTGAGCAGCTCAAAACGTGGACCCGGAGAGGACCCTGCTGGCATAAGGCGGTGACGCTGTGCCTGTCAGATCTGGAGGGCGATTCGATTGACCCTCAGGTGGTGCGAAAGGCCTTTGAGGCTGCCGCAAAGGAGGCCAAGATGTATCTCTCCCCTGAGTAGGAGGTGTCGTGGCAACCCATTGGTTCTCCCCTCCGGTGTACGTCAAGACCGACCGACCTGGGGTCACCTACGGGTGTAACAATGTCGAGGGTGCCGCCGAGGAACTCCTGAAGTGGACCAAGATGGGACCTAAGTGGAGGAAGGCTGTGCAACTATGCATCGACGCCGTCGAGGATCGGGCGACTCCGGAGGAGGCCCGTAAGGCCTTCGGGGCTGCTGCTAAGGAGGAGGGGATCTTCGTGCGAAACGTTGAATGTCGCGAACTGGCGCAAATTAGTTCCCACCTGAGCGTAGAAGAAGATCCATGTACGACGGGTACATCCCATGACATTGTATGGTAGCAACGCTGATCGCGTCTGTGCCGACCGGCGGACGGTTGCAGCACGTTTCGTATGCTGATTGTCGCGATGGCGAGCGGCATGGATTTTGGAAGGGATATGAGAGCCAGCACTTCAGGACCTCCCGGTGACGAGGCGTACTCCACCCGCAGCAGAATCAAAGAGGTCGCGGCCGAGTTCTATGTCCTGCGCGGCCACGACGGTTTCAGCTTCGGCGATATAGCGATCGCGATCGGCACGACGCGTGCCAACATCCACCATCACTTCGGCAACAAGCGTCAATTGATGGAGGAATTGATCGCGGACTTCGCCGCCAACGCCGAGGCCCGGATTAAGCGCTTCTGGACGACGCCCGACGCCCGGTTCTTCGACCGGCTCGATATGCAGCTCGAGGATCTGCGCCGCTTCTATGGACGTTTCAACGCTGAGACGGGAGCCCGCAATATGTGGAGCCCGCTTTCGCGCCTTCGCCACGACCTCCCAGTTCTCGGTGAACCGGCCGAACATGCGCTGGAGCGTGTCAACCGGGTCTATGAACGGAGCCTACGCCATGCGGTGGACCAGGCTGTGAAGGATGGAGAACTTTCTCCCGACACGCTCAGGGACGAACTCGTGCACATGCTGCGCATTACCCTTCTGTCCTGTCCACCGATGACGCAGGACACCGGAAGCTTCGACGAGGTCGCTAGGACCTTCGTGGCACTGGCGGCGATCATCCGCGCAGCTTGGCAGGATGCGGGGAAGGGCTCGCGTCGAGGCTAGACATCCAGTGGATCAAAGCGAGGGCGAGTTGACAGATGTTAGCCTTCAGGTTACTTACTTACAGGTAAGTCAGCCCCGGCGACGGGGCGCGTACAAGGGAGGATCACGTGCTACGCGATGACGAATTCACCCGTTTCCAGGTCAGCCCCTTCACTGGAGCGCTCGGTGCAGAAATCCGCGGGATCGATCTGGCGGGCGCCAGCGAGGATGCTTTCGAAGACGTTCGCCGCGCGCTCTACAAGTACCATGCGCTCGCCGTGCGCGATCAGGAGCTTGACGCCGCTGGCGTCCACAAGGTCGCGCGCCGGTTCGGGCCATTTAGCGGCAATCCGGTGCACACGCCGATCGACGGCTTCGACGATATCGTGCGCTTCGTGCGCGAGCCGGACGACACGGGCAAGGTGATCGGCGAGGACTGGCACATGGACCTCGCCTGGCTACCAAAGCCGCCGGGCATTACGATCCTCTTCGGTGAAGAGGTGCCGCCGGTCGGCGGCGACACATGCTTCTCAAGCCTCGAGAAGGCATATGACTCTCTTTCGCCGCGGCTGGTCGAAATCCTGCAAGGGCTGACGGGCGTCCATAGCGGCCGCGGGGTCTTCGCCATCAACGCGGCCCACAGTCGGCTGGGCGTCAAGGCCGATGTCGAGGCGATCGAGAATGCCGTCGTCGAGCACCCTGTGATCTGTCGGCACCCCGAGACTGGCCGGCGCTATGTCTTCGTCAGCAGCGTGATGACCAATTTTAAGGGGATGACGGAGGAAGAAAGCAAGCCGATGATCGACTTCCTGATGGCGCGGGCTGTCCGGCCCGAGTTCAACTGCAGGCTGCGTTGGGAACCGAAGACCCTCGGCATGTGGAACAATCCCCACGTCCTGCACACTGCCATCAACGATTATCCCGGATATCGCCGGGTGATGTACCGAACGACGGTGGAGGGCACCGTTCCACTTGCCGCCAGGGACGGCTGACGCGCAACCGCTCAGGGAGGAGCAATGGCATTTGGTTCCGAGGCGTCCGTCGGCCACAGGGGGAAGGGGCGGCGGAAGCGGCTGGCGAGACCAAGAGGCGGCGCTTCGCGTTTTCGCCTGCCTATCTCTATGCGACGCCCGTGCACCTACTGGTGCTTGGGATCATCGTGCTGCCCTCCATCTTCGTCCTGTGGCTGAGTTTCGAGGCCTCGTCATTCGGCCAATCGGCAACCTTCGTTGGGCTCGATAACTATATCCGCGTCCTCACCGATCCATATTTTTGGGGTTCGATCTGGAACACGGTCCTCGTCGTCGCCGTGGCGGTTCATATCGAACTGCTGCTCGGCCTCGGCCTGGCTCTGCTTTTCGCCTCCGGGCTTCCCTTCCAGCGTGTCATGCTCGTCGTGGTGCTCGCTCCCTACGCTATCAGCGAGGTGACGGCGGTCGCAATGTGGCGCTTCCTGTTCGATCCAGACGTCGGGCCGATCACGCTGATGCTGCGATACACCGGGCTGCCGACGCTCGACTGGACGTTCATCCCTTCCCATGGCCTCATCCTCGTCGGCCTGCTGACAATCTGGCTGCACCTGCCATTCACATTCATCATTCTCTATGCGGCACGGCTCGCGGTTCCGAAGGAGCTCTACGAGGCTGGGCGCACCGACGGGGCCAACGCGTTCCAGCTCTTCCGCAACATCACGCTACCGCTTCTGGCGCCAGCGATGCTGATTGCACTGCTCTTCCGCTATATCTTCGCCTTCCGCCTCTTTTCCGAGGTCTGGCTCCTGACCCAGGGCGGCCCGGCGCGCACGACCGAGGTCGTTTCCGTTTATCTCTATCAGGAAGGCTTCCGCTACAACTCGTTCGGCACGGCGGCCGCGACGGCGTGGATGATGGTCGTGATCTCGCTGCTGCTTGCGACTGGCTATGTATGGCGGCTGCGCAAGGAATCCGTGGCCAATGCGTTCTAAGCGTCTCGCCATCGGTGCCGGAAAGACGCTCGCTGTTGCGGCAATCGTTGTTTGGTCGCTGTTTCCGATCGGTTTCATCGTGCTCTCGTCGTTCAAACCCGGTCGCGAGATTTTCGCGGTTCCACCAGAGCTCTTCTTCGAACCGACCTTCGAGCACTACGCCTCGTTATGGCAGCGCTGGCCGGCCTTTTTCGACGGGCTCGTCAACAGCCTGATCGCACCGGGGCAACGGCGCTTGCAGTCATGGCAAGTTTGCTCGCTGGTTTCGCCTACTCACGCTATCGTGGCGTCCGTTTCCTGGAAGAATCGGTGATGTTTCTGATCGGATCGCGGCTGATCCCGCCGATCGTCGTGACGCTGCCACTGTTCCCGGTCGTCAATCGGCTCGGGCTCAACGACACCCATCTGGTGCTGATCCTGCTTTACGCGAGCTTCTTCGTCTCGCTCGGCACGGTTTTGATGCGGACGTTCATCGATCAGGTGCCGCGCGAACTCGACGAGGCGGCTGTCCTCGACGGCGCGCGGCCGCTGACGATCCTTGTGAAGATCATCTTGCCGCTCGTAGCGCCCGGCATGCTCGCCGTCGCCGTCTTCGTCGTCGTCTTCGCGTGGAACGAGTTTCTGTTCGCCTATATCTTCACCGCCAACCACGCCAAGACTGCGCCTTTGGTCCTTTCAGAGATGATCAGCTCGATCGATGGCGTCGACTGGGGCGTGCTCTTTGCGGCCTCTATCGTCCAATTGCTGCCGGTTCTCGTCTTCGTGGTCCTGATGAACCGGTTTCTTGTCGCCGGGTTGACCGCCGGCGCGACCAAGGGGTGACGACGTCACCGAGAAAGGGAGGAAGACAATGCCTTTGCACATGACACGCAGAGCCCTGCTGACGACCGCGATGGCCGCCGGCGCCACGGGCGTATTGGGTCGGTTGGCCCATGCTCAGGTAAAGACGCTGAACGTGCTTTGCCATCGCGTCCACCAGACCAACTTGACGACCGGCGTCGCCGGCAATGTCATCAAGCCGTGGGAGGACAAGAACAACGCCCAGATCTCCTGGACGACGCTCGACAGCAATCCGCTCCAGGACCGGCTATTCCGGGAGGCGAGCCTGAGCGAGACCGATTTCAACGTCGGCTATATCATCGACAACCGCATGACATCGCAGATCGCCTCGCTCTTCGAGCCGCTCGATGACCTCCGGAAAGCCGAGCCGATCGAGGATTTCGACGATATCGCCCAAGCCCTGCGCCAGTCGATGACCGTCGGCGGCAAGCTCGTCGGCATCCCGGTGCGCCATGCCACGCAGGGGCTTTTCTACAACGAGGAGCTGCTTCAGGAGGCCGGCATTTCGGCGCCACCGGACACGCTGGAGGAGCTGGTCGAGCAGGCGAAGAAGCTGACCTTCACCTCCAAGTCCGGTACGCCGGTCGTCGGCATGATCCTTGCGAGCGACCTCGCCGTCTTCCCGGTCATGTTCGCCCGCGCCTTTGGCGGCGATTTTATCGACAAGCAGTTCCAGGTGGTTCCCGATCCGGAGGCGATGGAAAAAGGCCTGTCCGTGCTCGCCGACCTCTTCAAGGCCGGGGCGCTCCCCCGCAGCTACGCCACGACGCGCAATGACGACATGGTGACTTGGATGCAGCAGGGACGCGCAGCCTTCGCGGTGCTGCCTTTCGCCCGCTACGCGCAGCTCAACAACAAGGAACAGTCGACCGCGCCGGGAAAGATCAAGGCGATCGAGTTCCCCGGCTCCAAGACCCTCGGCAGCGGTCAGGAAATGCACCCGGTCGTCGAATCCTGGGCGATGGCCATTCCCGCCAATTCGGCGGACAAGAAGCTCTCCTGGAGCTATATCCGCTTCGTAGCCAGCAAGGCGGCCACACTCGATATGGCGCGCAACGGCAATGGCCCCGTCCGCCCATCAACCTATGCCGAGCCGTCGTTTGCCGGGTCGCAGCCGCAGGCGAAGGTCGAGGCTGCCGCCCTTGCCAAGGCGAGACCAGCCTTCCCGGCTTTTCCCGAAGCCGCTCGCGCTCAGTCGACGTTTCTCGAGGAGGTTCAGCTCGCCGTCCTCGGTCGCAAGAGCCCGAAGGAAGCGGTCGCCGCCATTGTCGACCGCGTCAAACCGCTGATGCCAGCGTAATCGTATGGACCGACGTGGCCATGTCGCCTCGCACATACCAGGCGGCTCATCGGTGAGGATCAGGCGCGGTCGTAAAATTGTTGTCGGTGAGGCTCGGGTGAGGCGATGTCCATTGGCCGGGCCTTCGGTTGCGCGAGCTCTGGACTGCTTAGCAGCGTGCTGGTGGCAAGAGGATGAATCATCGGGCGCCACGGTCGGGCGGGGATGAGGACGCGGATATGCGGATATAATGTCGTTGTTATTCTTCCTGTGGAATGCAGCGAGACGATTCCCAGGTTGCTGATACCACCCGGTCGCGCTGCTTACAGCGCGATCGACCCGCGTAAGCAACGCACCATATCTTTGCGCGTTTTCAGGCATGATGAGGCGCGCGCATTAACTCGGCGGATTCTCTTCGAATGCCATCAAGATGACAAGCCATCGCCTGCCATCTCGATGGCCCAAAGCTGCCGCGCTATATCTGCGGAAAAGGAGACCCACATGGCAGAGCCTCAACTTTCCGTAAGAAGTGCCAGAGCGCGAGACCTTGCGCACCGGCTTGCCCGTCGCGAAAATCGTTCGATTGCAGACATCGTCGAACGTGCCCTTGAATCCTACGAAGCGCGGGAGGCAGGTCGCGAACCTGCGTCGACGTTTTACGCGCGCATCGCGACGGTTTACGGCACCGATATCGACCTTGAAGCAGCGATCCGAGACGATCGCCGGGTTCATGTAGGACCTGAGCTTTGATCTTTCTCGACACCATGTGGTTTCTGAAACTTTGAAGAAGGCGCCTAGCGCTGCCGTTATCGCATGGCTGGTTCGCCATGATGCTGAACTGGCGCTTCCGACTGTGACAATCGCCGAGATTTCCTTCGGCTTTCAAAAAATTCGACCCGATCAGCGTGCCGAGCGGCTGGAGCAGGGCTTGTCCGATTGGCGTCGTCGTTTCGCCGGCCGAATCTTCGGGCTGACTGAGGAAGCCGCATTGGCCTACGGGAAAATTATGGGAACTGCTGCACGCCAAGGTCTGGGTATGTCCGCGCTCGACGGCATGATCGCCGCGATAGCGCGTGTCAACGGAGGCCGCCTTGCGACGCGAAACTTGAGCGACTTCGATAAGACCGGCCTCGATCTGATCTCTCCTTGGGAGTTTTGACGCCTCGGAAATAGGCTTCGTTCAGCATCGGGGCAGGGAGGAGCATTTTCGACCCCTTAAGCCCTGATGCCTTGGTGAGATTGACCCGGAAACGGTCGCGCCGGCGCTGCTGAGGCATGGCCGAGCTGCGTTTGCACTTATCAACCCCATCAAGCGCTGATCCCAGCGGGTCTTGTTGGGGGTGCGTAGTATCCTTCGGCTCGTTTACTTCATTCTGTCCCACCATGTACCTGAGGTTTTTCCGATCGCTGGACGACGGTGTGATGCCGGCACTTGGACGGGACGACGAGCCACGCGCTTGGCGCACGAAGATCATCAACGGCTCCCAATCGCGCGACTTCCGCTCGACGAAAAAAGCTTGACGTTGCCATATCAGATGCGTTTACTTGATCCGTAACTAAGATATAAATTCCATTACTATGGAATACAAGCGAAGGGAACCAAGATGAAGCGTTTCTTGCAGATCGTCGCTTCGCTCGCCGCGCTTATGCTGCCGGCGACAGGCGCTGCCTGGGCCGAGCCCGCTAAAGGTGGAGTGATCGACGTGGCGACCATTGGGGAGCCGCCGACGCTCGATCCGATGGCCTCGACCGCCGATCTGGTTGGCATCGTCACGCAGCACATCTTCGAGACGCTCTATACCTTCGACAAGGATTGGGGCATCACGCCGCTGTTGGCCGCCGACATGCCACAGATTTCGCCGGACGGCCTTACCTACACCATCCCGCTCAGAGCCGGCGTAAAGTTCCACGACGGCAGCGATATGAATTCGGCCGACGTGGTCGCTTCGCTGCAACGCTGGATGAAGATTGCCACGCGCGGCAAGCAGGCAGCCGAAGTCATCGCCGCGGTCGACGCCGTTGACGACAATACCATCAAAATCACGCTGAAAAAGCCGTTCGCGCCGCTTCTGTCGCTGCTGTCGCTGAACAATGCCGCCGCGATCATCATCCCGTCGGAAAACGTGGGACAGGAGCCGCTGACCAGCTTCGTTGGTACCGGCCCCTATATGTTGAAGGAACGCAAACCCGACCAGTACATCCAGCTTGCCCGGTTCGACGGCTACAAGTCGCGCGACGGCGAACCCAACGGCTATGGTGGCGCCAGAAAACAGTATCTCGACGAAATCCGTTTCGTGCCGGTTCCCGATGCGAACACACGCGTCGAAGGCGCAGTCTCCGGCCAGTTCGCCTATGTTGACTCGCTGCCGGTCGAGTCCTTTGACAAGATCTCGGGTGGCAAGACCCAGCCGGTCATCTTGAAGCCGTTCGGCTGGCCGGTATTCGTCCTGAATACCAAGCAGGGGCTGAATTCCGACATTCGCATCCGCAAGGCGATACAAGCGGCGCTGGCGCCGAACGACATGCTGCTCGCCGCATTCGGATCGAAGGACTTCTTCGCAGCCGACGGCGACATGTATCCGCAAGGCTTTGCCTGGCACACGGACGCCGGCACCGAGCCCTACAAGCCCGATGGCGACACTGAAGCGGCTGCGGCGCTGCTGAAGGAAGCCGGCTATGACGGCAAGCCTTTGCGCATCCTCACCAGCCGCCAGTACGAGTTCCACTACAAGATGGCGCAGGTCGCGGCCGAGTATCTGAAAGCCGCCGGCTTCCAGGTCCAACTCGATGTGGTCGAATGGGCGACGCTGACCAAGAACCGCACCGACCCGGCGCTGTGGGACATCTACATTACCCACAGTCCGTTCCTGCCCGAGCCGTCGCTCACCGGCATAATGTCGGATTCCTCGCCGGGTTGGTGGGTTTCGAATCGCAAGCACCAGGTGCTTGAGGCGTTCAACGCTGAAGCCGATCCGGCCAAGCGCGTTGCGCTGTTCGCAGATGTCCAGAAGGCGATCTACGACGAGGTTCCAGCGTTCAAGGTCGGCGACTTCAACGCCTTGGCCGCCCAGGCCCCCAAGCTGAAAGGCGTGACGCCGGCGCCATGGCCCTATTTCTGGAACGCTTATCTGGAAGGCAACTGAGACGGCTCCTCCCACCTTCCGCCTCAACCCAAGGATAGGCGGCCGGGTGCCGGCCGACAAAGCCGGCACCGGCAAACCGTTCGATGATTGCTCAGAGATGGCCGATGCTGCGCTCAATCCTCAACAGACTTCTCGGCATGATCGTCGTCATGGCGCTGGTCGTCACGATCGTGTTCGTCATCGTACGGGTGACGCCCGGCGATCCGGCGGCGGTCATGCTGGGTCCAGACGCCACGGCCGCCGATATAGCCGCGCTGCGGTCCAAGCTCGGCCTCGACGGCTCCATCCTCGAACAGTTCGGGCGCTACGTTCTCGATGTCGTCCGAGGCGACTTCGGCCAGTCGATCTTCCTGGGCGAGCCGGTCACGACCGCGCTCGCCCAACGCGCCGAACCGACATTTTTTCTCACCGTCTTCTCCCTGGCGATCGCGACGCTCATCGCGCTGCCGGTCGGAATCCTGTCGGCCTACAAGCGCGGCTCTATCTTCGACCAGGCGGCAACCACCATTGCCATGTTCGCGGCCAGCGTGCCGAGCTTCTGGCTCGGCCTTTTGTTCATTCAGTTCTTCGCCGTGAAGCTCGGCTGGTTCGACACATCTGGCTATGGCGGGCCGGGAGCTTCGTTTGCCGACCGGTTTGACCATCTGGTGCTGCCGGCGCTGGCGCTCGGTCTCATAAGCTCGGCACTGATCACCCGCTTCACTCGCGCCTCGATGCTCGACGTGCTCAACGACGACTATGTGCGGACCGCCCGGTCCAAAGGCATGAGCGAATGGCGTGTGGTGCTGAAGCATGCCTTCAGAAATGCCTTGATCCCCATCCTCACCGTCATCGGCCTGACCGCGGCACTGCTCATCTCCGGTGCGGTGGTGACCGAGACGGTGTTCGGCCTGCCCGGCGTCGGCAGCTTGGTCGTCTCGGCGGTGTTGCGGCGCGACTATCCGGTTATTCAAGGCGCGCTGCTGGTCATTGCCGGGCTGTACGTCTTGGTCAATTTCGCCATCGACATGCTCTATCTGGCTGTCGATCCAAGGGTTCGCTACTGATGGCCGCTATCTCGGTGCCGCTCCAGGCGGAGCCAAATATCCTCTCGCGGCTGATGACCCGGCCGACGGCGGCGGTGGGCATCGCCGTGATGATGGTCATCGTGCTCGCCGCAATCCTCGCGCCGGTCATCGCCCCCTACGCACCGACCAAGCTCTCCATTGCCAGCCGGCTGCATCCGCCGAGCCTCGACCACCTGTTCGGCACCGACGATCTTGGGCGCGATATCTTCACCCGCATGCTCTACGCCGCGCGCACTTCGCTGGCGGTCGGCTTTGCTGTCGTGATCTTCGCCTCGATCATCGGCGTCGTTTTGGGACTGACTTCCGGCTTCTTCAGAAAGCTCGACGCGCCGGTGTCGCGGTTGATCGACGCCATGATGGCTTTTCCCGACATATTGCTCGCAATTGCGCTCGTGGCGGCACTAGGCGCCACCGCTTTCAATGTTGTGGTCGCCCTCGGCGTGGTTTATGCGCCGCGGCTCGCACGCGTGGTGCGGGCCTCGACGCTGGTCATTCGCGAACTCCCCTATGTCGAGGCGGCCCGCGCACTCGGCGTGCCGACGCCGGTTATCCTGGTGCGGCACGTCCTGCGCAACGTCACCTCTCCATTGCTGGTGCAGGCAACCTTCATCTTCGCCAACGCCATCCTGGCCGAGGCCGGTCTGTCCTTCCTCGGCGTTGGCATATCGCCCGACATCCCGACCTGGGGCACAATGATCGCCACCGGCCGTCAATACATGGATCAGGCCGGCTGGATCATGATGTTTCCCGGCAGCGCCATCGTCATCACCGTGCTGTCGCTGCAGCTCGTCGGCGACGGTTTGCGCGACCTTCTCGACCCTCGTCTGGCAAAGGACATCTGATGTTCGGCAATCGCTCTTCGCAAACCGAAAGGCCGCTGTTGATCAGGGGCGCAAAACCAGTCGGTTTCGGCGGCGGGTTTGGCCAGACAATCGACGTGCTGATCGGCAAGGATGGCCGTATCGCCGAAACCGGTTCGACGATTGCCGCCGGCGAGGATGTGAAGATGCTTGACGCCAATGGCGCGTTCCTGTCGCCCGGCTGGACCGACCTCCACGTGCATGTCTGGTACGGCGGCACCGACATTTCGCTGCGGCCGCAGCAATGTGGCGCCGCCCGAGGCGTCACCACGATGGTCGATGCCGGCTCGGCCGGCGAAGCCAATTTCCACGGCTTTCGCGAGTTTATCATAGAGCCGGCGCGAGAGAACATATACGCGTTCCTGAACATCGGTTCGATCGGTCTCGTCGCCTGCAACCGTGTCAGTGAGCTGATCGACATGCGCTCGATCGATATCGACCGCACCATTGCCACCGTCGAGGCCAACCGCGACATCATCGTCGGACTGAAGGTGCGTGCCAGCCACGTCATCACCGGCGGCTGGGATCTGACGCCGGTCCGGCTGGCGAAGAAGCTCGGCCGCATCCTCAAGCTGCCGCTGATGGTGCACGTTGGTGAGCCGCCGCCACTCTATGACGATGTTCTAGGCCTGCTGAGCGAAGGCGACATCGTCACTCATTGCTTCAATGGCAAGGCCGGCGGCTCGATCATCGAGGACGACGATCTTTATCGGCTCGCCGAGGATGCGGCGCAGCGCGGCATTGTGCTTGATGTCGGCCACGGCGGCGCCTCGTTCTCCTTCGATGTCGCCAAGGCGGCGCTCGAGCGCGGTCTGCCACCGAAGACGATCTCGACCGATCTGCACAACCGTTCGCTCGACGGCGCTGTGTGGGATATGGCAACCACCATGTCGAAGCTGTTGTCGCTCGGCATGGCATTCGAGGATGTGGTGACGGCCTCGACGACGGCGCCGCGCCGCGCCATCCGGTTGCCCGCCGACGGCCTGCTGGAAAAGGGCAGGCCAGCGGAATTCACTTTGTTCGACCTCGTCGAGGCCGAGCTCACTGTGAAGGATTCGCAAGGGGCGACAAGCATGCTGCACCGGCTATTCGAGCCGCGCTACGCTGTCCTCGGTGCCGAGGCGATCGTTGCCCACCGCCACATGCCGCCGGAAGGGTCTGCGGGCAGTGTGCCCGTCTGTCCGCATTGCGGGTGGAAATCATGAGCGACGCAATGGCCGGCGACGTCATCCTGTCGGTTCGGGACTTGCGGACCTGGTTTCAGACCCGCCGTCTTACCGCCAAGGCGGTCGATGGCGTCACCTTCGACCTGAAGCACGGCAAGACGCTGGCCGTGGTTGGAGAATCCGGTTCCGGCAAGTCGGTGACCAGCCTGTCGATCATGGGCCTGCTGTCACGGCCCGGAAGAATCGCCGGCGGCCAGATATTGTTCCGCGACCGGCAGGAGCATGTCCACGACCTCGCCGGATTTACCCAGAAGGAATTCCGCAAGCTACGCGGCCGGGAAATTGCAATGATTTTTCAGGAGCCGATGACTAGCCTGAACCCGCTCTTCACGGTCGGCGACCAGATCAGTGAGATGATCGTGCTGCACGAGCCGGTGAACCGGCAGGAAGCGCGCAGCCGTGCGCTCGCCATGCTGAAGCATGTCGAGATTCCGGACGCCGTCTCGCGGCTCGACGACTATCCACATCAGATGTCCGGCGGCATGCGTCAGCGCATCATGATCGCCATGGCACTCGCCTGCAATCCGTCGCTGCTGATCGCCGACGAACCGACTACGGCCCTCGACGTCACCATCCAGGCGCAGATCCTCGATCTCTTGCGTCGCCTGCAGGTCGAGATGGGGATGTCGATCCTTTTCATCACCCACAATCTCGGTGTGGTCGCCGAGATCGCCCATGATGTCGTCGTCATGTATGGCGGCCGAGTCGTCGAGCAGGCGCCGGTCAACGATCTGTTTGCGCACCAGCGCCATCCTTACACAAGGGGGCTGCTGGCCTGCACGCCCAATGCCGCGCGCGATATCGGTGACGACGGCGAGCGCCGGGCGCTCTATTCCATTCCCGGCAGCGTGCCGCCGATCACCGCGCTGCCGCCCGGTTGCGCCTTCGAGCCGCGCTGTGACTTCGCCATTGCGCCCTGTCGGGCGGCACCCCCGCCATTAATGCCGGCAGGGCCGCACGGCGCTTCCCGATGCATCAGGAGTGCAGAGCTGTGAGCGCCGCGGTGATCGCCGGTCGTGCGGAGGCTGCGCCATTGCTTAGCGTGCAGGGTCTGACAAAGCATTTTCCCGCCCGCAATGGCCGCATCATTCATGCTGTCGAGGATGTCAGCTTCGATGTCGGACGCGGCTCGACGGTCGGGCTGGTCGGCGAGTCCGGCTCCGGCAAGACCACCGCCGGGCGCGCCATCCTCAGGCTGGTAGAGCCGACCAGAGGCAAGGCGCTGTTCGACGGCGTCGATCTGTTTTCGCTGTCCGCACGTGAAATGCGCGGCTACCGGCAAAAGCTGCAGATCGTTTTCCAGGATCCATTCTCCAGCCTCAACCCGCGCATGCGCATCGCCGCCATCATCGGCGAGGCACTCGACGCGCGTGGCTTTCCGCGAGGCAAGCGGCGTGCCGACAGGGTCGCTGAACTGCTGACCCTGGTCGGCCTGTCGCCCGATCACGCCACGCGCTACCCGCACGAATTCTCCGGCGGCCAGCGCCAGCGCATCGGCATTGCGCGCGCGCTCGCCGTCGAGCCGGAATTCGTCGTCGCCGACGAGCCGGTCTCGGCGCTTGATGTGTCGGTGCAGGCGCAGGTGCTCAACTTGCTCGGTGAGTTGCAAAAGCGGCTCGGCCTGACGCTGCTGTTCATCGCGCATGATCTCTCGGTGGTCGAATACCTTTGCGACGAAGTGGTGGTGATGTATCTCGGCCGCGTCATGGAGCGTGGTCCGAGCCGTCTTCTCTACGCCGCGCCGCGGCACCCATACACCAGGGCATTGCTGGCGACGGCACCCGTGCCCGACCCGACCCGCCGGCGCACCCACGTCGCCTTGCACGGTGACATTCCAAGCCCGATTGACCCGCCTTCCGGCTGCGTCTTCCGCACCCGCTGTCCGGAGGCAATTGCCGCCTGCGCCGGGATCATTCCGCCCCTCGACGATATCGGCGGCGGGCACCACGTGGCCTGCATCCGGCACAACGAAAAAACGATCTGATTGGAGTTTGTGTATGACTTTTTCCGAGCTCATGAAGCGACCGGAAAGCACGCCCTACGACCGGCTTTTGGCGCTTGGAATAACGCTGCCCGAGGCGCCGCCGCCGATCGCCAATTTTGTCACACACGTGCAGGAGGGCAAGCTGCTGTTCCTGTCCGGCCAGGGGCCGAGCGAGGCCGACGGCCGGGTCCATACGGGCAAGGTTGGTGCCGACGTCACGGTCGATCAGGCCTATGCCCATGCGCGGCTGACCGGTGTCAACCTCATTGCCGTCATGCACGCAGCGCTCGGCGATCTGCGCCGCGTGCGGCGTGTGGTGAAGTTGTTCGGCATGGTCAACGCCACGCCGGATTTCGCCGACCACCCCGCGGTGATCAACGGCTGCTCGGACCTGCTCATCGATGTTTTCGGCGAGCGCGGCACGCATGCCCGCTCTGCGGTCGGCCACGGATCACTGCCGGGAAGAATCAGCGTCGAAATCGAAGCCGTCATCGCCATTGATTGATCGGATCACGAATAGCCGGAGCACAAGACCATGCCTGTCGACGATATCCGCAGCCATCTGGGCCTCAGGCCCGTCATCAACGTCTCTGGCACGATGACCTCGCTCGGCGCCTCCATTGTCGTTCCCGCGGCTGTCGAGGCTGTGTCCGGCATTCTCACCGAGTTTGTCGAAATGGCCGATCTGCATCGCAAGGCCAGTGCCGTGATCGCCGAATTGACGGGCGCGGAGGCCGGCTTCATCACCGCGTCGTGTTCCGCGGCAATCACCCTGGCGGTGGCGGCCAGCATGACCGGCCCGGACCTTGCCGCGATCGAACGGCTGCCGGATGCCGCGGGACTGAAAGACGAGGTCGTCATCCAGTCCGGCCACATGGTCAGCTACGGCGCACCGATCGAACAGGCGATCCGTCTCGCCGGCGCCAAGGTCGTGCCGGTCGGTCAGGCGACCAGCGCCTCGGCATATCAGCTCTCAGGCGCCATCACCGAGCGCACTGCTGCAGCAGTCTACGTCGTGTCGCACCATGTCGTCGAGTATGGGCAAATCCCGCTGAAGATGTTCGTCGAAGCCGCCCATGCACGCGGGGTCCCGGTCATCGTCGACGCAGCGTCCGAATACGACCTGGCGGGCTTTCTCGCCAGCGGAGCCGATCTGGTGCTGTATTCGGGTCACAAATTCCTGGGCGGCCCGACATCCGGCATCGTCGCAGGCACGAAAGCGCGGGTGCGCGACGTCTATCTGCAGAACCGAGGCATCGGGCGCGGTATGAAGGTCGGCAAGGAAGGCATCGTCGGTGCGCTCGCTGCTCTCCAGGCCTGGAAAACGCGTGACCATGACGGTATCCGCGCTCGCGAACGCCGAGCGCTCGATTGCTGGGCGCAAGCGCTCGAGGGGCGGCCCGGCATCACCGCCGCCATCGTACCCGACCCGACCAGCAATCCGCTCGATCGCTTGAAGGTGTGGGTGAATGCCGCCGAAGCCCGCATTACGGCGTGGGATCTGGTCGACCGGCTGGCAGCCGGCAATCCGCCGGTGGTCGTCCGCGATCATGAAGTCGAGCACGGCTATTTCTTCCTCGATCCATGCAATTTGCATCCCGACGAAGAATTCGTGGTGGCGGCACGGCTTGCCGAGGAGCTTGATGGCGCGCGCAAGTCGAATGCGATCATCGCCACACCATGGAACGAGCGTCTCATGGCCCGCGAGGCCACGATCCTCAACTGGCCGGATTGAGGGTGGCTGTGGTAAATGCCCCGGCTGCCTTACAGTGCACGCAAAACCGAGAATGCCATGCCCACGATAGCGCCCGACCTGCACCTGAACCCTGCCGAAGGCGCACGCGAACCCCGCCGCTCGCGCACCAGCGGTATCGACCGTGCGCTGCAAATACTCGATTATCTGCAAAAGCAGGGTCGGCCAGCAACGGCGTATGAGATAGCACACGACATCGGCGCCCCCCTGTCGACGATCTACGTCATCGTCGACGATCTGGTCGAAAAGGAACTGCTGGACCGCAAGGACGGCGGCCTGCTCTGGTTAGGCCCGCGGCTTTATCAATACGGCCTGACCTACGCTCGCACATTGGATCTGCTCAACGTGGCAACGCAGGAGATGCACGAACTGGCTCAGAGTTCGAAAGAGACGATCCAGCTATGCGGCCGTGACGGTGACCATATGGTTGTGCTTGCGATGGAAGAGGGCAAAGATCATTTCCAGGTCACATCTCGCGTCGGGACCCGGACGCCGCTGAACTGGACTGCGTCGGGCCGGCTGCTCGTCGGCCATTTGCCGGAAGCCGAACGCCGCGCAATTTTCGCCCGATCCGCGATCGCCTCTCCGACCGGACGCGCCGAGACGGACAAGGATGTGCTCGCTCGCGCGGCCGCCGCAGCACTGGAGCAGGGCCTGTCGATCCAGGCTGGTGAATCCGACTTTTCAGTTGCCTGCATTGCGGCTCCCATCCTCGATAACCAAGGAGCCTGCCGTGCCACGATCTCGATCGTCGTCCCGGATGTGAAGCTGAAGCAAAAGAACCCGGATTTGATTACGATGGTCAAGACCAGTGCGCGCCGCATCGAGTCGCGGCTCGGTTGGCGAGCCGACCGGCCATAACGAACGCCCGGCGCTAGTTGGCAAAATCGCGGGATGGTGCGCTTCTGCACATCCCGAAACGACGGGCGCCGAGTCTCCAGGCGTTCCAATCAAGCCTGCGCTCGCATCTTCAAGCTGGACGATCTGGTGGTTTTCTGTGCCTCACAGGCTTGAGCAGTGAAACGAGAATGTCCTCTTTGGCCTGTTGATCAGACGCTCCCGTCATCAGGCAACCGAATACAGCGTCATCGCCGCATCGAAGCCGCGCTGACCTCTCGGGTCGAGGGCTGCCCTGATCCCCAGGGATCCGGGGCCCCGTGCGGTGTGGCCGCGCGCGCCGAGCCTCGCGTCGCCGAAGAGGCCCGAGGCGATGTCGAAGCCCAGAGTGTACATGCCGGGCGGCTCTGCAGCGCGGGCAGCCTTAAAGGCATCCGTCGAGGTCTGCTCCGCGATCTTCGCGCCGACGGTCGCGAGGCCGAGTTGCGCATTCCGGGCGACAATGAAGAACGCCGAATCCTCGCAGCCAACGCGCTCGTCAGCATCAAGGCCATCCATGAAAAGCTGCTTTCCAGGGCCCCATAGCGTGTCTGCGCCGGGCATCGCGACGCCAATATCAAACCCGGTCTTGGCGGGACCGTCTGGCTCTAGTTCTCGCATCTCGCTCAACAACGCGTCGCGGCTGACCATCATTTTTCCCTTGTCCGCATAAACGCTTTTCAGCCCCTTGGCGCCTTCCGGCAATGGATCGGGCGTCAGCCCTTGCGGGAAACGCCGGGCCGGCGTCTGCTTCGCGGCGAAATCAACCGGCAGGCACGCTGTTTTAGGATCGTTGATCGCCGCGGCGGCGGCTTGCGCGATGATGTCTATGTCGACTTGGAAACCACGGAATGCCTCCTGAACCGTCTGCAGGGTTGTCGGTGCCGTGAAGGTGAACTTGCCTGGATTGAGCGTAATGAAGTCCATCAGGTTCATCTGGTCTAGCCGGCTGCTGCGGTCCTTCGCGCACTCAACCAGAACATCCTGAGCTTGCCGGACCTGCGCTGCGTTCGGCGGGATCGGTCCATCTGCGATGGAGATTGGAGCCAGGGTGACGAAATAAGGAACGGCATTGGCGTTCGGATCGGTCTGGAACGCGTTCAGCCATTGCTGGAGAAGCCCATACATCTGGCTGGGATCCGTTACGTCCCCCATGATCAGATTGATTGGGCCGCCTTCGTGGTAGACGGTCGTGCGTACGTCTTCATGGAAATGCCTCTGCATGCTCTCCATTTTCATCTTGGCGTCGGCAGAAAACAGCCCGTAGGACCCCGACAACTCCATCGAAACGGCTTGGGCCTCCTCGGAACTGGCTGTATCCATCTGCAGGACGGCTAGGAACATCCCGCCGCGGCCTACCCCGTTCACGAACATGTTTCCGTAGCGTGATTGGAAGAGTTCGGGATTGCTCGATATCGCCGCCGCCGAGCCGCTCAGCTTTGGTTCGTCGATGCCGTGAAAGGGCAGCGTTACCTTGGCGGAGATGAGCAGGAACAGCGAACTGCTCTGGATCCTTGAGCTTTGGGCGAAGTCAAACCTTCCTGACGCGGAGAAGCACCCGCACCCGCCGCTCGCTTCGACATTGATGCTCAGCGACTTTTCGAGTTCGGCGGTGGTGTGAATGCGGCGTATGTCGAATGAAGATATGGACCCCATTGCATCGTCGACGCCGGAAAATGCGCCATCGACGACATGACCCATCGGACTACCCGTCGCAAGATCGACACCTTTTCCATAGTCGTAGCCGGGAGAGTAAGGTACGGTTACTTGAGTAAGCATTTCAATCTCCTGATGCGCCCATTGGCATTACTCTTAAATAAACCAGTTCAGCAGAGTATAATCTGGCACGATTGTGGCTCGCCAGAGTGCAGTCTAACGGGTCAGTTGGCGGCGTCCTCCGCACTATTTCTAGCAGGAAGGCTCAAGCGTCGTGGGGAGGCGCTATCCCAAGCCATCTGTCGAGTTCCCTTTCGGAACCAAAATTACAGGGCCGGGCGCTCCGCCCCGGAACAACTCCCAGACGTCTTTGATGTCCATGACCTTCTCTGCAAGTCTTCAAAGAACGTTCCGACCGGAATCGATCCATGCGTGTCAGGAAGCTCGATCGGAACCGGATCGCTCGCCGAGCTTGAGTTCGGAGCAGTTCCTGGCGCGGAGAAGCCACCACCTCACCGGAGGCACCAGACATCCAAAGCGGAGCAGGCGCGATCCCGCTTCGAGTGTGGATCGCGCATGCTAGAGCTAGTCTGATACGGATTGGACAAGGATGGTGATGTCGTAACTGGCATCCGCGCCCTGCACGTTTTTCACGGTTTGGAAATCCATGATCGCGGACAGGTCGATCATCCCTATCTCGTCATCGCCTGAAAGGTCGGTCTCGATAATATTGAGGTAGAATTCACCGGCTGGAACGACCTGGTTGATGTCGAGATTATAGTCGTTTCCCGGAGTGAAGGATCCAATCGGGAAGCGAACAGGACCCATCACTCCAACAAGGTCGTCGGAGCCTGTATAATCATTCGTCGAATGACATTTGATGCGGCTTATGTTCAGAGAGTAGGGACGCATGGTCATTGCTCCATCAACTTGTGCGAGATGGAATGCTCACCTGCCCGAGCTTACGAATGGCTTACGAGGTCGTCACAGCCCGCCGCTTTCTGCTCGCTGAGGTGTTGTCGGCGACCGGGACATCACCTGATGCCTGTCGCGCGGTCAGTCGACCCGGTAAATGATGTAGTAGGCCGACCCCTCGATCGCCGAGCGGGCGATTTTGGCGATTGGACCCAAGCCTTGTTCTTCCTTCTCCATGGTGACGGAGCCGAGTGGATCATTGCCATTAAGAGGGCCGTCTTCATCCCAAAGAGAGAGATTCTGGCTATACTCGAACGGCAGCACGAGGCCGGGTTCGAACGACTGGTCCGCATTGACTTCCCTGGTGGTTCCGGGAGAGGGCCAGACAGCGTCATCGACATTGCCTTCAGTCCCGGTTGTGATGAACAGATTGTCCGGATCGGCCCGTATGGCGTCGATCACTCCAAGAACGCTTGGCAGTGACTTGATCCCTTGCAGCAGGCTGCCGGCGAAGTCGTTCTGGATGAATCGCGGCGTCAGGCCCATGATGGCGTCGACCAGCGCCTGGTTGGCCGCGAAGTCGGTTCCGGTGGCGGGCTGGACACAATAGATGGTTTGAACGGTTGCGGTCGGCACGGGTTTTCTCCTTGAGTTGGAACGATGCCGACAGTGACGGAGCCGCGCTTACGTTTGGCTTACATGCTGAAATGACGCGCACTCGGCCCATCATCTGCTATAAGAGTGCAGCCTGGCGGATCTGGATGCGGCGGTGCACGGCGGCCCGATAGCAAAGCTTTCAATGCCAAGACCCGCGGGAATCTCGCGGCGGCCGCGTATTGCTGCACTGGTCGACAGGTGCCTGGAATCCGGCATGTGCTGGATTGCTGCCCCTGGCGGATACGGGAAGACCACCGCGGTCATCGATTACCTCCAGGAAAAGCGGGCTCCGCATGTCTGGTATCGCGTCGATGACGAGGACCAGGATATCGCCCGCCTGTTCTACTATCTGGCGATGTCGCCTGGGGCGCAGGAACTCAGTCTTCCTGTTTTCGGAACCGAATATGCGGAGGATGCTGCTGCATTCGCGCGTCTGTTCTTCCGCGCTTACTTGGCGCAGATGGCGCCGGACACGGTCATCGTCCTTGACGATATTCACCGTGCCGATACACCAGAATTCCGCGAAGTTCTGGCTGTCCTGCTGCGAGAACTGCCCAACACGGTCCGGTGCATCTGCATATCGCGTACACTGCCTGGTGGGGGCGTGGCCGAACTCGCGCTCGCAGGCAAGCTGCCGGTCATCGGCCAGACCGCACTGGAATTCTCGGAGGACGAAGCACGCTGCCTCGTCGGCCTCAGGGAACCAGGCCATGAGAAGGGGATCGATGTCACCGCCGCCAGGGGGTGGGCGGTCGGCCTGGTCATGATCGCCAACCAATCAAGTGCCCCGCAGTTGATGAGCGCCATGCCTCTGGGGCAGGGAAACTTCCAGGAGGTGGTCGGCAGACTGTTCCTGCAGAACGTTCCAGGCGACGACCAGAACACCCTGCTGAAGCTTAATCTGCTTCCCGAAATCAATTCCGGTCTTGCCGACGCCTTGCTCGGACCCAGAGTCGGCGGCCCGGTGCTGGAGCGGCTCTTCCAAATGCAGCTGTTGGTTACCCGAACAGGCCTCGGAAGCGGAGGATTCCAGTTCCACGACCTCCTGCGCGATTACCTGTCCAGGCTCTTCGAAGCGCGGCTGCCGCCGGAAGAGCAGGCAAGTCTGCGCGAAAGGGCAGCTCGGGTCCTGCGCGACGCAGGATTGGTCGACGCTGCCGTATCGATGGCTCTCCAAGCAGAAGCCTGGCCGCTTGCCCGCGAGTTGGTTATCGAGCACGCCGAGGCGATGCTGTCCCAAGGCCGCAGGGCTACCTTGATCGAATGGGGCACCAGATTTCCTGCTGAAGAACTGGAAGGCTGGCTTCTCCACTGGATCGGGGCCGCTCATGTTCCTGACGACGCCGCAGCCGAGCGATGGTTCTCGCGGGCTTGGGAGGCGTTCGAGAAGGACGGCGATTTGCGGGGGCAGTGGCTGACCGTGATCCGCGCCGTGCTCGTAAAGACAAGCAGCTGGCGGACGCACGGGGGCCTGGACGGGTGGACGCGAAGGGCAGCCGCCATCCTTCGCGGAAGGCAACCCGATCTTGTCCCGAGAGAGCGGATGCTGGTTGGTGTCGGCATGTTGCGCGCGGTGGATTACGGGGAGGCCGACGAGGAGACCGCACAGGCAGGAGTGAAGATGGCCGACGAACTCCTGCAACAGCTGTCGAACCCGACTGGTGAAGTTCCGGTTGACCTGAGATTGCTTGCCAGTGAAGCCCTTGTTGATCATGCGGTCTGGTCAGGGCGGCAGGACATCTTCGAACAGGCGGTCGACAGCGTCGCTTCCGAATTGAACGACCCGAAGGTGACGCCTTGGGTGCTCGGCATGTGGTTGGTCTCTTTCGGCGCCGCCAGCGGAAGGTATTTTTCATTCTCGAGGCGCGGGTTTCCATATGCCTCGGCCGAAGACGCCCTTCGCAAGGCAATCGAGATGGGCGAGAGGGAAGCCCTGAGAAGCGTCGAGTTCAGCGGTCTCTACCATCTCCAGCTGCTGCTCAAGCTGCGTAACGATTTCGCCGGCTTCGCAGATCTCGTGACGAGGCTCAGCAAAATCGCGGACAGCCGCTTCACAACTCAGGTGGCTGTAGTCGCCGATTGCCGAGCCGCCATGCATGCGCGGCAAGGCAGCTTCGTCGAAGCCTACAGGGATTGCGACACGTTCATGACCGCGATCGAAGAGGCGAACGAGCCGATGGTCGAGCGCTGGCCGCATTATGTCACCAAATTCCAGGTTCTTCTCGCCGACAGAAGGCCCGCTGAGGCCGCCTCGCTGTTGGCAGATATCGTCGACCGGCTGGACGGTGGCCCGCGGGAACGGGTGAAGATTTGCATTCTTGCCGCTGCCGGTTTTGAAGAGAAATGGAGGGGCGGAGCCGGTTATGAAGAGAAACTGACGGAGTTCATGACAGCCCTGAGGACCGTCAACCCGTCTGCAATCCTACTCAACCTGCCCGATCTCCTCGCCGAATTGCTGGCCGATGCACTTGACCGCGGAATCGAAGTGGATCTCTGCCATTCGGTCATTCAGACGCGGCGTCTCGTCCCGCCAATGAGACGGCCTGCCAAATGGCCATGGCCACTGAAGATCTTTGTGCTGGGCGGCTTCAGGATCGAGCTCGACGGAACTCAGTTCGATCTCGGATCAAAATCGCCGACGCGTGCCCTCGACATCCTGCGGGTTCTCGCCCTGGCGCGCGACCAGACCTGTCCCCTCGAAAGCATTCATGACTGGCTTTGGCCCGACCTTGACGGGGATCAAGCCAAACCGGCGTGCGAGCAAGCCCTTCACCGCCTGCGCAAGACGCTCGGCAAGGGCGACTTCATAGTTCAGAGGGAGGGGCGCATCAGTCTGCCCCCGGACAAGGTGTGGGTCGACCTTGCCGATTGGGAAACCCGTCTCAACCGCGGTCTTTCCCGGAAAGGGGATACGACAGTCCCCGAAAAGGAACAGCTTCTGGCGAGATTCCCCGGCCCGCCACTGTCGCCGGGTTCTCTTCCGTCTTGGGCGATACCGGTGGCCGACAAGGTTCGGGACGGCTATATCGACCTGGCGATCAACGTCGGAAGACATTGGGAGAATGCCGGAGAAGGTTTCCGGGCGCGAGAAGCCTACCTGAGAGCACTCGAGTACTACCCGGATTCGGAAAGAGTGTACCAAGCCCTCATCAGGGAACGTCTGTCCAGCAGTGATCCTGCCGCAGCTGTAGACGACTTCTCGCGTTACGAGAGGGCGGTTGGAGCGAACGGGGAATACAAATCCTCTCACGTGATCCGCACGCTGGTGCGCCCGTATCTGAAATCCTGAACGCCCAAAGACCCGAAGCCACCCGTAAGCTGTGTCTTGCCAGCGTGCTCCGAACCTCTTCTTTGCACGGCCCGATAATTTCACGGGCAATCCCTGGCCGATCGTGTGCGGGGCGGTTTTGTCCAACCAGCAATCCGGGTCGGAAACACTGAGACCCCGGAGCGATAAACTCTGCGCTTGGGCAGCGTGCCTGCGTAATGCTGGATTCTACCCAGCAGCGTGCAGGACTACTCGCGCAGCGAGCGGGCGGGCAAGATAGACCGGCGGAATCGGGCTTTCGATACAATCCACTCGCTTGTGGTTTCTTCCTGAGCGAATGGATCCAAAAAATTTCGATCTGTAAGCCATCCGTAAGCTGCGGTCAGAGAAAGTCAATCCGTCGAAACCAAACAACCGCTTCGTCCGGCCCCTCGAGAGGCTACCCCGCTCGCGAAACCGCGCATGCAAGCAGCCCGATGAGGATCAAAAACATGTCTACATGGCAGGATAGAGCATACCGGATATTAAATCTTTTCGAGGGTTCGGCCGACGAAGCTGGTGACCGAACCTGGCAGATCATGAACCACGTTCTCGACGAGAACAATCAGGACGATTACATCAGCAGAGACTTCTACAACGTCCAGCAGACCGCAGGCGGGCTGCCGGAAGGCGTCACCTTCGAAGTCTTCCTGTCAGCGGTGTCCGGTCATGTCAGGGACGAGCTGCAGGGCGGAAGCTTCGACGAGGAGCTTGGCGATGATGACGTTCGCACGGCAGGCCTCTCTTTCGACGACAACATTCGCCGGCATATCCGGTTCCTCAACGGAGTGGTCCACCAAGGCGCTCCCGGCGAGGTTCATCTCGGACTATGGGAGAGAATTCTGCAGGCCCGCGACAATGGCCGGAGCATCCACTCGCTGTACCACGACTATCTCGTCGATGCCTAACCGGCCCAGACACTCACGGTTTTTGTCACAGGCACAGGTCCGCAGGAAGCCATCGCCCTAGCGACACGTGCCCGGAAGGGACAGCAGCAAACTTCGGCTGGGAGATGCTCGGCAGCCAAGGAGGCGGCTGGGCCCGGCAAGGACATTCCTGACCTGGTGATTGTCTGATCGGCCGATGTCCGAACGAGACGTAACTTGCTCTTGGGCCTGGGCTCTCGGATCGACGGAGCGCGGGCTTTGCACATCCGCAACCTGACGTTGGTCTTTCCCCCCGTCCGCGTGACGATCCATGGTCCAGCGCCGCAACAAACGAAACAAGGAGAGTTCTCATGCCTGGTAACGATCTTCAGGTCACCGGCGGCATCACGCAAGCACTGCTTGACGCGCTGAACCAGATACACACCGCCGTTGCGGCCCAGCTTGTGAATCCCGACGGCACGCCGTCTGGCTCGGCAGTCTACATGCACCTTCCAGTCGGCCAGCCGATTGACCCGAAGATGTATGCCAATCCCTGGACGCCGGCCGGCGGCAGCGCCTACGGCGCGGTTTCCACCACGGGCGCCTTCTCAGCACCACCCGCGCCCCCTTCGGCCGGAACGCCCGCGACGCAGGCCGGTCAGCTGTCCGCAATGCCGGCACCAGATCCCAGGCTGCAATTGGCGATCAGCAGCGCCTTCAACACGGCTCAGCGGGTTGATGACATGTTGATGGTCACCAACAAGGGGGTTGCGGTGTCGTGGCCTCAGCGCACCGTCAGTATCGAGTATTTCACAGCCCTGGCCGGCATGCAGGCGGAACCGATCCCTGAGCCCTCGACCGATATCAAGAAGCGCATCGCCGATGCCCAGAAGACATTGTATCTGATGGATGCCGACGGCAATTTTACCGGCTACACGCCGCGCCACACCGCCTACAGGCACAACCAGAAGGTGCTGGCAGATGCGCGCAGCGAGTTCGCGCTCGCTTACTCCCAAGCCATGTCCGATCCTATCCAGGGACAGGCATGGCCGGTCACCAGCGCCAGATACCAGAACGTCGTCGACCAAGCCTATAACGACTTCAAGGATATGGGCGGGCAACAGATCGACGACGCGATTGCAACCCTTCAGTCCGTCGGCGGCAGCGCCGCGGCCGCCCTGATTGCCAAGGCCCGCAAGATGTACGACGAGTATAGCGTTGGTCTCGGTGGCGCCGTGGCAATCAAGGTGCCCTGGTCGTATATCGATCCGGTCTCCTGGTGGGATCACACCAACGATGACTTCGGGGTGATGAAGATCACCGCCACATCGAAACAGTACCAGGCGAGCGGTGGCGGCGGCCAACACAGCTTCGGACACAGTTTTTACAACAACGAGTCGTCATCAACATCGGGGAGCGTCGGCTACAGCGTTCTGGGTTTCGGCGCCTCCGCCAATGCATCACATAGCGAGACCAGCCATAACGACGGGTGGAATGCCGACCAGTCCTCCTGGCAGTCGCATCAGGACAGCAGCTCTTCGGCAACTGTCACGTTCGAGTGGTTCATGGCCAGCATCGAACGGCCATGGCTGCTTGGCGATCTTTTCCACATGGACGGCTGGTATCTCGCCGGTCAGAAGAAGAATGCGATCAGCGACGGGACCATCGAAGGTCAGATCGGCGACGTGCCCAAGCTGCTCCCGATGATCCCGAAGGGTTTTCTGATTGTTCGAAACGTGAAGATTAGCGCTAATTCCTGGGGCAGCATGGGCAGCGCATTCCAGAGCGCCGTCGACAGCGCCAGCGGACACACTGAAAGCAGTTCCACCTCCTATGGCGGCAAGGTTGGTTGGTGCGGTATCGGCGGATCGGTCCAACATTCCAATTCGGACAGCAGCGGCGCATTCAGCAACCAGCACGATGCATCTCAGGGATTTTCCTTCAGCAGCAATGAACACGGTGGAACGCTTGAACTTTTCGGTTCGCAGATCGTGGGCTGGGTAGGCCAGATACAGCCGGCCGCGCCGCGCAAGGACGACCCTGCACTCAACGCCGGAGTCGTGGCCAACCCTGCGACAGCCGCCAATGCCGGGGCGCCTGTGACACCGGCCGACGCGCCCGCTGCTCCGCAAGGCTGAGGTGTCCCTGTGAGCACGAACAGCGATCAGCTCGCGATCCTTGGCCAGCAAGTGGTGGACACGTTAATCGCGACCTACAACCCCAACAATGACCCGTCGTTGGCGCTTGCCATTCATCCGGGGCAGGCGCTAGCCGATGGCATCGTCCAAAATGGCGTGACCAATCCGCTGCGGCTGTCGGAGTGGCTGGAAGACCAGTACGACTATCCGCTATGGCTGAAACGGTCCGATGCCTCCTTCGTTTCCGCCTCGTCTGTCGGCAGTCTTACCGCCAAGTCTGCCTATTTGGCGATGATCCCATGGGCGCAACCGGGGGTTCCGGTGGACGCTCCTTCCTATGCGCGCATCGCCGCGATGGTTGCCGAGGCACGAAAAGATATCGGGGACAATCCCGATGCGCTGCCATTCAGCTGCGAGCCGACAGATTTCGCCGAGCCCAGCTGCACGGCCTGGCATGTCTTCGATCAAAGGATATCCCGCACTGCCGCAACCACGACCGAGACACCCGGCGCGATTAAGGCAAACCCCCTCTTATGGAAGATGCGAGTGTTAACAAAAGAAGGGGTTTCGAACCTCACCGCAGTTTCCGAGGCGGTCGAACGGCGCAAGGCATTTGCCGCCGAATTAGCTATCGTGCCAAGGGTTCAGGCGGTCAGAAAGCTGCGCACGCAGCCACATCTCACGGACTACGCTACCCAGCCGGTCGAGTTTCTCGGTATCCAGGATGCAGCAGGCACCGCGGTCAATCTGAGCCAGTTCAGCGCGAACCATCTGGATGGTCTCACCGCTTCGCCGCTCCACGCCCGGGCGCTGGCCGCCAACCTGCCAAGATTCAGTCGAATTCGCGCTGCCCGGCGACACCTCACAGCCCAGGCAGATCAAGTCTCGCCGCCCAGAGAGCAGCCAAATGCTTCAAACACGCAAATGCAGTTGGACACGTCGCTCGTGAACCGATTGGCCACAATCCAGCTTCACGATCTCATTAGAAACCCCGTCGTAACGGAGGTAACTACCTCGGACAGTGAACTGCATGTGCATTTCGAGTACTGCATGCTCACCATCAGCCGGCGGATCGCCGGCACGAGATGGTGGCATCCCGACCTCATCGACGAGGAGGATTGGTACGTACCGGGAATGAAGCGCGGCGACATGATCAAGGCTTCGACCGACGACGCCTATGCGCATTGCCTGCCTCAGGGCCTGCTTCTGGTTCGAAACGTGGAATTCAGCGGCTCGTGGACCGCCGAAGCCCGCACGACGATGCAAAACGCCGTCTCGTTTCTGGGTCCCTTCCTGATGCAGGCGCCAACCAGCTCTACATCCAGCACGTCCGACCTCGAACAGATGAGTGTGCTTGGCGTGGGCGTTCAGGTAATAGGCGAGCTTTGTTTTCCATTGCCGCCGCTCCCGCCGATGGATGATCCAGCGGAATCGGAACGTCCCGTTGTCTAAGCAATCCACGACGCTCAATGAAGAGGGCAAATGCGTTGTGGCCGAGCCGGGACGACGTACCCTAGGCGACCGATGTCATTGCGCTGCACTCTGCGGTGCTGGCACGCTGCGAGCAACAACTAGACCAACTTCAAACAGGGCTTGCCAAAGGCATTGCAGCTGGCGATTCCGAGGCGATGCGTGACTTGATCGAAACCGTTACTGCGTTTCGAGATCCATCGAGGGCCGGCGGAATTGAAGTCGAAATCGCTGGGCCTCTCACCGTACTCCTGACGAGAATGCCGTTCCTTACGGCGTCGAAGGACAGTGGGGAAAGGTGGTCGCGAGAGCGCGCTGTCGCCTTTCCCACAACCATCAGATCGGCCGTTCCGGCTTCGCTGCCGCAACTGAACGAAACGGGTAGTTCCAACCGCGATCAGAGTAGGGCCTTCGCGGTTCGCTTAGATTTCATACTCCGCTTCGAGTGAACGTCAAGATCAAAGCGTGGCGAGCTACTCGAAAACCATCGGCGTATCTGATGGGACACTGAGCTGTTTGCCATTCACAAAGAGACGCAGAGCCCAGCCCCTGGATTTTCAGCTAATTTCTTCGCGCGTCGGGGGAGTTAAAGTGCTTGCGTTCAACAACTCGGCACGTTGTAGGAACAGGGCTCTGCGCGACGTCTCAGCTCTGCGGGCTGCACCAACGCGGAAAAAGGCGCTGTAATCGGTGGTGTTGGCGGTGCCGCGCTCGGAACAGCAGCTGGCGGGAACGACGTGCGAAATGCGGTCGTTGGCGGTGCAATCGGGGCCGTCGCCGGTACGTTGATCGGAGCGGCGGCCGACCGCCGCGGATACTGTCGATACCGGGATCGGAACGGGCGAGTCTTCGAGGCGCGATGCAGGTGATCGCGTTTCGTGTCTTGCCCCGCCGTGACGCTCGCAGGGCGTGAACGATGCCTGACCCGCCCGCGAACGCAATCAAGAAAAGCAGACCGGCGGTCAGCCCAACAACACGTGGAGGAGGAAATCGTCATGAAGGGTTTTTGTGAGCGCCATCGAAGAACTCACCGAAGAAACAACCACTACCGGCGCGTGCTCTATACGGCCAACAGGATGCATCCCGGCCGCGTCAGGGCAAACGGTCTAGATGTCGTTGCAATTCCGCTATCTGCTGCAAGGACACCGGTTGAGGCATAGATCGCAGCGGGCTCACCGCCAACGACCGACCCCGGCGCTATTGTGCAGTTCAGGGGGACTCGTCCGACTCCGGCAAACGATCGCGAATGGCTTCCTCGGTTTTGCTTGCCGTCGATTTTACGACTTCCCCGACGCGGTCGACCAACGTCTCGGCATCGCCGCTGGTGCCCTGTCGGTCAGCCTCTTCTTTTGCGGTCTCATAGGCTTCGGCGGCGACCTGCTTGGCCTGCTCCAGGCCCTTCTCGAAGACGTCCTCGGCACTGTCACGAAGCTTGTCACGGTAGGCGCCAAGTTGCTCGTCTTCCGTGGCGGTGTGAGGCAGCATCACGCCGATGGCGGTGCCCACCGCAAGGCCCACCGCGGCTATCGCCAGAGGTTCGCGCTGGAACAGGTCCTGCGCCGACTGACGCGCCCGTGCGGTCACATCGCTGGCGGCTGAGCCGAGCTGTCCTGCCGTGCTTCTCACTCCTTCTCTGGCGTTACCCGCAAGGTCTGCCACAGCTTTAGTGGCGCCGCCTGCAACGGAAGCAACCGAACCAGCGGCATCGGAGAGCGTGGTGCCGATTCCGGAACCTTCGCTCTCGGCACCGTACTCGTCGCCGCTCGAGCCCTGCCATCCCTCGCCGCCCAAGCTGCGCCGGTCAGAGAAATCCCTGGCGGGGTCAGGTCCTCTGCGGGTCTGATAGACACCTAGTGCTGAACTGTCCACGGACGTGCCCTTGCCGAGCATCAGCCAGGCCAGGCCGGCGCCGACCAAGGTAAGCGGCAGTGGATTGTCCCTGACCTGCGCCTTGAGGTTGGTGAGCATAGCGGATCCCTCACCGCTGAACATCCCGGTGAATTCGTCGATCAGCTGACCCGGTGTCATCTTGCTGCGGATCGAGTCTGCGGTATCTGCCACTTTGGCGCGGGCAATATCGGCATCGCGTTCCAGCTCGGCTGCGGATTTGTCGGTCATCTTATCTGTTCCTTGATCACGCGTGCGTCGCGCTTGAGTTGGTCTTGTGTGCGGTCGGGCGTCAGTTCGGAGGGAGCCATGCTTGCTTTGCCGGAGCGCAAGAGTATGACTCCCAGTATCGCCACCACGACGCCGACCAGCAGCGAAGACCATCCGGCTCCCAGTCCGGCGCTCGCCAAGGCAATCACCAGCGCCTGCAAAAGCACCATCAGGGCGGCGAGCAGGCAAATGGCGCCTCCTATCACCTCCACCGCGCCGGCGCCGGCCTTGCTCACCTTTTCCGACATTTCAGCCCGCAACAGCCTGCTTTCGGTTTGAAGCAGCGTTGTAACCTGCTGTGCCAGATCGCCGACAAGGGTTGTCAGGCTGCGAGTGTCCTGATTGTCGGTCATGGGTTTTGCTCCAGACTTGCATCGGCCCAGTCATCGCCGGACTGATCTGAGCGGGATAACGTAGGCTCAACTGGCTCTGCCGATCGCCGTCCGAACTCATTCGAGCTCGAATCCGTCTCGGACGCCCGGCCTGCTCCCGACTGATCCGGAGTCCCGGTCGAAGCAGATGGCGGCGAGCTCTTGATGAACCGTCCTAACGCCAAGCCAGCCAATACCGAGCCAGCGATCAGCGCCCCGGAGTTTTCACGGCCGAAGGACTGGATTTCGCCGAGCACCTCATCGAACGGCTTATCCTTTAATGAGGATGAAAGCCGCTCAAGCCCGCCTGCGGCATCGAGGGCGAACTTTGAAGCGGTCCGTTGATCATTATTGGCCAGATGCTCGCTTGCCGCGCGCAATGCACCGCTAAAGGCCTTCAAGTTGGCGCTCACGTCGCGTTGTGTTCCCTCTGCCTTATCGAACAATGCTTGCTTGGCTTCCGAAGCGTAATCGCTGGCTTTCCGAGTGACCTCGTCGCGAGCGTCATGTAGCGCCTCGGTCGCGGTCTGCTTTTCTCGTTGTAATCTTTCCGAAAGCTCGCTTTTGGCTGTCTCGAAATCGGCCGTCTGACGGCCCTGATCGTTTTGGTGCTGCATGGTGTCTCCTAGTGGAATCCGAGGAAGGAGAGGATCGCAAGCACGACGACGACAAGGCCGATGAGATAAATGACACTGTTCATGGCGCAATCTCCTCCACTTCGCACAGAACTTGCCTGGGCTTCCTGAGTTCCCTTCCGGCGAATCTTTTTTGGTAAGCGCTGCCTGACCGTTCTGAGGCCTGCTTCGCCCCTGCGAAACGGCGTCACGAAAGACGTTTTCTCGCGCCGTCCGCAATGCCTCTGCGAGGGCCGTGATCGGCAAGCCGTGGCAGCTGCCACGGCTTTTCTTCACCAGTCGATCGCAGGCCGCGCGATCATCAGCACCTCAGGTCCTTCGGAAACAAGGCGTGCACAAACCGAGGCACCGATGACCCCATTCTCCGGCTGCGAGAAAGCATCGTTCATCCCAGCCAGGAAAGACGCTACCGCGCCGTCGGCTACGACATTAATCTCTCACGTGCCGCAGAAGGTCTGGTGCACACGCTCGTGCGGTGGTGGTGGATCGGCGTAGTGTGCCATCACCGGCTGCTCCTCGAAGGGACGGGCCAGGACGCACTTCTTACGGAGCCCACTTGAAGGTCAGGCACGAATAGACTAAGTTGGATAGACTAAGTCATAGGGCCTGCAATGCACACCGTCAATATCCACGAGGCCAAGACGCATCTGTCACGCCTTATCGACAGGGCGGCCAAAGGCGAATCTTTCATCATCGCGAAATCCGGCAAGCCGATGGTGAAGGTCATTGCGATAGACGCTCCTGCGGCCGGCGAAACGCGTCGCGTCGGGTTTATGGCCGGGCAGTTTTCTGTTCCGGACGATTTTGATCACATGGCCGGTGAGGAAATCGAGAAGCTGTTCGGCGGCGACGCATGAAACTTCTGCTCGATACCCATCTTCTGCTCTGGGCGGCGGGCGAGCCCGACAAGCTCCCGCCTGCCGCTCTCACGCAGATCGAGAATCGCGACAACGACCTGATGTTCAGCGCCGCAAGTCTGTGGGAGATTGCGATCAAACGCGGTCTGGGCCGCGCTGACTTTACGGTCGATGCGCGGCTTTTACGTCGGGGCCTGATCGACAATGGCTATCATGAGCTGCCCATCACCGGCGAGCATGCCATTGCCGTGGAGGGGCTTCCACCCATCCACAAGGACCCCTTCGATCGGATTCTGATTGCTCAATCGATCGTGGAGGGCATTACATTGCTGACCGTCGACGATCTGGTCGCGCAGTATCCCGCGCCTATCCGCAGTCTTTAACGAACCTGCGCCCTCAGAGCGCGCGCGGGGCGATACGGATTGATCGTGCCGTCGCCTGCGGTCGGCTGCTGGAGTTACCCGGCGGGTCAGAAGGGCCTTGCCGCAGCAACGACGGCTATCTCGAAAGCAAGATCGTCGATGCGCCGACATTCGAAGGCCCGCACGCCGGCGGTGGGTTCACCATGAGGAGTGTGAAAACCGTACAGGTTCGAGCCTTGCTCGAATTTAGCGAAAGATCAGGTGCAAAGGCTGGAGCAACACCCCGTAGCGATTGATGTCCGTGAGCAAGACACGCCTGTTGTCCAGTTGTCTCTGACCCTGGGCCTGTAGGCTACACAAGCGCAATCCGCCTCGCGCTGAAGATAGCCGGCACCCATCGGGAGAGGGAGGAGGGCGGGAGATAGGTGCCGGCCTAGACGGGAATTCGGGTCCGCCGCCGCAACAGCGTAGCTGAGCCTTGGCTTGGTGAACGAACGGAGCCTATCCTGGACCTTCGCGCGCCGATTTTTTACTAGCTTCCCGCCAACGACAACCCAGTGGCGCGCTCGCATAGCAGGGCAAGCAATTCGCTGCGCCGCGCTTCCGGCGTGTCGACGGGCAACACGAAGCAAAGAGTCTTGTTGATGGCCCCGTTACCGTCGCGGATGGGCGCGGCCATGCACCACGTGAAGCGGTCGGCCAGAGCAGCCGTCTCGCTGAAACCTTGCTGGCGCGCAAGAGCGACATCGCCGAAGAACTCAGCTGGCGCAATGACGCGGCCGTCGGGAAGCGTGTAGTCGCCAGGCGGAATGAAGTCCCGTATTTCCTGCTCGCTCATATGGCCGAGCAGCAGTCTTCCGGACGCCGTCCACGGGATCGGCACCTCGACTCCGACATCGCTTGAAATCCGGAACGGGCCAGGCGAGTCCCGGCAATCAAGGACGACATATTTGTTCCCCCGCAGGCCGCACAGTTGGACGGTCTCGCCCGTCTCCGCGGCTAGTCTGTCCAGGGTTTCGATGATGCGCCGGTAATGGGCATTATGATGTGAGTAGGCCCAGCCGAACAGATGCATCGCCTTTCCGAAATAGACATAGCCTTCCGTTCCGACGTTCTCGAGCATTTCGGCTTCCAGCAGGCTGTTGACGATTTCATAAGTGGTTGAACGCGGCGCGCCGATCATCTTGGCGATATCGCCGACGCGCATCGGCGCTCGGTGCCGCAGAAGGGCCTCGAGTAGCATGATGACGCGGTCGATCCCGCGACGCCGTTCGCCATTGCGCGGCTCGGCGCCGGCTTGCGTTTCAATTAGACCAGTGACGCCATCGCTCATGTAGGCCGCACCCGCGCAAAAATCATTTCGGCCCTCGTCTCAAGACGCTTGAAAGATGTCAAGGCTCAGTCTAGCATCCCATTTGTCCGATATACAGGCTTATTGTCTGAAATATCGGACAATAACGAGCCAGGCGCAGAAAGTCCTGACGAGAAAACAGGCGGTTTCCGGGAAGCGGCAACCGGCGGGTTTTCTCGTCCCGACCCCGCACGTCCAGGCATAACTTCAGAAGGGAACAATCATGACGAAATCATCGTTTTTCGCGTCCGCCAGTGCCCTTTGCCTCGGTCTTCTCCTTAGCCTCGGCGCCGGTTCGCAGGCCAACGCCGCCGCTAAATGCATCAAGGGCGATCGCAAAGCGCCATATACGATCGGCTGGGCCAATATCTATTCAGTGCCGACCTGGATGAAGCAGACACAGGGCACGATCGAAGCCGAAGTCGAGACTTTGAAGAAGCAAGGCTTGGTCGACAAGCTCGTCGTGACCGATGCCCAGGGTGACGCCAACGTCCAGATTCAGCAGATCCAGTCGATGATCGATTCCGATGTCGATGCCATCATCTTGATCGCTGGTTCGTCGACCGCGCCGGCGCGCGTGCTGGCGGACGCCTGCGCCAAGGGCATCGCCATCATCAACTTCGACAGCCTCGTCGATACCGACCAGGTGACCGCCAAGGTCAACACCGATTCCTCACAGTGGGGCGATCAGGCGGCCAAGTTCCTGATCGACGCCATCGGCGGCAAGGGCAAGATCCTCATCCTCAATGGCCCAGCCGGCGTTTCGGTCAGCGACGACCGGCGCAAAGGCGCCGATGCCGAGCTTAAGGCCCATCCCGATGTGAAGGTGCTTGCCGAGACGAACACGCCCTACAATGTCGCGCCCGCCCAGGAGGCCGTCACCAGCCTGCTTTTCGCCAACCCCGAAATCGACGGCATCCTGTCGCTGGGCGGCGCGTTGTCGGCGGGCGCCGTGCTCGCGCTCGACAAGCAGGGCCGCGACCAGGTGCCGATCACCGGCGAGAATGCGCGCCAGTTTCTCGAACTGTGGAAGGAAAAGGGCCTGAAGAGCTGGGCGACGATGCAGCCGAACTGGCTCGGCGCCTTCGCCACCTACACCGCCGTCCATGCACTGGAGGGCGAGGATGTGCCGGCTTTCGTCAAGATCCCGCTGCCGGTGATCGACAATTCCAACATCGACGAATACCTCGCCCGGGCGAAGGATTTCCCGGCTGACGGTTACATCTATTCGCCGTACGATGAGGATCTATTCAAGAAGCTGCTAGCCCAGAAATAAGCCCTGAAGGGTTGTAGCATTGACAACCACGGCTCCGCTTCTCGCCGCGCGGGGGGTGTCGAAGTCCTTCTTCGGCAACCCCGTTCTGCGCAACGTTTCCATCGCTCTCCAGCCGGGCCGCGTGCATGCGCTGCTGGGCGAGAACGGCGCAGGTAAGTCGACACTGATCAACCTTTTGTCCGGCGCCTTGCGCCCGGACGGCGGGGCGATCGAGGTCGATGGGCGCCCGGTCTCGCGCATGACCCCCGCTAATGCGCGACAGTCCGGGATCGCCGTTGTCCAGCAGGAACTCAGCCTGACAGCCAGCCTGTCCATTGCCGAAAACATCGGGCTCGGCGCCTATCCCAAGCGGTTCGGCTTGATCGACTACAACGAGCTTGCCGTCCGGGCCAGGGCCGCATGCGATCTTGTCGGGCTTTACGAACCGCTATCTACGCCGGTGGGGCACCTGTCGCTCGGCCGCCGGCAGATGGTGGAGATCGCCAAGGCGCTTTACCGCCGGCCGCGCGTGCTCATTCTCGACGAACCCACCTCATCGCTATCGGCAACTGAGACAAAAATCCTCACCGACCTGCTGGAGAGGCTTCGGGGCGAGGGCATCGCTATTCTCTATATCTCACACCGACTGAACGAGGTGATGACGCTGTGCCAGCATGTCACCGTGCTCAAGGACGGGACCTGCACGGCGGACTGCTCGCTGGAAGGAACCGATGCCGCCGGGCTGGTACGGCTGATGGTCGGCCGCGACCCCGGCGATCTCTTTCCACGATGGCGGCCTTCGCCATCGCCGGCCGACGCCATCTCGGTTCGTAATTTTTCGGCCGGCCTGATGCGCGACGTCGATCTCGACATCAGGACGGGCGAGGTGCTTGGCATTGGCGGCCTGGTCGGGCAGGGGCAGGAAGATCTGCTGCTTGGCCTCTACGGCGCGATCCCCGCCAGGACGGTATCCGCGACGGTAAACGGTGTTCCGGGTTTGCCCGGCGGCGTGCCCAAAGCCAATGCGCTCGGCCTCGCTTATGTCCCGGCTGACCGCAAGCGCGAAGGCCTGCACCTGATCCATCCCATCATCACCAATATGATGCTGCCCGCCTTCGCAAGGCTGCCGGCGCTGAAGCTGCGCAGCCGGCGTGCCGAGCGCGATATGGCAAGGGGCCTCGCCGCCCAGCTTGCCATCAAGGGCGACCTCGACCGCCCGGCGCAGGCACTCTCAGGTGGCAACCAGCAGAAGGTCGCGCTGGCGAAATGGATGCCACACGATCCGCTTGTGCTTCTCCTCAACGACCCGACGCGCGGTGTCGATGTCGAGACCAAGCGTGAGATCTACATGATGCTTCGCAAACTCGCCGCCGCCGGCAAGGCGATCGTGCTGCTCAGTTCCGACACACCCGAACTGGTGCACCTTTGCGACCGTGTCGCCGTGGTCCGCGAAGGCCGCATCGTGGCCATGCTCGAGCGCGACGCACTGAGCGAGGAAGCCATAGTTTCCGCCGCAATGGGCGCCGAACAGCAGAAAGTTGCGGCATGAGCACGGTTGCATCCTCAAGCCAAGCCGGCGCACTCTACTGGCCGGTTCAGCTGCGCCGCAATGTCGGCGTGCGCAGCCTGTTCGCTGTGGTCCTGGCGTTCGTCATTGCCTACGGTTTCCTGTTTCCCGGCCTCTTGACAGCGTCCGGTTTCGCCAAATTCACCCAGAGCTGGTTTCCGCTGGCGCTGGTCGCCATGGCCCAGGCGATCCTCATGCTCACCGGCGGCATAAGCCTGGCCATCGGTGCAATGGTCAGCCTGGGCGCGGTGATCGCTGCGACGACGATGACCGGACCGCTGGGCGTAGCCGGCGGTGCCGCAGCGGTGGCGCTGACCGGTCTCGGCATCGGTGCCGCGATCGGGTTCATCGTCGTGAAACTTCGGTTGCCAGCGATTGTGGTGACGCTCGCTGGCTCCTTTATTGTCGGCGGCGCTGCGCTGCTCATCCTGCCGAGGCCGGGCGGCGCCATACCCGAGTGGCTGTCGGACCTGCTTGCCGGCAACACGCCGGCGGCATTCGTGCTGCTGGTACTCATCGTGCTTCTGTGGAAACTCTATCTCGCCACGCCGCTTGGTTTGAGCATCTATGCTGCAGGCGAAAATCCCGTCGGCGCCTACCGCTCCAGCGTGCCGGTCGACGGTGCCCGAATCGCCGCCTACGCGATTAGCGGCCTGCTTTGCACAGGCGCCGGCCTGTTCGTCGCCGCGCAAACGGGTTCGGGCGATCCAGTCATCGGCACGGCGTTCACGCTGAATTCCATTGCCGCCGCAGTGCTCGGCGGCATCGGTTTCCTTGGCGGCCAGGGTACCATGCGCGGCGCTCTTGCGGGCAGCCTGCTGCTCAGCCTGATGATCAGTGTCATGTTCTTCCTCGGCTTCACGCCGGTCGCCCAATATGTCGCCCAGGGCCTCATCATCATCGGCGCGGTCGCCATCCCGCAATTCCGCAAGGTGCAGCAATGACAGCACGGAAAGAGAGCGTGAGCGGCAGGCGCGCGCTGACGATTCTGCGCAGCCGGCCCTTCCTTACGATCGCTATAGTTGCGGCGGTGTGGATCGCGGCGAGCTTCGCTTCACCTGGCTTCGGCGCTTATGGGCATTTGCGCTATTTGGTTGAATTGGGCGCGGTGATCGGCCTGGTTGCGGCGGGCCAAACTTTCGTGGTGATTGCCGGCGGCATCGACCTTTCCGTCGCGGCGATCGTCACTGTTAGCGCTGTCAGCCTGCCGCTGCTTTCGTGGCAGGCGGATCCGACAGGGCTCACCGCCGTTCTTGCAGTTCTCACGCTGACGACCGCAATCGGCCTGGTGAACGGGCTGGGCGTGGCGCTGTTGCGCGTTCATCCGATGATCATGACACTGGCGATGGCGACATTCCTGCAAGGTCTGCTGATCATCATCGCCGGCGGCAGTGCCGTGACCGCCGAGAACCCGCTGGTCCGCTGGCTCGGCAATGCGCGGCCGGTCGGTATTCCGGCAGGCGTGCTTTTGTGGGTGGTCATTTCAGTTATCGTTCTGACCACGATGCATGCGACATCCCTTGGCGCCCGGATATTCGCAATGGGCGCCAATCCGCTCGCCGCGGCGCTGTCCGGGGTTCCCGTCGCCTCGACCACGCTCGCGGTCTACGGCATCAGCGGCTTCTGTTCGGGACTTGCCGGTGTGTTGGTCCTCGGCATGAACGGACAAGGCTATGTCGGTATCGGCGATCCTTATCTGCTCGCCTCGATTGCCGCCGTGGTGCTTGGCGGCACCTCGATCCTCGGCGGGCTCGGCACCTATGCCGGCACCATCCCCGGCGCCATCCTGCTGGTTACGATCACGGCGCTGATCACCGTCGTCAACGCATCGCCCGGCTGGCGCAGTATCCTGTTCGGGTCGCTGATCCTAGGGCTGCTGCTTCTCTCAGGCAGAGAGCAGGCCCGCCGATGACATATCGTCCAGCCGATAAATGCGCCGTGCATTGCCGTAGAACAGTGCCGTCTGCTCGTCCGCGGAAAGCTCTCCTGCAATGGCCTTGAAGCTGTCATACACCGCATCGAACGATGCATGCAGGCCGGCGACCGGAAAGTCGCTGCCGAACATCGCGCGCCGGGTACCGAAACAGTCGATGCAATGCATGACAACCGACCTTAGGCTGTCGAGCGTCCAATCATGATCGTAGGCGACCAGATCCGATATCTTGATGGCGACGTTCTCGCGCTCCGACAAAAGCCGCAGCCCTTCGCGCCACACCCGCATCCCGTCCGCATCGCGATCGATCGGGCTGCCGCAATGGTTGAGAACAAAGAGCTGGTCCGGAAAGGCCGCTGCGAGGTGCGCCGCGCCGGTGAGCTGGCGCGGAAACACCATCAGGTCGAAAACCAGCCGGTGGCGCCTAAGCAGGGACAGGCCGGCACGCCAGGCCGGATCGTCCATGATGCCGTCACGGGGGGCAAAACGACGGGCGGGATCCGGATCCCAGCTCAGTATGTCGCGTATGCCGACGACACGGTCGAATGCCGCCTGCGCCTCGACCAGCGTCGGCGCTTGGCGGTTCGCCAGTGGTACGTGAACGACATAACGGGCGGCCACGCCGCGCGACTTGTCGAGGGTTTCAAGCCACCGCGTTTCACCGGCGCAGTCATCCCCGGCCCAACCGGCTTCAACATGGACGGTGGCGACGACATTGTGCTGGCCGGCGTCGCGCAAATAATCTTCAGGAAGGTAGTTTCGCCGCAAGGGGCCAAGCTCGCCCAGACCGCCGCGTTCGCCAGCCGTGGGCGTGAGCCAGGGATGGCGGCCGAGGCCGAGATCCCAAAGGTGATGGTGGGCATCGATGATCGGTCCGGAGTAACGCTTTGGCACGCATCTCTCTCATGGTGTGGTGGCCGGCATCGAAAATCGATCCGGACTTCATCCTGCGAAAGCGAAAGGACTAGCATCGGATGACCGAAAACTCACCCGTACTGTCGCTCGCGACCCGTGAAAATTTCCTGCTCGACGATCGTATCCGCGGCGTGCCGCCTGGCACCCTCGGGCTGGACAGCAGCCTTGTCGCATCTGAGCGCTGGCATCCAGCGCATGGACGTATGTCGTTGCCGGTGTTGACCCTCGACGAGGAGGCCTTCATCGCCAATCGTGATCTGTTCCTGGGGTATGCGCGAGAACAGGGCGCCGTGATCGCCCCGCATGCCAAGACCCCGATGGCGCCTGACCTTGCCCGGTCCCTGATCGAGGCCGGAGCATGGGGCACGACCGTCGCCGACATAAGGCAGGCCACAGTGATGCTCAGAGCCGGGCTCTCTCGGCTGATCATCGCCAATGAGGTCGGCGGACCAGGTGGTGCGAACCGACTTGCTGTCCTTGTCGGCGCCTGGCCAAGCGCCGAGTTCTACGTTTTTGCCGACTCTTTCGACGCCGTGAATGCGCTTGCTGAAGCTTGGCGCGCCAATGCGACGCTGCCGCCATTGCGCGTGCTCGTCGAACTTGGTGCGGGGAGGGCAGGCGCCCGGACCACCGGCGAAGCCGAGGCGATCGCCGACGCGGTTGTAGCAGCCGGCGGGCGGCTGCTGATCGCCGGCGTCGCAACCTACGAAGGTGCCGCGGCGCAAGCCGATCCTGGCCGCACCGATGAGGCGATATCCGCCCTGTTGGCAATGACAGCCGATATGTTCCTGCGGCTCCGCGCCCGCGTCGGCGGCGACACCCCGCTGATCGTCACCGCCGGCGGCTCGGTGTACTTCGACAAGGTGGTCGCAGCGCTTTCGCCCCTCGTTTCCAGGGACGGCAATGCCACATTGGTGCTGCGCAGCGGCGCCATCTTCTTTCACGACCATGGCGTCTACGACAGGTCGCTCGGCGCACTCGATGCCCGCGACGGTTTTGCGATCGGCGGCGTCAGTGCTTCCGCACGAAATTCGTTCCATCCGGCTTTGCGCCTGTGGGCCGAGGTACTGTCGCGGCCGGAGCCCGGCCTTGCTATTTGCGGTATGGGCATGCGCGACGTGTCGTTCGACCAGGGCTTTCCGACGGTCGTGACCATCTTTCGTGCCGGCAAGCAGCTGCCGAAAGCGCGTGCCGAGGTCTTCAAGCTCAACGACCAGCACGCCTTCCTGACAATTGCGTCGGGCGACGATATTGCCGTTGGTGACGTCGTTGAATTCGGCATCTCGCACCCCTGCACCTGCCTCGATCGCTATCGCGTGATCTTCGGCGCCGACGCGGCCGGGTATGTCCGCCACGCCTTTCCTACCTATTTCGGCTGACCAGATATCGCGGCCACTTCCAACAAAGAGAACCTCGAAAGGATCTGATATGATCAAGTACTTCCAGTCCGGCTCCCGCATGTCTCAGGCGGTCGTCTATGGCGGCCTCGTGCACATCGCAGGCCAGGTGGCAGACGACCGCAAGGCCGGCATCGAGGGTCAGACGAGCGACGTGCTCTCCAAGGTCGAGGCGCTCCTTGTCGAGGCCGGCAGCAGCAAGTCGAGGCTGGTGGCGATCAACATCTTCCTGCCGCAGATCGCCGATTTCGATGCCGTGAACAGCATCTACGATGCCTGGGTGGATCCTGCGCGCCTGCCGGCACGCGCATGTGTCGAGGCGCGTCTCGCCGATCCCGACCTTCGCATAGAGGTCACTGCGATCGCAGCTGTCTGAGCCGCCGCCATGCACACCGGCCTCAGCCATACGCTCGACTTCGACCGGCACGGCAAGACGCTCGGCCATCTCAGCATTCCGTTTTCGATCGACCGTTCGCCCTATTTCCAGGTCAAGGTCCCGATCTGCCTTGTCCGCAACGGCAAAGGCCCGTCGGTGCTTCTAATGGCCGGCAATCACGGCGACGAATATGAGGGCGAGCTGTCGCTGGCAAAGCTGATCCGCCGGCTCGATCCGAAGCGGATCAAGGGCCGCGTCACCATCCTGCCGATGGCGAACGTGCCGGCGGTGATGGCCGCAAAGCGCTGCTCGCCGCTCGACGGCGGCAATCTCAACCGCGCCTTTCCCGGCGACCCGTCGGGCACGCCGACCAGCCGGCTTGCCAATTTCCTCGAGACGGAGCTGTTCCCCAGCCATGACGTGGTCTTTGACATCCATTCGGGCGGCACCTCGATGGAACATCTGCCGACCGCGCTTGTCGAGCGCAACGCCGATCCCGAACGCCACAGGCGAGGGGTGGAGCTGATGCTGTCGCTCGGCATGCCATACGGATTCGTGGCCGACAACGGCCAGGCCTCACCGACCTCCATGGGTGCGGCGCGCCGGGCCGGCGCCATCGGCGTCAGCGGAGAGTTCGGCGGCGGTGGCACTGTCACGGTCGATACGATGGAGATTACCGCCCGCGCACTCGACGCCCTGATGGTCGCCTTGGGAGTGGTTGAGGCGCCGGTTCTTGCACCGGCAACCAGGCGTTCGGCGCCGACGCGGCTTCTTTCGTTGTCTCGGCACAGTCAGGGCCTTTATGCCACAAGCCGTGGTTGGTTCGAGCCGGCAGTCAGGCTGGGCGACAGCGTGAGTTCAGGCCAACTGGCGGGCTGGAACCACGACCTCGAACGGCTCGACATCGCCGAGGAAGCCCTGCACTTCGCCGAAAGCGGCATTGTGCTTTCGCGCCGGCTGCACACGATGTGCGAGGCGGGAGACTGCCTCATGCAGGTCGCCGAGCCGGTCGACTGATAAGAAGCCCTCCGACCACACGCCCATGTCGGGATCAAGACTGAGGATAACCAATGCAACTATCCATGTGGACCTATCCTTGGGATGTCCAGGATCTGGGCTTGGAGACAGTCGAGCGCGATTTTGTCGAGCGTGCCGGGCTCAACATGATCAGTCTGGCGACTTCGTATCACGCTGGCCGGTTCCTGCAGCCGCGCAGCCCGCGCCGGAAAGCCTATTTTCCGGAAGACGGAACCATCTATTTCAAGCCAGACGCGGCACACTGGGCCGACCTTGCCATCCAGCCCAAGGTGGCGGATGTGATCTCCGAAGGCGGCGACGTGCTTGGCGAGCTTGTCCGCAGACGAGACGCCAATGGGCTGGGTGTTTCGTGCTGGACGGTCTGCCTGCACAATACCCGCCTCGGCATGCTTTATCCGCAGGCCGTCACCCGCAATGCCTTCGGCGATCCCAATTATTACAACCTCTGTCCGTCGCATCCGGATGCGCGCGCCTATGTCCGCGCGCTGGTCGCCGACGTTACGCACACTTACAAGCCGGACAGGATCGAGCTCGAAAGCCCGTCCTTCATGGGCTTCGCCCACGAATACCATCATGAGAAAGATGGTGTCGGGCTGACGCCGGAAGACGATTTTCTGTTGTCGATATGTTTTTGTCCGTCCTGCCTTGCGCGCGCGGCCGGGGCCGGCGTCGACGGCGAAGTAGCGCGCAAGCTCGTCGGGCAATGGATCGTCGAGACCTGCGAGCGCGCCGTGCCCGAACGGCGCTTTCCAGATTTTCCGGGGAGCGGCCTCGACACTTTTTTGCCATGGCCGGAACTCCATGGCTACCTGCTGTGGCGGTTCGAACCGGTGACCAGCCTGGTCGCCGAACTGCGCGAGGTGGCCGATCCGGCGACCCGCGTTGTCATCATCGATTTGAAAGACGGTTGGCTTGGCGGCTGCGATCTCTCGGCGCTCGGCAAGGTCTGTGACGGGGCAATCCTGTGTGCCTACGACATGCAGCCCGGCGATGTCGCCAGACTGATGGCGGCCGGACGCGCAGCCCTTGGCGCGGAAAAATTCCTCGGCGCCGGCTACCGGCTGTTCTATCCAGAAATGGCAGGCCCCGACATCCTCACCGCCAAGGTAAAACCTGCGATGGCGCCGGATGTCGACGGCATCAATTTTTACAATTACGGCCTTGTCCCTGCCGCACGACTCGATTGGGTGAGTGCCGCACGATCCGTTTGAAAAACCGATCCGTTGGCGCAGTCTGCTAGGACTAACCTCGCTTTGCCTTGGAGCTTTATGAGCGTGCCGACTATTCGCTTCGGTCACATTGGCCGGCGGCGGCCGGACAAGCTGAAAGCATGGCCGTGAAGGTCCATGCGGATCGAAGATTATACGCTCTAGCGCATTTTCGTCTTTATACGCTTCCGAGTATACGTAGCAGCGGTGCCGCCTTGGTCAGGCCGGACGGCTTTGTCGCGTGGCGGTCAACGCACGGTGTGCCTGATCCTGTACAGGTCTGATCGAAACACTTGATGGGTTCGGTTTCCACACACAGGCACACGAACACCATCGGTGAGCGGCGGCGAGTGCAGATGCCTCCCGCCTTCGGGCATGACTTGCTTGCTGATGCCATCACTGGGAATGACAGCGATGTCCAGGCACTTGCTCCTTTTCCTACTCGTTGTCGCCGAGTAGTGCCGCGCAAACCGCTTCGGTGACCTTGTCGGTGGTGGCGGTTCCGCCGAGGTCGGGGGTGTGCAGTGAGGCGTCCGCGGTCACGCGCTCAATGGCGCGCATCAGGCGCGCCGCGGCAGTCGGCTCGCCAAGATGCTCCAGCATCATCACCGCCGACCAGAACGTGCCGATCGGATTGGCAATTCCCTTGCCGGTGATGTCGAAGGCCGAGCCGTGGATCGGCTCGAACATCGACGGAAACCGCCGCTCGGGGTTGAGGTTCGCAGTCGGCGCGATGCCGATCGATCCGGCAAGTGCGGCCGCAAGATCCGACAGGATATCGGCGTGAAGATTGGTGGCCACGATCGTGTCGAGCGAGCGCGGATTGAGCGTCATGCGCACCGTCATTGCGTCGACCAGCATTTTTTCCCATGCGACATCCGGGAAATCGGCCGCGACCTCACGGGCGATGTCGTCCCACAGCACCATGCCGTGACGCTGGGCGTTCGACTTGGTGACCACGGTCAACAGCTTGCGCGGCCGTGACCGCGCCATCTCGAAGGCGAAGCGCATGATGCGCGTCACGCCGGTGCGGGTGAAGATCGCGACCTCGGTGGCGACTTCCTCGGCCAGGCCGAGATGCGAGCGCCCGCCCTGGCCGGCGTATTCGCCTTCCGAATTCTCCCGGACGATGACCCAGTCGAGATCGCCTGCCGCGACACCACGAAGCGGGCTCTCGATACCGGGCAAGATGCGGGTCGGGCGGACGTTGGCATATTGGTCGAAGGGCTGGCAGATCGCGAGCCGCAGCCCCCACAACGTCAGATGGTCAGGCACGTCGGGCGCGCCAACGGCGCCGAAATAGATCGCGTCGAAGGCCTTCAGCCGCTCAGTGCCTTCCTTGGGCATCATCACGCCGTTGACCTTGTAGTAGTCCGAGCCCCAGTCGAAGTGCTGCACTTCGAGATTGAAACCACCGTCGCGCGTGGCGCAGGCGGCCAGCGCACGAAGGCCGGCTGCTACGACTTCCTTGCCGATCCCATCGCCTGGAATGGCCGCGATTCTATAGCTTCGCATTGGTCCGGTCCTCCCCTTGTGCTGCTAAACTCCCATGGACCATCGTCCTGGCCGTTGGCAGTCGAGACCGAATGTCGCCGTTAAGGCAAATGGTCAATCAAGCCGTTCAGCAGGAGCAGCAGCACCCCGGCGGCCGCAGCCGCAGCCGCGTCGTCCAGCATGATGCCGGCCCCGCCCCTTACCTTGTCATGCGCGATACGGATGGGCCAAGGCTTGACGACGTCGAAAAACCGGAAAGTAAGGAAGCCTGCTGCCCACCAGAGCGGGTCGAGCGGGAGCATGGAAAGTGTCACGGCGGCGCCGAAGGTTTCATCAATGACGACGATCTGCGGGTCCTCCGTCCCGGTACGGGAGACAATATGCGATGACGCCCACACGCCGACGGCGAATAGGGCCGCATAGGCAAGCACGGTCAGCCAAGGCGATGCAGGTATCAGAGCCGTGGCAACGGCCACTCCAACCATTGCGCCGGCCGTGCCCGGCCATATTGGAGACAATCCCGCGCCGACAGAGGTTGCGAGCAGGTAGGCGAGCTTGGGTGGAAATTTATGCATCGAGTTTCGGCCGGCTTCCCACGGATGGCAAGCATCATAGTCACATCGTTCGGCTGCTGCCGCCAGACCGCCGGTCGATTTGCACAACCGTCACAAGGGCATTGCCCAAACGGTGAAATGCCATCGGGCAGTTGTCGCTGCGCCCGGACGTTCTGTTTCGCCGTCAGCTTGGCAAGCACCTTAATCCGTTGGCCGCATTCGCCAAAAGAAATCGCTGTTGCGGCGAGTTGAGAACGTTGCCGAGCCCGGTTCTGCGCCCGCGTTGACCAAGTCGAACGGTAGCGACGGTGGAACAAACCCGCAAATTGCTGGTAAAGCTCCGTGAAACGACATCATCAGAGGAGCCGAGTCATCCATGATCGCCGGTCTCATGAAAAGTCGCATCGACCCGCTGTGGGAGCAGGCCGCCTCTCCGCTGATCGCGATCGGCATGACACCGAACCAGGTTACGGCCGGCGGGTTCGTGCTCGTCGCGCTGTCCTCGGGTGCCTACCTGTACCACCAGTCAAGCTTGGCCTTCGGCCTGTGCCTGGCGTTTGCCTTCACCTTCGACGCCCTGGACGGCGCGGTCGCCCGCCGGAGGGATATGATCACCAAGGCCGGTGGCTATTTCGACGCAATGGTCGACCGGTACCAGGAACTGGCGGTCTTTGCGGCAATAGGCTGGGTCGCCGATCTGTGGGCGATCGCAATGTTCGCGTTCGCCGGCGGCATTCTCACGAGCTATGCCAAGGCGCGGACGGCGCTGGAAATCCCTGTCGAAAACTACGGGTGGCCGGATTTCTTCGAGCGGATGGAACGTCTGGTGTTCATTTGCGTGCTGCTCGCCGCCGACGGGGTCGCAACCGCCATGGGGGCGGCTTCGCCGTGGATTCTGGCGGGAGGGTTGGCGCTGTACGCGGTGCTGGCCAACGCCACAGCGCTGCAACGGATCAGTCGCGCATGTGCGATGCTCAAACGGGCGGACGGGAAGCAGCCGTGAGACCGCAGGAAAATACTTGCATTTGGCCTCACATGAGGCTATATCATGCTTCACATGAATGGAGAGCAGTGATGTTGGCATTTGGAAATATAGCCGACGTGCTGGGGCTGCCGCCCAAGGAGACGGCTGCACGGTCGCCATTCGGACTGATGGCTCGAATCGAAGACGGATTGCCGTTGGGTGCGCTTGAACGCGTCTCACAATTGCTGGCACCGGCCGATACCCAATTCAAATATCGCCTCGTCCCAAAGGCAACTTATGAGCGCCGCAAGAGAGGTGCTCTTCGACTCTCGTCGGAAGAGGGCATGCGGGTGGCGCGGGTGGCGCGCGTATGGAACCTGGCGCTCGACGTTTGGCAGATCGAAGGTGAGGCTCGTGACTTTCTGTTTCGGCCTCATCCCATGCTGGAAGACCGGCGCCCGATCGACGTGGTCATTCAAAGCGAGATCGGTGCCGAACTGGTGCTCGATATCCTTTCAGGCCTGAAGTACGGCACCGCTGCTTGACGGCGCAGATACTCGATCGCACTCTGCAGTGCTTCAGGATCGGTGATCCAGCCGGCACATATCCGATCTTCGATGCGACGGGCTCGACGATAGCGCCTGGCCGCTGGAACACGCCCGGCAGCCCGTTGATCTACACCAGCGAGCATTATTCGACGGCCTTGCTGGAAAAGCTGGTGCACGGCAGCGGCAGACTGCCGCCCAACCAGCATTACATCCAGATCATGCTTCCGCGCGGGCTGAGCTACGAAATCTTTTCTCAGCCGTCGTTGCCCGGATGGGACATGATGCCGGCAACGGTTAGCAAGGAATTCGGTGAGACATGGTGTGTCGAGCGCCGCAGCGCGATCCTGATCGTGCCAAGCGTCGTCGCTCGCCTCGACAACAACGTTTTGCTCAATCCGGCCCATCGGGAGTTTTCCCTGATCACAGCCAGCCTGCATCAACCCGTATACTGGGATAGCCGCCTGTTCGGCTCCTGAGCCGGGCAGAGGGGCAGGCTTCTACTCAACACATCGCGTTAGCGCCAACCCAAGCCCGGAGCGACATGGGTCAGGATCGCCTCGATGACATGGGCGTTGTAGTCGACGCCGAGCTGGTTAGGAACGGTAAGCAGCAGCGTATCGGCCTCCACAATGGCTTCGTCGCCCTTTAGCTGTTCGATGAGCACGTCCGGCTCGGCGGCGTAGGAGCGGCCGAACACGGCGCGCCTGTCTGCCTCGATGTAACCGAACTGATCTCCGCTCTCATTGCCGCCGAAATAGGCGCGGTCGCGATCGTCGACTAGGGCAAAAATGCTCCGGCTGACCGACACACGCGGCTCGCGCGTGTGACCGGCCGCCTTCCAGGCCTCATGAAAAGCCCGGATCTGTTCGGCCTGCTGGATGTGAAATGGCTTTCCGCCTTCGTCGAATTTGAGCGTGGAACTCTGCAGGTTCATCCCCAGTTTCGCCGCCCATTCTGCGGTGGCGTTTGTGGCGGCGCCCCACCAGATGCGCTCGCGCAGGCCCTCCGAGTGTGGTTCGACGCGCAGCAGGCCGGGCGGATTGGGAAACATCGGCCGCGGATTGGGCTGGGCAAAGCCTTTGCCCAGCAACAGTTCGAGCAGCACTCCGGTGTGTCTCCGGGCCATGTCGGCATCGCTCTCACCCTCTTGCGGGGCATAGCCGAAGTAGCGCCATCCGTCGATCACCTGCTCCGGCGAGCCGCGGCTGATGCCCAGCTGCAGACGCCCTCCGGCGATCAGATCGGCTGCGCCAGCGTCCTCGGCCATGTAGAGCGGGTTCTCATAGCGCATGTCGATGACCGCCGTGCCGATCTCGATACGGCTGGTCTTTGCGCCAACCGCCGCCAGCAGCGGGAACGGCGAGGCGAGTTGGCGGGCGAAGTGATGCACGCGGAAATACGCGCCGTCCGCACCCAGTTCCTCGGCGGCGACGGCCAGGTCGATGGACTGCAAAAGCGCGTCGGCTGCTGTCCGCGTCTGCGATTGCGGCGAGGGCGTCCAATGCCCGAACGAGAGAAAACCAATCTTCTTCATAGGAGAGCCAGCTTAGAGGGAGACAGATGCAGATTATGCTTCGGCGCGGAGCAAAGCATCCCAAAATTCCGCCCTGACGGGAATCTTCAAAGCCGCTCCGGCAGATTTGTGGAGAAGGGCAGGGGAGGAGTTTTGGCAGTTCTGAAGGCGAACGTGTGATCGCGAATGGCGGGATGAATGTGGATATGGCGGTTGAAATCCACCATGACCGGTAATACCTTGTTGGCTGTTGGTATTACCGAGGTGTGAACATGACCACCAAAGTCACAGCCAAGGGACAGGTGACCATCCCAAAGCCGGTTCGCGAACTGCTTGGGATTGTTCCGGGCAGCGGAGTCGATTTCCGCCGCGCCGATGACGGCAGCGTCGTGATAACGCGAAGTGACAAGAAGCAGCCCGCGAGCCGCTTCGCGAAATTGCGCGGCCATGCCGGCAAGGGCCTCGGTACCGCCGCGATCATGGCACTGACGCGTGGCGACGTGTGACGCTAGTCGACACCAACGTTCTGCTTGATCTTGTTACGGACGATCCGGACTGGGCGGACTGGTCGATCGCCCAGCTTGAGGCGCAAAGCCTGAATGGCCCGTTATTGATCAACGATGCTGTCTATGCAGAGCTTGCCGTCCGATACGAGCGCATCGAGGATCTCGACGCCTTTGTTGATGAAGCTGGTCTCGAAGTGGCTCCTATGCCACGGGCAGCACTGTTCCTCGCGGGAAAGGTTTTTACGCAGTACCGGAGATCGGGGGGATTGCGCACCGGCGTGCTGCCTGATTTCTTCATCGGTGCTCATGCCGCCGTCAATGGGCTGCCGCTACTCACGCGCGACGTTGGCCGCTACCGTACCTACTTTCCGTCGCTCAAGCTGATCACACCAAACTCGTGAATAGCCCGCCGAACACGGTCCGCTAGGAAGGTGCCGCGAACGCGAGCAATATCGCGATTAGGATCAAGAGCGGTCCCATCCATTTAAAGTGGGTCCCAAAGTTGGTCCACCATGCTTGCTGCTGGCCGGGTCGAGCTTGAGAGGGGTCCGCGAGAAATCCAAAGCCGACGCCAGCCATCCACAACCCGGCGCAGAACATGATGAACTCGTCGATGTAATCCGCGACCACTCTCTGAAACTTTCGAATTTATGCTGCCGCCACATGCGCCGAATTCGAACCGATATAGTTACGGATCGTTTCGATGATCCGGTCCTGGTCGGCCTCGCTCAGATAGGGATGCATCGGCAGGCACAGGATGCGCTTTGGCAGGTCTTCCGAAACCGCAAGACCGGTCGGCGTGCGCGGATAATCGCGATAGGCGAGCTGGCTGTGCAACGGTTTCACATAGTAGATGACCGACGGAATGCCCTTATCGCCGAGATGTGCCTTGAGCCCGTCGCGCTTCGGCGTTTCGATGGCGTATTGCGCCCAGGCCGAGCGGCCGCCGCCCAGATTACGCGCCGCCTTGACGATATCGCCGAGACCTTCGGCATAGCGATTGGCGACCGCTTGCCTTGCCACCATCTCGTCTTCGAGAATGGCCAGCTTCTCGATCAGGATCGCCGCCTGCAGCGTGTCGAGCCGCGAGTTGATGCCGACGCGGACATTGTCGTATTGCGTTTCGCCCTTGCCGTGGAAGGCGAACGAGCGCAGCTGTTCGGCCAGCGCATCGTCATTGGTGAACATCGCACCGCCGTCGCCGTAGCAGCCGAGCGGTTTTGCCGGATAGAAGCTGGTTGAGCCGACGGTGCCGAACGAGCCGCACATCTTGCCGTCAGCCGAGCCGCCGGTCGCCTGCGCCGCATCCTCGATGACCATCAGGCCTTCCCGGTTGGCGATGGCCACGATCGCCTCGTAATCGGCGGCGAGGCCGAACAGGTCGACTGGAATGATCGCCTTCGGCTTCAGCCGGCCTTCCGCCTTGATCATGGCGATCGCCGCCGCGAGACTGGCGATGTCGATATTGTAGCTGTCGGCATCGACGTCGACGAACACCGGTTCGGCCTTGGTCAGCGCCACCACTTCCGCTGTGGCGGCAAAGGTGAAGCTCGGCACGAACACCGCATCGCCCGGGCCGATGCCGGCAGCAAACAGCGGCAGCAGCAGCGCGTCCGTGCCGTTGGCGCAAGCGACCACATGCTTGGTGCCGATATAGGCGGCGAGCTTGTTTTCGAATTCGGTGACCTGAGGCCCCAGAATATAGCGGCCCTCGTCGACGACGCGGTCGATTGCCGCCTTCAGCCTGTCGCGGATGCGTTCGCGCTGCGCGCCAAGATCGATGAACTGCATGTCGGCCTCAAACGGTTTTAGCCAGATAACCGGCCGCTGGTAGCAGACTTGGCACGGCCGAGAAAGCCGCAGGGCAAAACCCAGAATTGCTCAAGTGTCGCAGCCTGTTACCTCTGATTTCCGATCTGCCCTCTTAAACGCGGGGAAATCCGGGATTCGGCCTGCTGATGTGGCCTTTGTATCCCGCCTCACCAGCTGGGCGAAACATAAAGTGATCGCCGGCAAGCAGTCCATGAGGCTGTTGTCAGCCGGTCAGGCGATTTCATGCCGCCACGGTGGGTTGGCGCCGGCCCGCGATACCGTCACCGCCGCGGCTTTGGCGCCGAGCGTCAGCGCCTTGTGGATGGCTTCTTCCGGCAGGCTGGCGATTGCCGTCTTCGATAGCAGGCCCTGCTCGTGCAAGGAGGCAAGAATGCCGGCATTGAACGTGTCGCCGGCGCCGACGGTATCGACCACCTTCACCTTGTCCGGCACGACCGTGACCCGGTGCTGGCTGCTGTAACCGACCGCGCCTTCGCTGCCGTGGGTGACGACGATCAGCTTTGGGCCGCGATCCAGCCAGTTGCGGACGACGTCCTCATGCGAGCCGGCTTCGCCGAACCAGTTCAAATCCTCGTCCGACAGTTTCACGATATCGGCCATCGCCATCATGCTGCGGATGCGCCTGAGGTGCCTGGCCTTGTCGGGAATGAAGTTTGGCCGGATGTTGGGATCGAGCATCGTCACGCGGTGCTCGTGCTCGCGCCGCATGAACTCCTCATAGGCCGATCCGGCGGGTTCCGAGATCAGGCTGATGGCGCCGAACAGCATCGCCTCGATCTCGCTGCCGAGTTCCGGCAGGTCCTCGATGGTCAGCATGCGCCCGGCCGTGTTCTCGTCGTAGAACGTGTAGGTCGCCTGGCCGTTGGTGAGCCGCACGAAGGCAAGCGTGGTCGGTCGTGGTGAGGTGTGCGCATAGGTCGAGCTGACCTTGCTGGCCCCCAGCGCCTCCCTGAGCTGGCCGCCGAACAGATCCGACGACAGGCCGGAGAAGAAGCCGGCCGGCGCGCCAAGCCGGCCGAGCGCAATTGCCGTGTTGAACACGGCACCGCCGACATAGGGGGCAAAGGCCGGCTCGCCGTCGGTTGTGGTGCGCGGCAGCATGTCGATCAGGGCTTCGCCGCAGCAGAGAATCATGAATTGTTGCTTTCCGGCGGATAGATCACGCCCTTGCGAATGATGATGTTGGCGTAGAGCCGCGGCTCGCTCGTCGCGACGATCGCGTGCGCGGCCTTGACCCGTGCATAGAAGTCGGGGCCGGCAAGCGCAACCACCTTGCGGCCCGGCGCACGTCTGGCGCAGATCGCTTCGATCTCATGATGAACCGGATCGGCGAGCAGGGGATCGCCTTTGGCCGAGGCGCGAAACAGCGCCTGCGGCACGGCGTCGTCGACAGGCAACACGCTCAATACGGCATCCAGCACCGGGACGAGATGATGACCGTCGGCGCGGATCAACCGTTGTGCCTGTTGCTCGGCCGGGTAGTTGCCGTCGACCAGCGCGATCTCGTCGCCATGGCCCATTGCGCGCAATATCGCCAGAAGCTCCGGGCCGAGCAGCGCCGGGATGCCGATCAGCATGCTCAGAAGCTCCGGGAAATCGTGGTCGAGCCGATGAGGAAGCGCTCCGATAGCGGCAGGCTGGCACCACCCAGCGCCCGCGCATGGATGCCGACCGTTCCCTCGCGAACGGCTGGAAGCCGCAGGCCTTCGCCGTCGATCCTGCCGATGGCCTGGATGACCGCATCGACAAGCCGCCTGCGCACGCCGAGCGGCATCCATCCGTCGATCACCGCGGCTTCGAAATCGATGACGGAGGACGCCGCAACAATGGCATAGGCGAGCGCCTGCGAGGCGCTTGCGATCCAGTCGTCGAGCTCGGCGCCGATCTCGCCCCAGTCCTGCGGCGAGGTCCACAGATGCGACGCCTCGACGCCACGCGCGTTGAGCGCCTTTTCCAGCGTGGCGATCGAGGCCACGTCGATCAATTGCGTCGGCTTGCCGTCCGGCCCGGGCACCGGCATCGAGCCCAGCGCGCCGGCATTGCCGGTTGGGCCGCCAAAAAGCCGGCCGTTCAGCACGATGCCGCCGCCGGCAAAGGCGCCGATATAGAAATAGACGAAATCGCGCGCCGCGCCCGCCGTCTGGCCGAACACGAGCTCGGCGCCGCAGGCCGAGGTGGCATCGTTCTGCAGATAGACTGGAAATTCGCATTGCGCCTGGATGTCGCCGCGAATATCGCGATGGCGCCATTCGTCCATGATTTCGCGCGGCGCGCCGGCGGTGTCGGCCCAGTTCCACAATTCGAACGGCATCGCGATGCCAAGCCCGGCAATGCGTTTGTCCTGCGCCGGGGTGAGTTCGCCGCGCATCTTCTTCATGCCGCTTGTGACGAATTCCACCGTCTCGCGCGGCGCCGGATAGCGGTAGGAATGCTGCAGCATCGAGCGTACGTTGCCGAGGAAATCGATCAGCACCAGCTCGGCGCTGCGGCGGCCGATCTTCAGGCCGATGAAATAGGCGCCGTCGGGATTGAGCGCCATCGGGATCGAGGGCTGGCCGATCTTGCCGCGCAACGGCGCCTGGCGGACGAGCAGGTCGTCCTCCTCCAGCTCGCGCATGATGACCGAGACCGTCTGCGCCGAAAGGCCCGTCATGCGTGCAATGTCGGATTTGGCCAAGCTGCCGTGCTGGCGCACCAGCGACAGCACCAGCCGCTCATTGTGGTCCCGCATGCCGCTCTGGTTGGTTCCGCGGTGAATATGGCTTTCGGCTGCCTCGGGCGAACCGTGCCTCGCAATGCCGGTCTCCACCCTGTTCCTCCGTCGTTACCCTCAATGCTTTTGGGTCAGAATGGGGGAACGATGCAAGGCTGTCAATAATAAATAAGAGTGATTTAATTATTGACAGGCGATCGCGATTGGTGTTTCGTCAGCACAAGGGCGCTCGACTGGGAAGAGTGCGCGAACGCCTGCATGATGGCTCCGGGTGGCCCGGTGCTGCATGGCTTGTCTGGGAGGAGTACCTTGATGAAAACGTCCGTACTGAAGTCTGCGTTGCTCGGCGCGACCGCAAGTGCCCTTGTTGTATTGGCCGCTCCTGCATACGCCGCCGACATCGGCGCCTGCCTGATTACCAAAACCGATACCAATCCCTTCTTCGTCAAGATGAAGGAAGGTGCCACAGCCAAAGCCACCGAACTCGGTGTCAGCCTCAAGGCCTATGCCGGCAAGGACGACGGCGACAATGAAGGCCAGGTCGCAGCGGTCGAAACCTGCATCGCGGATGGCGTCAAGGGCATTCTGATCACCCCTTCGGACAGCAAGGCCATCGTTCCGACGATCAAGAAGGCGCGTGACGCCGGCATCCTCGTGATCGCGCTCGATACACCGCTTGACCCGATCGATGCCGCCGACCAGACCATGGCCACCGACAACTTCGAAGCCGGCCGGCTGATCGGCGCCTACGCCGCCGCCAAGCTCGGCGACAAAGCCAAGGATGCCCGTATCGGCTTCCTCGACATCAATACCAAGCAAGTCACCGTTGACGTGCTGCGCGACCAGGGCTTCATGAAGGGCTTCGGCATCGACGTGAAGGATGTCAACGTGATCGGTGACGAGGACGATCCGCGCATTGTCGGCCACGACTATACCAACGGCAATCCGGAAGGCGGCCGTCAGGCCATGGAAAACCTTCTGCAGAAGGACCCCACGATCAACGTCATCCACACCATCAACGAGCCCGCGGCCGCGGGTGCCTATGAAGCTCTCAAGGCGGTCGGCAAGGAAAAAGATGTTCTCATCATGTCGGTCGACGGCGGCTGCCCGGGTGTGAAGAATGTCGCCGAAGGCGTCATCGGTGGAACCTCGCAGCAGTACCCGCTGCTGATGGCGTCGATGGGCGTGGAAGCCATCAAGAAGTTCGCCGACTCCGGCGAGAAGCCGAAGGTGACGGAAGGCAAGACCTTCTTCGACACCGGCGTCACGCTGATCACCGACAATCCGGTGGAAGGCGTTCCCTCGATCGACACCAAGGAAGGCCTGGCCAAGTGCTGGGGCTGATTTGACACGCGCTGACTAAGAGCGCGAATATCGTTTTCGTGCGGGAGGGCGGTCTCCAGGCCGCCCTTTTGCGCGAAGGAGGAAACAACATCGCGGGAGGAATCGAGATGACCGACGCATCGGCGAGCGCCGGGCGACCGCAAGAGTACGAGAAGGTTCTCGCTGACAGTGACGCGTCCGTGGCGAGCTTCGATACCCACAGCAAGTCGCCGATTGAAAAATTCCAGCATGCGCTCCATGCGAACCAGGCGGCTGTTCCGCTGATCGTGCTGGTGGTGTCGATCCTGATCTTCGGTATCCTCGCCGGTCCCAAATTCTTCAACTGGTTCGCGCTCACGCTGATCCTTCAGCAGGTGGCCATCACCGGCATCATCGGGGCGGCGCAGACCCTCGTCATCCTCACCGCCGGCATCGATCTTTCGGTCGGCGCCATCATGGTGCTGTCGTCGGTGGTGATGGGGCAATTCGCGTTTCGCTATGGCTTGCCGGTTCCGTTGTCCCTTCTCTGCGGCTTCGGTTGTGGCGCGCTGTGCGGTTTCATCAATGGCGTCCTTATTGCCTACATGAAGCTGCCGCCCTTCATCGTGACGCTTGGCACCTGGCAGATCTTTTCGGCTGCCAACTTCCTCTATTCCCGCAACGAGACGATCCGCGGCCAGGACGTCGAGGCCCAGGCTCCGCTTCTGCAATTGTTCGGCAACAAGCTCAAATGCGACGGGCACCTCTGGCAGAACTTCGTGTGCGACTACGTACCGCCGGTCAGATGGCTGTTTGACGGCCTGTCCCTCGTCGGGGCGACCATCACGCTCGGCGTCGTCACCATGGTGCTGCTCGTCTTGCTGCTCTGGTATATCCTCAATTACACGGCCTGGGGCCGCCACGTCTACGCGACGGGCGACGATCCGGACGCGGCCGATCTGTCCGGCGTGCGCGTGCCGCGCATGCTGGTCCAGGTCTATACGATCTCGGGCTTGATCTGCGCCTTCGCCGGTTGGGTGCTGATCGGCCGCATCGGCTCGGTGTCGCCCACGGCGGGCGCTTTCGCCAACATCGAATCCATCACCGCCGTGGTGATCGGCGGCACCTCACTGTTCGGCGGCCGCGGCTCGATCCTCGGCATGATCTTCGGTGCGCTCATCGTTGGCGTCTTTCAGCTCGGACTTCGGCTTATTGGCACCGATCCGCAATGGACGTTCTTCCTGATCGGAGTTCTCATCATCGGTGCCGTCGCGGTCGATCAGTGGATCAGAAAGGTTGCAGGCTAATGTCGCGCGAACCCATCCTCACAACCCGCGGTCTGGTCAAGCGTTACGGCCGCGTTACCGCGCTCGACAATGCGGATTTCGATCTCTACGCCGGCGAAATCCTCGCGGTGATCGGCGACAACGGTGCCGGCAAGTCGTCGCTCATCAAGGCGATCTCCGGCGCCATCACCGCTGATGAAGGCGAAATCCGTCTTGACGGCAAGGTTACGTCCTTCAAGTCGCCGATGGAGGCACGCGATGCCGGCATCGAAACCGTCTACCAGAACCTCGCCCTGTCACCAGCGCTCTCCATCGCCGACAACATGTTCCTTGGCCGTGAGATCCGCAAACCTGGCTTGCTCGGCCAATGGTTTCGGATGCTGGACCGCCGGGCGATGGAAAAGCGCGCCCGCGACAAGCTCTCCGAACTCGGCCTGATGACCATCCAGAACATCAGCCAGGCCGTGGAAACGCTCTCGGGCGGCCAGCGTCAGGGCGTAGCGGTGGCGCGCGCTGCCGCCTTCGGTTCGAAGGTCGTCATCATGGACGAGCCAACGGCGGCCCTCGGCGTCAAGGAATCTCGCCGCGTGCTCGAGCTGATCCTCGACGTCAAGAAGCGCGGCCTGCCGATCGTGCTCATCTCGCACAACATGCCGCATGTCTTCGAGGTGGCGGACCGCATTCATATCCATCGATTGGGCCGTCGCCTCTGCGTCATCGATCCCAAGCAATATACGATGTCCGACGCCGTCGCCTTCATGACCGGAGCGAAGCTTCCGCCAGAGGCGGTGCTGGCGGCCTGATGCATGTTGCCCAAAAGTGCGCAGCGGTTTTGGGACAACGACATGCAAAAACAAGAACGTGAAGCGCGTCGGTTTGGATCTCTGCGGCGCGCTTTAATTTGCCAAATTGCCGCGGGGTAAGCCGACCCGTCGCCGCCTAATCGATTGAACATATAGCGATATGCGCTAGCATGGGCTGGGAGGAACGGTGAAAGCCGGTATGATCATAGCAACCGCACGAGAGGCAGCATGACGCGCGCGATGACAACCGAAGCTCCTCTGCCCACACTCGAAAACCCGGATCCCAAGACACTCGCCGACGAAGTCTTGCAGGCCCTCAAATACAGGGTCGGCAAGGGCACCAGCGTTGCAACGCAGTACGATTGGCTCACCGCCTCGATCAAGGTTGTGCGTGACCGCATCGTCGATCACTGGATGCAGGCGACGCAAGAGGCCTACGCCCAGCAGGAAAAGCGCGTCTATTACCTGTCGCTGGAATTCCTCATCGGCCGCCTGATGCGCGATGCCTTCTCCAATCTCGGCCTGATGGACAATATGCGCGAGGCGCTGTCGTCGCTTGGCGTCGACCTCGACATCATTGCTGCGCTCGAACCGGACGCGGCCCTTGGCAATGGCGGTCTTGGCCGGCTCGCCGCCTGCTTCATGGAAAGCATGGCGACCGTCAATATCCCCGCGCATGGCTACGGCATTCGCTACGCCAACGGCATGTTTCGGCAGGAGATCCATGACGGCTGGCAGGTCGAACTGCCCGAGACATGGCTCGATCACGGCAACCCCTGGGAGTTCGAGCGCCGCGAGCGCTCCTTCGAGGTCGGCTTCGGCGGCTCGGTGGAATCGATCACCTCGAAGGACGGCAGGCTCGAGCGCCATGTCTGGAAGCCGACCGAACATGTTCTGGCTGTCGCCTACGACACGCCGGTGGTTGGCTGGCGGGCCAACCGCGTCAACACGCTGCGGCTGTGGTCCGGCATGCCGATCGATCCGATCCTGCTCGACAAGTTCAACGCCGGCGATCACATCGGCGCACTCGCCGAAAGCAACAAGGCCGATGCCTTGTCGCGCGTCCTTTACCCGGCCGATTCCCACAAGGCCGGCCAGGAGCTGCGGCTCAGGCAAGAGTATTTCTTCTCCACCGCCTCGCTGCAGGACATCGTCCAGCGCCATCTCAGCCAGTATGGAGACCTTAAGTCGCTGCCCGACAAGGCGGCGATCCATCTGAACGACACCCACCCGGCGATCGCCGTGGCCGAGCTGATGCGCCTGTTGATGGATGTCCACGGCATGGATTTCGACCAGGCCTGGAGTATCACCAAGCGCACCTTCGGCTACACCAATCACACGCTGCTTCCCGAAGCGCTCGAAAGCTGGCCGGTGCCGCTGTTCGAGCGGCTGTTGCCGCGCCACATGCAGATCGTCTACGCCATCAACTCCGAAGTGCTGCTCGAGGCGCGCGCCTCCGACCAGTTCTCGAACGAGCAGATCAGCCACATCTCGCTGATCCAGGAAAATGGCGAGCGCCGGGTGCGCATGGGCAATCTGGCCTTTGTCGGCTCGCACTCGATCAACGGCGTCTCGGCGCTGCATACCGAGCTGATGAAGGAGACGGTGTTTGCCGATCTCCACAAGCTCTACCCGGACCGCATCAACAATAAGACCAATGGGATCACGCCGCGGCGCTGGCTGATCCAGTGCAATCCCGGCCTCACGGCACTCACCCGCGAGGCGATCGGCGACGGCTTCCTCGACGACATCGACGAGATAAAGGGGCTCGACCCTTTTGCCGAAGACGCCGCCTTCCGCGACAAGTTCGCTGCGGTCAAACGGGCGAACAAGGCACGGCTGGCCAATCTCGTCGCCGACCGGCTCGGCATCAAGGTCGACCCATCGGCGCTGTTCGACATCCAGGTCAAGCGCATCCACGAATACAAGCGCCAGCTCTTGAACATTCTCGAAGCGGTCGCGCTTTACGACCAGATCCGCTCCCATCCGGAGCGCGATTGGATGCCTCGCGTCAAGTTCTTCGGCGGCAAGGCGGCGCCCAGCTATCACAACGCCAAGCTTATCATCAAACTTGCCAACGACGTCGCCAGGGTCATCAACCGCGACCCGGCGGTGCGCGGCTTGCTGAAAGTGGTGTTCGTGCCGAACTATAATGTCAGCGTTGCCGAGATCATGATGCCGGCCGCCGATCTTTCGGAGCAGATATCGACCGCCGGCATGGAAGCGTCCGGCACCGGCAACATGAAGTTCGCGCTGAACGGCGCGCTGACCATCGGCACGCTCGACGGCGCCAATGTCGAGATCAAGGAATGCGTCGGCGACGACAACATCTTCATCTTCGGCCTGTCTACCGATGAGGTCGCCGAGCGGCGCAACAATGGCTACGATCCGCGCGCCGTGATCGAGGGATCGCCTGAATTGGCGCAGGCGCTTGCCGCGGTTTCGTCCGGGGTCTTCTCGCCTGACGATCCGGACCGTTATCGGGACCTGATCAACGGCCTCTACCAGAGCGACTGGTTCATGGTCGCTGCGGATTTCGATGCCTACGCCGCCACCCAGCGCGATGTCGATGCCGTCTGGCGCAACAGCCCGGACTGGTACGCCAGAGCCATCCGCAATGTCGCCCGTGTCGGCTGGTTCTCGTCCGATCGAACGATCCGTCAATATGCGAAAGACATCTGGCACGTGCCCGCCTGATATGATTGCATGAGGCCACGAACAATGTAGCCCTAGTGGAGTGAATTTGACCCTTCGCATCCCATGGAGGGTCAGGCGGCATGCGAATGTCGAATTTCAAAACTTCATTAGAAATATACACTTGGTGCCCGGGGAGGGTCACTGCCTGATGAGCAAGCCGCGCGCGACCGTTGCGACAAGCGGGCCGGATGGACTGGCGCCAGCCGGCGATGTCGCGGCGATTGTCGCCGGCACGCATGGCGACCCGTTTGCCGTGCTCGGGGTGCATGAGGCGGAGAAGGGCTTTGTCGCCCGCTGCTTCGTCCCTCATGCAGAGTCCGTCACCGCCTATACGCTGACCGGCAAGAAGGCTGGCGAGCTGTCGAGGCGCGACGATCGCGGTTTCTTCGAAGGCAGACTGTCGCTGCGCAAACGCCAGCCGCTGCGCTATCACGCCAGGAATGCCGGCGCTGACTGGTGGCTGACCGATCCCTATTCTTTCGGTCCCGTACTCGGCCCGCTGGACGACTATTACATCGCCGAAGGGTCGCATCTCAGGCTGTTCGACAAGCTCGGCGCCCATCTCATCGATCATGAGGGTGCATCGGGTGTGCATTTTGCCGTGTGGGCGCCCAATGCAAGGCGCGTCTCGGTGGTCGGCGACTTCAACGAGTGGGACGGCCGCCGGCACACCATGCGCGACCGTCGCGATACCGGCATTTGGGAGCTGTTCATTCCCGACATCGGCGCTGGCCGCCCTTATAAATACGAGATCATCGGGCCGGATGGCGTGAGATTGCCGCTCAAGGCCGATCCGTTCGCCTTCAAGTCCGAGCTGCGCCCGGCAACCGCTTCAGTGACGGCGCTGCCGCCGGCGCATGAATGGGGTGACGAGGCGCACCGGAACTACTGGCGCAATGCCGACCACAGGCGCGAAGCCGTATCGATCTACGAGGTCCACGCCGGCTCATGGCGGCTTCACGACGATGGCAGCTTCCTGTCATGGGACGAACTCGCTGACCGGCTGATCCCCTATGTGGTCGAGACGGGTTTTACCCACATCGAATTCATGCCGATCTCCGAACATCCTTTTGACCCGTCCTGGGGCTACCAGACGACGGGTCTCTACGCGCCGTCGGCCCGCTTCGGCGATCCGGACGGTTTCGCCCGCTTCGTCGACGGCGCCCATCGTGCCGGCATCGGCGTCATCCTCGACTGGGTGCCGGCGCATTTCCCGGTTGACGAACACGGGCTGGCAAAGTTCGACGGCACCGCGCTCTATGAGCATGCCGATCCGCGCAAAGGCTTCCATCCCGACTGGAACACCGCGATCTACAATTTCGGCCGTCGCGAGGTGGTTTCGTTCCTTGTCAACAATGCGCTGTTCTGGGCCGAAAAATACCACATCGATGGTCTGCGCGTCGACGCGGTCGCCTCGATGCTTTACCTCGATTATTCGCGCAAGGCCGGCGAATGGATTCCCAACGAGAAGGGCGGGCGCGAGAATCTCGAGGCGGTCAGTTTCCTCCAGCGTATGAACAAGGAGGTCTACGGCCACCATCCCGGCGTGATGACGATCGCCGAGGAATCGACCTCGTGGCCGAAAGTCTCGCAGCCGGTGCATGAAGGCGGACTGGGCTTCGGCTTCAAGTGGAACATGGGCTTCATGCACGACACTTTGGAGTATTTCTCCAAGGAGCCGATCTTCCGCAAGCACCACCACAACGACATCACTTTCGGCCTGGTCTACGCCTTCAGCGAGAATTTCGTGCTGCCGCTGTCCCATGACGAGGTCGTGCACGGCAAGGGCACGCTGCTTAACAAGATGGCCGGCGACGACTGGCAGAAATTCGCGACGCTGCGCGCCTATTACGCCTTCATGTGGGGCTATCCCGGCAAGAAGCTGTTGTTCATGGGCCAGGAGTTCGCGCAGCGCCGCGAGTGGAGCGAGGCGCGCGCGCTCGACTGGAACCTGCTCGATTTCCGGCTCCACCGTGGCGTCTGGCAGACGGTGCGCGACCTCAACTATCTCTACCGCTCGCGCCCGGCGCTGCATGCCCGCGACTGCGAGCCGGAGGGCTTTTCCTGGCTGATCGTCGATGACAGCGCGAATTCGGTGTTTGCCTGGCTGCGCAGCGCGCCGGGCGGCAATCCGGTCGCCGTCATTTCCAACTTCACGCCGGTGCCGCGCGACAATTACCGCGTGCCGTTGCCGCAGCCCGGAAAATGGCGCGAGATCATCAACACCGATGCCACGGACTATGGCGGTTCCGGCAAGGGCAACAGCGGCGCCGTCGAGGCCCGGGCGGAAGCGGGAGGAGGCATTTCGGCGACGATGCTTTTGCCGCCGCTGTCGACGATCATGCTCGAATTCGTCCCGGACTGAGCTATGTCCTTGAACGAATAATGTGGGAGGATAAGAATGGCTGAAATAAAACGAACCCAGCCGCTGGCACGCGACGCCATGGCTTATGTGCTGGCCGGCGGCCGCGGCAGCCGGCTCAAGGAACTGACCGACCGCCGCGCCAAGCCGGCGGTCTATTTCGGCGGCAAGACGCGCATCATCGATTTCGCGCTCTCCAACGCGCTCAATTCCGGTATCCGCCGCCTCGGCGTCGCCACCCAGTACAAGGCGCATTCGCTGATCCGCCATTTGCAGCGCGGCTGGAACTTCCTGCGGCCCGAGCGCAACGAGAGCTTCGACATCCTGCCGGCCAGCCAGCGCGTCTCGGAAACGCAATGGTATGAGGGCACCGCCGATGCCGTCTACCAGAACATCGACATCATCGAGGCCTACGGGCCGGAATACATGGTCATCCTTGCCGGCGACCACATCTACAAGATGGACTACGAGCTGATGCTTCGCCAGCATGTCGAGGCTGGCGCCGATGTCACCGTCGGCTGCCTCGAAGTGCCGCGCATGGAAGCCACCGGCTTCGGCGTCATGCATGTCGACACCAAGGACACCATCATCTCCTTCATCGAAAAGCCCGCCGATCCGCCCGGCATTCCCGACAAACCGGATTTTGCGCTGGCCTCGATGGGCATCTATGTGTTCAAGACCAAGTTCCTGATGGAGCAATTGCGTCGCGATGCGGCGGAGCCCGGCTCGAGCCGCGACTTCGGCAAGGATATCATCCCCTACATCGTCGAGCACGGAAAGGCGATCGCCCATCGTTTCGCCAAATCCTGCGTGCGCTCGACCGCCGAGAACGAGGCCTATTGGCGCGACGTCGGCACGGTCGACGCCTATTGGGAAGCCAATATCGACCTGACCGACATCACGCCGGAACTCGACCTCTACGACCGCGACTGGCCGATCTGGACCTATGCCGAATTGAAGCCGCCGGCAAAGTTCGTCCATGACGAGGATGGCCGCCGCGGGTCGGCCGTCTCGTCCCTCGTCTCGGGCGATTGCATCGTCTCGGGCGCTTCGCTGAAGCGAAGCCTGATCTTCACCGGCGCGCGCATCAATTCCTATTCGACGCTGGAGGAGGTCGTCATGCTGCCCGACGTTCATGTCGGCCGCAACGCCAGGCTGAAGCGCGTGGTCATCGATCACGGCGTCAGGATTCCGGAGGGGCTGGTGGTCGGCGAGGATCCCGTCCTCGACGCCAAGCGTTTCCGCGTTTCGGAAAAAGGCATCTGCCTGGTCACGCAGGACATGGTCAACAGGCTGGGATCGTAGTGCATGCAGGTTCTGTCGGTGACGCCCGAGATCTTTCCGCTGGTCAAGACCGGCGGGCTCGCCGACGTAACCGGCGCCTTGCCCGTGGCATTGGCCGGCAACGGCGTCACCATGCGCACGCTCGTCCCCGGCTATCCCCAGGTGATGGACGCCTTCAGGAAAAAGAAGGCGGTTCAACAATATCCGCTGCTGCACGGCGGCAAGGCTTCAGTGCATGCCGTCCAGATCGCCGGGCTCGACCTGTTCGTGCTCGACGCGCCGCATCTTTTCGACCGTCCCGGCGGCCCATACGGCAATGCGACCGGCGCCGACTGGCCGGACAATTGGCGGCGGTTCGCGGCGTTGAGCCGGGTCGGCGGCGACATCGCCGGCGGCGCTATCTCGGGCTACCTGCCCGATATCGTCCATGCCCATGACTGGCAGTCGGCGATGACGCTCGCCTACATGCGCTACGGCAAGGCGGTCGGCACGCCGTCGATGATCACCGTGCACAACCTCGCCTTCCAGGGCCAGTTCGGCGCCAGCATCTTTGGCGAGCTTGGCCTGCCGGCGGCGGCGATGGCGCTCGACGGCGTCGAATATTATGGCGGCGTCGGCTTCCTCAAGGCCGGCCTGCAGGCCGCTTGGGCGATCACCACGGTCAGCCCGACCTATGCGCAGGAAATCCGCTTGCCCGAATTCGGCATGGGCCTCGACGGCCTGATCAACATGCGCTCCGTCGATCTCCATGGCATCGTCAACGGCATCGATACCGAGATATGGAACCCGGAAACTGACAAGCATCTGGTTTCCAACTACACGGCAAAGACGCTCAAGGCGCGGATGCCCAACAAGGCCGCGGTCGAGGATCGCTTCAACCTCGATCGCGACGACAGCCCGATCGTTTGCGTCGTCAGCCGGCTGACCTGGCAAAAGGGCATGGACATATTGGCGGCAGTCGTCGACGGCATTGTCGCGGCAGGTGCGCGGCTGGCGATCCTCGGCTCCGGCGATGCCGGCCTCGAAGGCGCATTGCTTGCCGCCGCAGCCCGCCATCGCGGTCGCATTGGCGTAGTCGTCGGCTATGACGAGGGGCTCTCCCACACCATGCAAGGCGGCTGCGACGCCATCATTATCCCATCGCGCTTCGAGCCTTGCGGGCTGACGCAGCTTTACGGCCTGCGCTATGGCTGCGTGCCGGTCGTCGCGCGCACCGGCGGCCTTGCCGACACGGTCATCGATGCCAACGAAGCCGCCATTTCGGCCGGCGTGGCGACCGGCTTCCAGTTTGCGCCGGCCAATGCCGGCGCCCTGCTGCATGCCATCCGCCGCCTTGTCGAGGCGCATGCCAACCCCACGGTCTGGACGTCAATGCAGCGGCAAGGCATGAAGGCCGACGTGTCGTGGGACAAAAGCGCCGAAAAATATGTCGAACTTTATCGCTTGCTGCTTTCGAAAAGGGCTGCCTGACGCATGATCCGCACTGTCGCTACCAAACCCTATACCGACCAGAAGCCCGGCACCTCCGGGTTGCGCAAGAAAGTCCCGGTGTTCCAGCAGGAGCACTATGCCGAGAACTTCATCCAGTCGATCTTCGACGCGCTGGAAGGGTTCGAGGGCAAAACCCTGGTGATCGGCGGCGACGGCCGCTTCTATAACCGCGAGGTCATCCAGAAGGCCATCGCCATGGCCGCGGCAAACGGCTTCGGCAAGGTGATGGTCGGGCAGGGCGGTATATTGTCGACGCCTGCCGCTTCGCACGTCATCCGCAAATACAAGACCTTCGGCGGCATCATCCTGTCGGCCAGCCACAATCCGGGCGGCCCGCATGAGGATTTCGGCATCAAATACAATGCCGGCAATGGCGGCCCGGCGCCGGAAAAGCTGACCGACACGATCTTCGAAAAAACCAAGGTGATTTCCAGCTTCAAGATCGCCGATATAAACACGGTCGATATCGATACGATCGGCACGGTGAAGGCGGGTGACATGACCGTCGAGATCATCGATCCGGTCGCCGATTATGCCGAACTGATGGAAAGCCTGTTCGATTTCGACGCCTTGCGGGCGCTGTTCAAATCAGGCTTCCGCATGCGCTTCGATGCCATGCATGCGGTGACCGGTCCCTATGCCAAGGAGATCCTCGAAAACCGGCTCGGTGCGCCCAACGGCACCGCCCGTAATTTCATCCCGCTGCCGGATTTCGGCGGCCACCATCCCGATCCCAATCTGGTCCACGCAAAACACCTCTATGACGAGATGATGGGACCGGACGCGCCCGATTTCGGCGCCGCCTCCGACGGCGACGGCGACCGCAACCTGATCATCGGCAAGGGCATTTTCATCACCCCATCGGATTCAGTGGCCATGCTCGCCGCCAATGCCCATCTGGCGCCGGGCTACAAGGCGGGGCTGAAAGGCATCGCCCGCTCGATGCCGACCAGCGGTGCTGCCGACCGGGTCGCCGAAAAACTCGGCATCGGCATCTATGAAACGCCGACCGGCTGGAAGTTCTTCGGCAATTTGCTCGATGCCGGCATGGCGACGATCTGCGGCGAGGAAAGTGCAGGCACCGGCTCCAACCATGTCCGCGAAAAGGACGGGCTGTGGGCCGTGCTTTTGTGGCTCAACATCCTTGCCGCGCGTGCCGAAAGCGCCAAGCAGATCGTTACTGAGCATTGGGCGGCTTATGGCCGCAACTACTACTCCCGCCACGACTACGAGGAGGTCGACACCGATCGCGCCAATGCGCTGGTCGACGAACTGCGCGCCAAGCTGGGCTCGCTGCCTGGCACCAGCGTGCGCGGCATGACGATCGCCAGCGCCGACGATTTCGCTTATCACGATCCGGTCGACGGCTCGGTCAGCAAGAACCAGGGCATCAGGGTGTTGTTCGAGGGCGGCTCGCGTGTCGTCTTCCGCCTGTCCGGCACCGGCACCTCGGGCGCGACGCTGCGCCTTTATGTCGAGCGCTACGAGCCGGACAAGAGTCGCCACGATCTCGACACCCAGGAGGCGCTTGCCGATCTGATTGCGGCGGCCGACGACATTGCCGGGATTCGCAGCCATACCGGCCGCGCCAAGCCGAGCGTGATTACGTGAGCCTATCCGCGTTGCCGATCGGAGGGCTGGTTTCCTGGCGCAGAAGCTTGACAGGTCGGATGTGCTTGCGCTGACGGATCGCACGCCTTGGAAATCGGCCAAAACGCCCATCGCTTCGTCATCCTGGGGTCTGCGCGACGGAGCTTCGCTCCTGCTTCGCCCAGGGATGACGAAGTTGGGAAGGCCTCGGCCAATCCCGAACCTTTGCGATGCTCCACAACAAGGTTGGCGCGCGTGAGCCAGCTCGGCGCAACCATCACCAAAGAAGGCATTCGCTTCGCCGCATGGTCCTCGTCGGCTCGGCGCATCTGGGTCTCGATTTTCGACGTGCGAGGCAACCGCGAGATCGACCGGCTTGAACTCCAGCCCGAAGGCGAGGGCGTGCATACGCTTTTTGTTGCCGGTCTCGCCGCCGGCACCCGATACGGGTTCCGTGCCGACGGCGACTACGCGCCGGAACAGGGTCTCTGGTTCGATCCCGACAAGCTGCTGGCCGATCCCTATGCCGTCGAGATCGACAGCCCCTACAGATATGACAGCCGGCTAGCCGCGCGCCGGAGCGAGGGGGCCGACACCGCGCCGCTGATGCCGAAGGCGATTGCCGGCGCCTTGCCGGAACCCTTGGCCGCCTTGCCGCCTCTGTTTCGGCCCGGCGGCCTCATCTACGAGGTCCCGGTGCGCGCCTTCACAAAGCTGCATCCGGACATTCCCGAGAAGCAACGCGGCACCATTGCAGCCCTCGCTCATCCCCTTGTTGTCGAGCATCTGCAAAAGCTCGGCGTCGCAGCGGTCGAGTTGATGCCGGTGACGGCATCGATTGACGAACGGCATCTGCCGCCGCTCGGGCTGCGCAATGCCTGGGGTTATAATCCTGTGACCTTCATGGCGCTCGATCCACGACTGGCGCCCGGCGGTCTGGCCGAGTTGCGCGGAACGGTCGTCGCGCTGCGCGACGCCGGCATCGGCACCATCCTCGACCTGGTGTTCAACCACACCGGCGAAAGCGACCGGCTCGGGCCAACGCTGTCGCTGCGCGGGCTCGACAACCGCGCCTACTACCGGCACGAGGCCGACGGCAGGCTGGTCAATGACACCGGAACCGGCAATACGGTCGCCTGCGACCATCCGGTCGTCCGGGAAATGGTCCTCGACACCCTTCGCCACTTTGTCCAGCACGCCGGTGTCGACGGGTTCCGCTTTGACCTGGCGCCGATCCTTGGCCGCGTCGACGGCATTTTTGACCCCAATGCGCCGCTGCTGAACGCCATTCGGAACGACCCTGTTCTTGGCGACAGGGTGCTGATCGCCGAGCCCTGGGACATCGGGCGGAATGGCTATCAGCTCGGCAATTTTCCGCGGCCATTCCTCGAATGGAACGACAAATACCGTGACGATATCCGCCGCTTCTGGCGCGGCGACAGCGGCATGATCGGTGCGCTGGCGACCCGGCTGGCGGGTTCGTCCGACGCCTTTGCCAAGCCAGGCCAGCCGACCAGCCGCAGCGTCAACTTCATCGCCGCGCATGACGGCATGACGCTGGCCGATATAGTTGCCTATGAGCACAAGCACAACGAGGCCAATGGCGAACAGAACCGCGATGGCCACGACGACAACCTGTCCTGGAACAATGGCGTCGAGGGCGAGACCAACGACCGGGAGATCGATACGGCCCGTTTCGATGACCGGTGCGCGGTGCTGGCGACGCTTTTTGCCTCGCGCGGCACGATCATGCTGACGGCCGGCGACGAATTCGGCCGCACCCAGCGCGGCAACAACAACGCCTACGCGCAGGACAATGACATCACCTGGCTCGACTGGGCCGGGCGCGATCAGGCGCTCGAGCAGTACACGGTTCTGCTTGCCGCTATGCGTCGTGCCGCGCCGGCGCTTTTGGACACAAGCTTCCTGACCGGAGAGCCGCCTGCGGGCTCGCAACTGCCAGACGTCGCCTGGGTCACGGAAACCGGCGTGCCGCTCGACGAGGCAGCCTGGGGCGACCCTAGGCGGCATCGGCTGGTCATGGTTCTCGGTGGCGATGAGGACAGTCGCCTTGCGGTGATCATCAATGGCGACCGCCGGGCCTGCATGTTCACGCTGCCGGAACGGGCGGGTTTTCATTGGCGCCCAGCCATCGAAACGAATAGTGGCGATATCCCACGGCCGGTGTCGGGGCGAACGGTCATATTTATGATTGAACGCAGCGCCGCGCGGGCGGGCGTAGGGGAGAGCCATGATGGCTGACAATGCCGAATGGTGGCGCGGCTGCGTCATCTACCAGATCTATCCGCGCTCCTTCCAGGACACGACAGGCGACGGCAGCGGCGATCTCAGCGGCGTCACCTCGAGGCTGGCCCATGTCGCATCGCTCGGTGTCGACGCAGTTTGGCTGTCGCCTTTCTTCAAGTCGCCTATGGCCGACATGGGCTACGACGTTTCGGATTACTGCGCCGTCGATCCGATGTTCGGCACATCAGAGGATTTCGACGCGCTGGTTGCCGAGGCGCACCGGCTCGGCCTGAAGGTGATCATCGACCAGGTCTTGTCGCATTCGTCGGATCGGCACGAATGGTTCGTCGAAAGCCGCACGAGCCGCGATAACCCCAAAGCCGACTGGTACGTCTGGGCCGATGCGAAGCCCAACGGTAGCGCGCCCAACAACTGGCTGTCGCTTTTCGGCGGTCCTGCCTGGGAATGGGATGCGAGCCGCAGGCAGTATTACATGCACAATTTCCTTGCCTCGCAGCCGGACCTGAATTTCCACAATCCGGACGTGCAGGACGCCTTGCTGGAAACGGTGCGGTTCTGGCTCGAACGCGGCGTCGACGGGTTTCGGCTGGATACGGTCAACTACTATGTCCACGACCGCTGGCTGCGCAGCAACCCGCCTTTGGCGGAAAGCGTCGCCGGCACCAATACGGCAACCAGCACCTATCTCTATCAGGAGCATCTGTTCGACAAGAGCCAGCCGGAAAACCTGGCTTTCCTCAGGCGATTCCGGGCGTTGCTTGACGAATATGCAGGCCGCGCCGCCGTCGGCGAGATTGGTGACGAAAGCCGTTCGTTACAGACGCTCGCTGCCTACACCGGCGGTGGCGACAAGCTCCAAATGTCCTACACGTTCGACCTGCTTGGCCCGCAATTCTCCGCGGCGCATGTGCGCGGCTGTGTCGAGGCCTTCGAGAGTACGGTGTTCGACGGCTGGGTTTGCTGGGCGTTCTCCAACCACGATGTCGTGCGCCATGTGAGCCGCTGGACAAGGCCGGGCAGCGATCCGGACAGGGTGGCGAAATTCTCGATTGTGCTGCTTTCTTGCTTGCGCGGATCGATCTGCCTCTACCAGGGCGAGGAACTCGGGCTGGACGAGGTCGAACTGGCGTTTGAGGATTTGCGCGATCCTTTCGGCATCCGCTTCTGGCCGGGGATCAAGGGGCGGGATGGATGCCGCACGCCGATGGTCTGGGAGGCTGGCGCCGACAATGCCGGCTTTTCAACCGGCAAGCCGTGGCTCCCAATCGCGGCAAGCCATCGCGCCCGCGCGGTCGACGTCCAGGACGGCGTGCAAACCTCCGTCCTGGCGAGCTACCGGGCGATGCTGGCCTTGCGCAAGCAGCATCCGGCGCTGGTTCGAGGCTCGATCCGGTTTTTCGATGCCGAGGGCGACGTCCTTGCCTTCATTCGAGAAGGCGGTGACGAAAAGCTGCTCTGCGTCTTCAATTTCGCCGACGAGCCGGCCAGCTGGCCATTGCCGCAGGATCTGGATGCGATAGAGCCGATAGATCTTGGCGGTACTGCCGGCGTCTTGCAGGAAAGAACTCTGTCGCTGCCGCCGCTCGGCTGCTTCCTCGGTCGGATCGGCTGACCTCTATTGATCTTATTGAACGAGTACGGAGCGCCCGCAAGTCGCACCGACAACCCGCACATCGGCCTCGCCGACATGCACGCCAAGCGCCGCAAGCACGTTATAGACCAGTGCGTCGACTGGCGCCGTCACGCCGTTCAGAAGCGTTACCACCGCCGGCTTCACTGTTCCGAGCAGCGCAGTCACGTCCAGCCCGAGGCCCAGCGCATTGACCGAGAGCGACAACCCGCTGACCAGTGACGTGGTGAGCGATTGCGTCAGGTTCTTTGTGGCAACAGTTTTTATCGTCTTGTTGGCGATATCGGTGCTGTCGAAGGTCAATGTGGTCGGGTCGTTGTTGGTAATAGCAAGTGATGAAGAACCCTTCACATCGACCAGATTGAGGGTGAGCAGCAGAAGCTTCACGCTTACCTGTGCAATCGTGGCATCGGAGAACGATTGCGGGTTGCTGAAATCGGCGAAGGCGGATGAGCTGTTGTCGGCGTCGCTGGCGGCAAGGTGCAGCGAGGCCACGCCGGGCTGCGCGGCAATGGAAACCTTCAGGCTTTCTGGCCGGCCCGTCGGACAGCTGATGTCGGTCAGCTTGGCTTCGGCATAGGCTACTTCGACATGCAGTGGCAGGTTGACCGACAGCAGGCTGATGCCGCCACCGAGGTTGGAACTGCCGATGCCGACGGTGGCGACCAGCTTGATTCGTGTCTGGGCGGTACGCACCACGGTGCCCTTTTCACCGACCGCCAGCCAGGGCGAGTATTGCATGGGTTCGCCGATGGCGATCGAAAGCGTGGTGGAGGTAAGCCCCGGAATCGTGGCACCGAGATTGACCTGGACCTGGTTTGAGCCATTGGCCAGCGCGGCGGCGGCGCCGAGCATGCCCATCGCGCTTGCGTCGACGGAAAAGCCGGCCGGCTTTTGCCCAAGGCCGAGGCTGCCGATCGAACCAAGATCGACAAGATGATTGAGCGGTATCTTGACCGTGTTGGTGGCCCTCGACGCGATCGTCTGCAGCACAAGTTTGCTCGAACTGCCTGACCCAGAAGCGTTGGCCATCGCGGTCGCGATCTGGCCTACCGTTGCTTTCGAGGCTAGCACGTCGGAATAGGTGACGCCGGTCAGTTGCAACTGCACCGCAAGGGCATCGATGAACGAAAGCACGTTGACGTCGGCCGAAATCAGCGCGTTGTAATCCATAACCGAGAGCGAGATGTTGCCGCCTAGCAGCCCACTGAGAAGCGCGTTGAGAATGCCGCCGTTGACGCTGAGAAGCCTGGATCCGACCGAGAACATCGCTTGCGGGGTCATGCTGGCAATGGCTTCGGTGCCGACAACCGGAGTAGGGATGAGCGAACTGGCGAAATACCGGGCGGGGATTTTGCGCAGAGTGACGCGAACGGCGTTGTAAGGTGTTTTGCCGGCTTCGAAGCGCTTGTCGACGCCGACGGAGGCCGCCGCTGAATATCGGCCGCCGGTGACCGACACGACGGTTTTCCCAAGCGTGGGAACGATTGTCTGACCCGGCTTTTGAACAATGATGCCGGGCATTCGGTTGTCACTGAGCGTGGTTACCGCCGCGGCTTCCATATTGTTGATGTTCGACGCCGCGGTGATCGCCGCCAGATCGGTCATCGCCTGGGCTTCCCTGCGCTCCGTGTAGATCGAACCTTCGTCGACAGCGAAGGCCGCTAGCCCCAGCGCGAATGGCGCTATCAGCGCCGTCATGACGGCAAAGTTCGCCTTCACGTCGCCAAGCATCGAGCGCCCGATCCGGCCGATGCCCCTCAGCAAGAACTGCGACATTTCAAATGCCTCCAATCCTGATGGTCGACCTGCGTGAGATCGTGGTTTGCGGCATCGCAAGGCTGGGCAACAGATTCCAGATCGGCAGGTTGCTGGCATCGTACTGGATCGACACGACGAACTGATTTCCGTCGGCCGTGCTGTCCGTCGCCTGATACGTCAGCTTGCCGGAATCGACGAACGGGTATCCACTGGCGTTATTTTTGACGAAGCCCGCCACCAGCGCTTGGCGCTCGGTCTGGTTCAATCCGGCAATTGCAGTGCGGGCGGCATCGGCGGCGATTTGCTGCAAGGAGTTGCTTGCACCAAAATAGATACCATATGCAACCATTCCGAGTACCAGCAGGATGAAAATCGGCGAAAGCAGGGCGAATTCGACCGCGGAAGTTCCGGATTCGTCTCTGATTTCGCGTAGATTTGCCCTTATTTGAGGTGCTATCTTACGCTTCAACGCGACAGTTTTACTGTCTATCTTGTTCATTGCCCTTGCCCACTGGAACATAAGGTCGACGTGCAGAACCCATCGAAGTTTGTAACCCTTGGTTGCCTAAGAACGGATTAAGACATTCCGGCAAACTGAAGTGATCGGCCAGATTATTTTCCCCGAGGTGAGCGGTTCCGGGCGAGGAAACCCAGCCAAGCTCATGGTTTCGATTAATGATTGGCCGGTTGCAAAGCGACTGTCCCGGCGCCTTACTTTGGGTTACCCCGAGAGTCTGTTGAAATAAAAAATCTCCACGTTACTGTTTGGCCACCAGCTACCGGAAAGGGAACCGGCTGCGCGCTCGAAAGGAACCAACCAATCGGTTTCGGGGCGTCAACACTTAGAGACGTGGCTGAAGGGCGACGTCATTAGGGAGAACTCCATGCTGAAACACATGCTGAAGGCGACGGTATTCGCCACGACCATGGTCTTGGCCGCCGGTGCGTTCTACACGCCGGCTTTCGCCGAAGTCGTCTATAACAGAGGCACCGCCGCCGAATCGGAGTCGGTCGACCCGCACAAGACCTCGACGGTCTATGAAGCCAACGTCTTGCGTGACCTGTTCCAGGGGCTGACCATGCAAGACCAGAAGGCCAACCTCATTCCGGGCGCAGCCGAGAGCTGGACGGTATCGGACGACGGCACCGTCTACACCTTCAAGCTGCGCAAGGATGGGCTCTGGTCGGACGGCAGCCCGGTGACCGCCAATGACTTCGTCTATGCTTTCCAGCGGCTTGAAGACCCAGCCACCGGCGCCGAATACGCTTCGATGCTCTATCCGGTGAAGAATGCCGAAGAGGTCAACACCAAGAAGGCCAAGCCGGAGGAGATGGGCGTCAAGGCGATCGACGCAAATACGCTGGAAGTGACGCTGAAGGCGCCGACGCCGTATTTCCTGGAGATGCTGACCCACCAGGCGACCTATCCGGTCAACAAGGCTTCCATCGAAAAGCTCGGCGCCGACTGGATCAAGCCTGGCAATTTGGTTTCCAACGGCGCTTACACGCTGGCCGAGTGGGTTCCCAACGATCACATGAAATTGGTCAAGAATTCAAAATTCTGGGACGCTGCAAACGTCAAGATCGATGTCGTCAACTACATCCCGACCGAAGATCGCTCGTCGGCGATGAAGCGCTTCGAGGCCGGTGAACTCGACAGCTATGACGATCTCCCGACTGAACAGCTCGCCGACCTCAAGACCAAATTTGGCGATCAGATCCACGTCGGGCCATACCTCGGCACCTACTACTATGCGATCAAGACCGACAAGGCGCCGTGGGATAATGTCGAGCTACGCACCGCCATCTCGATGGCGATAGATCGCGATTTCATCGCCGAAAAGGTCTGGCAGAATTCGATGCTGCCCGGCTATTCGATGGTGCCTCCGGGGATCGAGGGCTACACGCCGGCAATGGCTAAATACGCCGACATGTCGCAGATCGACCGCGAGGACGCTGCCAAGAAGATCCTCGAGAAACTCGGCTATACGCCTGAGCATCCGCTGAAAATGCAGATCCGCTACAACACTTCGGAGAACCACAAGAACACAGCGGTCGCCATTCAGGAACAGCTGAAGCCGCTTGGCGTCGAGATCACACTCCTCAATACCGACACCAAGACCCACTACTCCTTCCTCGAGCAGAAGGGCGACTATGACGTGGCGCGCGCTGCCTGGATCGCCGACTACAAGGATCCCGAAACCTTCCTCGGCATCTCCCGCAAGGCCAGCGGCAACAACTATTCGGTCTACAACAGCCCGCAATACGAAGCGGCGATGGACAAGGCGGCCGCCGCCGGCGGCAAGCCGGAAGAGCGGATGAAGGAACTCGCTGAAGCCGAGCGCATCCTCATCGACGAGGTCGGCAATATTCCGATCCTCTACTATAGCTATCACGACATTGTTTCGTCGAAGCTTCACGGCTTCGTCGACAATGTGATGGACGTGCATCCGTCCCGCTTCATCTCCAAGGATTGATCCTTGGCCAAACCGCCGCCTCGTTCGGGGCAGCGGTTCTGGTTGCCGGCGTATGACCACGAAAGTCAGAATCGAGTTTCGCTGGCGATCATGCGCAAATCAAAGTGCTGTGGCGTCTTTGCCTGTCCAAAAGGACGCGCGGCACGATAGGCAAGCGGGGCACCGATGCTGCGTTACGTATTCCGGCGGCTTCTGACCGCCATTCCGACGCTGTTCGTCATCGTGACCATGGCGTTCTTCCTGATACGCGTCGCGCCGGGCGGCCCGTTCAACCAGGAGCGGGGCCTGAGCCCCGAGATCAGGGCCAATCTCGAAGCTCAGTTCGGCCTCAACGATCCGCTCTGGTTGCAGTACGTCCACTATCTCGGCAATCTTCTGCGCGGCAATTTCGGCCCCAGCTACAACATGCCGGATTTCACCGTCGGCGAGTTGTTCAAGGAGGGCCTGCCGATCTCAATCCAGCTCGGCGCTTCGGCGCTCATTCTGGCGCTGCTCCTCGGCAGCGTGCTCGGCACTGTTGCCGCGCTCAACCAGAACAAGCTTGCCGACTATTCGGTGATCGCGCTGGCGACCGCCGGCAGCACCATTCCGACCTTCGTCATCGCCCCGGTAATCCAGCTTGTATTCGGATTGACCTGGAAGCTCCTGCCGATCGGTGGCTGGGGCGATGGAGCCCTTATCAACAAGATCGGCCCGGTACTGACGCTCGCTCTGCCGCAGATCGCCATCGTTGCCCGCCTGATGCGCGGCTCGATGATCGAATCGCTGCAATCGCATCACATCCGCACCGCGCGCGCTCTCGGCCTGTCCGGCTGGTCAGTCGTCGTCAAGCATGCGCTGCGCGGCGCCATCCTCCCGATCGTCTCCTTCACCGGTCCGGCAGCTGCAGCCCTTCTCACAGGCTCGATCATCGTCGAGACCATCTTCTCTATCCCGGGCATCGGCCGCCATTTTGTCGTTGCCGCGCTCAACCGCGACTACACACTGGTGATGGGGACGGTGGTGGTCATCGCGCTCTTCACCATTGTCTTCAACCTGATCGTCGACGTCCTCTATGGGGTCGTCGATCCGAGGGTGCGCTATGACTGATATCGCAGTTGCCGCACCGGTCGTCGGCCGATCTCTGTGGGGTGACGCCTGGGCGCGCCTCAAGGCCAATCGCGCGGCCATGTTCAGTCTCTATTATCTTGCTTTCATTGCCCTCATCAGCGTGTTCGGTCCCTGGTTCGTGCCGCATCAATACACAACCATCTATGCCGACTATGTCCGCACGCCGCCGAGCTTCTCCGCCTATCCGAAGATCGACATGATCGAAGGCGCTCTCGATGAGGCGATCAGGCGCATGCGCGTCGACATCAAGGATTGGCGGCAGGAAGGCGATCGTATCTTCGTCACCGTCAGGTCGTCCAAGCCGATCGACGACCGCAACATCCGCTACCTTGATCGTTCCGATACCTTCGACGGCACAAAGATCGAGAGCAAATCGCCGGATGGTCTCGAAATGGTGATGAGTGCATCGATCAAGCAGCAATATTTCCTGTTTGGCACCGACAACACCGGCCGAGATCTGTTGTCGCGAACGCTGATGGCCGGGCGCATATCGCTGGCCATCGGCCTGCTTGCCGGCGTTGTGGCCGTGGTCATCGGCGTGCTCTACGGCGCCACTGCCGGCCTTGCCGGCGGCAGGGTCGACGAGGTGATGATGCGTATCGTCGACGTGCTCTATTCTTTGCCGTTCATCTTCTTCGTCATCATGCTGGTGGTGTTTTTCGGCAGGAACTTCGTGCTGATGTTCCTGGCCGTCGGCGCGGTGCTGTGGCTCGACATGGCGCGCATCGTGCGCGGACAGGCGCTGTCGATCCGCAGGCAGGAATATGTCCAGGCGGCGGAGGCGATGGGCGTCGGCCAGCGCGGCATTCTGCTGCGCCACGTCATCCCCAATTTGCTCGGGCCGGTGGTGATCTACATGACGCTGCTGGTGCCGCAAGTCATCATCCTAGAGAGTTTTTTGTCGTTCCTCGGGCTTGGCGTCCAGGAGCCGATGACCAGCTGGGGCGTGCTGATCTCGGTCGGCGCCCAGAACATCGGCTCGGCCAACTGGTTGCTTTTGTTTCCGGCCTTCTTTCTCGTCTCGACGTTGTTCGCGTTGAATTTCGTCGGCGACGGGCTGCGCGACGCGCTCGACCCCAGGGATCGTTGAGATGGCTGCTTCCGAAACGATCCTCAGCGTCAAGGACCTTCGCGTCCGCTTCCGCACCCTCGACGGCGCGGTGGAGGCGGTGAAGGGCATCAACATCCACGTCAAATCAGGCGAGAGCGTTGCCGTCGTCGGCGAATCCGGCTCAGGCAAGAGCCAGACCATGATGGCGGCGATGAGCCTGCTGGCCTCGAACGGCGAGGCCACCGGGACCGTCGACTACCGCGGCCGCAACCTTTTGACGCTGAGCAAGCCCGAGCTCAACAAGATCCGCGGCCGCAAGATCAGCATGATCTTCCAGGAGCCAATGACTTCGCTCGACCCGCTCTATTCGATAGGCAACCAGCTGATCGAGCCGATCCGCAAGCATCGTGGACTTGGCGCCACCGAGGCACGCGAAGAGGCACTCAAACTTTTGCGGCTGGTCCATATTCCCGATCCGGAGCGGCGGATGAAATCCTACCCGCACGAGATGTCGGGCGGTCAGCGCCAGCGCGTCATGATCGCCATGGCGCTGGCCAACGACCCCGACATATTGATTGCCGACGAGCCGACGACGGCGCTCGACGTGACCATCCAGGCGCAGATCCTCATGCTGCTCGCCGAATTGCAACGCAAGCTCGGCATGGCGATCGTCTTCATCACCCACGATCTCGGCATTGTCAGGCGCTTTGCTGACCGGGTCTATGTGATGCGTTACGGCGAGGTGGTCGAGGAGGGCGAGGCGGAAGCGATCTTCGCCAACCCGCAGCACGCCTACACCAAGATGCTGCTCGCCGCCGAGCCGACCGGCACCAAGGCGCCGCCGCCTCCGAATGCCCCCATCCTGCTCGAAGGCAGGAACGTCGAAGTGACCTTCAAGATCGGCGGCGGCTTTCTTGGCGGAGAACCGCTGATATTGCGCGCCGTCGATCGCGTTTCGATCCGGCTGAAGCGCAACCAGACCATCGGCATCGTCGGCGAATCCGGTTCGGGAAAGTCGACGCTCGGCCGCGCCTTGCTGCGGCTCCTGCCCAGCGACGGCATCATCCGGCTTGGCGACCGCGACATCTCCCACGCCGACCGCCAGGCGATGCGGCCGCTGCGGCGCGAATTGCAGCTGGTCTTCCAGGACCCGTTCGGCTCGCTGTCGCCGCGCATGACCGTCGGCCAGATCATCACCGAAGGGCTACTGGTCCACGAGCCCAATTTGTCGGGCAGGCAGCGTGATCTCCGCGCGGTAGAGGCCTTGCTCGAAGTCGGGCTCGACCCCAACACGCGCAACCGCTATCCGCACGAATTCTCCGGTGGTCAGCGGCAGCGCATCGCCATTGCGCGTGCCATGATCCTGAAGCCGAAAGTGGTGGTGCTGGACGAGCCGACCTCGGCGCTGGACCGCTCCGTGCAGAAGCAGATCGTCGAATTGCTGCGCAAGCTGCAGGCCGACCACGAGCTGTCCTATCTGTTCATCAGCCATGACCTCGCCGTCGTGCGCGCCATGGCCGACTACATCATTGTCATGAAGCAGGGCAAGATCGTTGAAGAGGGGCCGGCCGAGGCGATCTTCAGCAATCCGCAAGCCACCTACACCCAGACGCTGATGGCCGCGGCTATCGACGTGACGCGGTTTCGCCTGAGCGCATAGCGCGATTGGTCAGAACTACAGCGGATGGGGGTTGTTTCGGGAACAAAAACAGCTAAGCCGCTGTTTTTTCTGGTCGGAGTGGCAGGATTTCAGCCTGCGTTCCCAGCGGCCAAACGAGTGTTGCTCACCGGCCGTTCAATAGTATCAGTCACTTACACGCGTCGTCTCACCCTTTTTTCCGGTTCACACTGAGCGAAAAACAGTGTTTTCGGGCGCTTTCTGGGCGAAAGGTTCGGCGCTACGCTTTGGAAATCGGGATGGCGACCATAGGTCTTTTCCAACTGCTTGACGGTCGTGCCAACATTGTCGGCGACCTACCAGATGTCGACGCCGCGCTGCATCAGCCAGGCGATGTAGGTGTAGCGAAGTACATCCGGGACGACATCGTCGCCCAGCCCGGCTGCCACGCGGCAGGTGCGGAACGCCTTCTCAATTCGCTTGATAGGTTCGCCGAGGCTGCCATGGACGACCGGCCCGTGATCCCGATCAATATGCTTCCATCGGCGCATATGGGCAATCAGCCGTGGCGGCAGCTGCTCCAGCAGCCGCCGTTTCTTGCTCTCTCTTGCGCGATGGAATTTGCGATGGAGCACGCCGCGCTGAAGGTCTGGCCAGCTTCCGCTGATCTCGGCATTCCAATTGAGCTGCAGGATCGAACGATGCCGGCCGCCGGTATAGAGGCCGATGATGACAAAGCGGCAGAGATGAGCGTACTGCCCATGCTTCCGGCGCAGCCGCAAGGCCGCGCGCAGCAGTCCCGCCGCTTCCTGGCGCGTCAGCCAGCGTTCGCGCTCTGCTGGTTTGTCTGGCAAGGTGACGGACGGCTTCGGATCGAGACCGTATTCCCTGGCATAGAAGTTGATCGCCGAGCGGAGATCCTCAAGATCGCGACGTGGGCCTGACGTAAAGTCCTTGTCCTGCCACGGCGGCAGTCTCGCACTGCGGGTCGCCATTGCGGCGGCGTTGAGTTTGACGACGCGCTCGCGCTCTACCCGGTTGCGCTCGCGCGAACGGTGCTCGACATAAGCGCGGCAGCGGTCGCTATTGATGCTGGCGACCGGTTCGGTGCCGAAGAATTCGTTCAGAAAACGGATCCTGGCGAGAAATTCCTTGCGACCGGCAATCTTGGCCTGGCGCGCATCGACATAGGCGGCGAGGATGTCACAGACTGTCAGGCTACGGGCGTCGGTCCGGCAGACCGGCGGCTGGTATTTGCCGGCGATGGCAGGCCCGAGTGGGGTGCGCAGCATACCTGCACCGCTGGACACCGCTCCCTTGCTGGCGTGATGACGGGTCGTCACGATGGCCCCTTTTTCTCGCTGTGAACTGGTTCGTCTTGCGGCCGGGGATGAATAAAAGAGGCAGGAACACCGGTTTTGCAACAAGCAAACTGGGCGATGGTGCGGCGACGTGCAGAGACTTGCGAGATGCGGTGCAGGAGTCGCACCGGCTTGGCTATCCCTCCGGCAAAGAGTTTGGCGAGTTCGGGGAGGGGTGACTCACTGCCGCACCGATATGATGGCCACGGGCCATCCCATGTTGCGCTTGCAGCTGAGGTGTTGATCCCCATGCCGGCCTTCGCGGGGCGATTTGGCATTCCGAAGCGGATTGAGGATTCCGATGCCTTGGAAATCCCTCCCGTTGTCGGTGACGACGAGCATCCGCTCGCCTCGGCAATGGCCGCGATCCGAGCCACTGCGGGCAACCCCTTGGCCTCTCCTCGGCCAAACCTTCCTTCTGGTCGAATGCAAGGCGGCGACTTGCAAAGAGAGCCTGTAGGCTCTCCGGGCCGTGAACCATGTCTCCGGGTCGGACATGTTTTTTCTGGTCGGAGTGGCAGGATTTGAACCTGCGACCCCATCGTCCCGAACGATGTGCGCTACCAGGCTGCGCTACACTCCGTGACCAGACCGCGGGCTTATAGCCGCCGCGTTTGGTTCCTGCAAGCGCCAATGGCAGCGCTTCCGTCGCATTTCTTTCGCTTTCGCCGCAACGTCATACAGGTTTCAGTTTCCTGTCGCACAAACACAGCTTAAAGGCTTCCTGGCAGGTAACCGTCCACTTGCCTCGAAACATTGATTCAGCCGCTTGGAGTTCGCAGTCTTGTCGATGAAGATCGTTAGCCATGCCAGACCAAACACATTCGAGTTCGAAACCTCGGCGTTGATCAAGCCGTCCGGGTTTCGCGAATATGATGCACGCTGGTGGTTCGGCCATCCGGGCTCGAACGAGCCGCCGGAACTCAATCTGATCGGCGTCCAGGCGCTCGGCATGGGGCTCGGCACGCTGATCCGGCGCCTGGGTGCCGGACCCGACATCGTCACCGGCCATGATTTCCGCGCCTATTCGCTTGCCATCAAGCTGGCGCTGGTTTCCGGGCTGATGGCCGCCGGCGCGCGGGTCAAGGATGTCGGGCTGGCCTTGTCGCCGATGGCCTATTTCGCCCAGTTCGCGCTCGACACGCCGTCCGTCGCCATGGTCACCGCCTCGCATAACGAGAATGGCTGGACCGGCGTCAAGATGGGCGCGGCGCGTCCGCTGACCTTCGGTCCCGAGGAGATGAGCGCGCTGAAGGCGATCGTGCTGTCAGGCGATTTCGACCTTGTCGGTGGCGGCTCCTACGCCTTTGTTCCCGATTTCCGCAAAACCTACCTTGACGATCTGACCAACGGAAAACGCATATCGAGAAAGCTCAAGGTGGTGGCTGCCTGCGGCAACGGAACCGCCGGCGCTTTCGCCCCCGAAGCGCTGGCGCGGATCGGCTGCGAGGTGATCCCGCTCGACGTCGAGCTCGATCATACGTTTCCCAATTACAATCCCAACCCCGAAGACATGCAGATGCTGCACGCCATTCGCGACAAGGTGCTGGAAACGGGCGCCGATGTCGGGCTCGGTTTCGACGGCGATGGCGACCGTTGCGGCGTGGTCGACAATGAAGGCAACGAGATCTTCGCCGACAAGGTCGGCGTCATGCTCGCGCGCGACATCTCGCACCTCTATCCCGGCTCGACTTTCGTCGTCGACGTCAAGTCGACCGGATTGTTCATGACCGATAAGGTGCTGCGGGAAAATGGCGCGGTCACCGACTATTGGAAGACCGGACACTCCTATATCAAGCGGCGCGTCGCCGAACTCGGCGCCGCCGCCGGTTTTGAGAAATCGGGCCACTTCTTTTTCAATCCTCCGATCGGCCGCGGCTATGACGATGGCCTGGTCACGGCCATCGCCATTTGCCAGATGCTGGACCGCAGCCCGCAAAGCAGCATGGCCGACCTCTACCGCGATCTGCCGCTGACCTTCGGCACGCCGACCATGTCGCCACATTGCGCCGACGAGCTCAAATACGGTGTCGTCGAGCGGGTCGCTGGCGATTTTCGCGAGATGAAGGACGAGGGCGCGGTCTTCGCCGGCCAAAAGATCGCCGAGCTGATCACCGTCAACGGCGTCAGGGTCGTGGCGGAGGATGGTACCTGGGGGCTGGTGCGGGCATCATCGAACAAGCCGGAGCTTGTGGTGGTGGTGGAGAGCCCGGTATCGTCCGAGCGGCGCCGGCAGATGTTCGAAGCCGTCGATGCGGTGCTGCGCCGCAGCCCCGAAGTCGGCGCCTACAATCAGACCTTTTGAATGCGGGCTTGTTTTCATGACCGAACGGATCGTCAGTTTTGTGATGAGCGGCGGCGTCGGCTCGCGACTATGGCCGCTGTCGCGCGAGGACAATCCCAAGCAGTTCCATGATTTCTCGGGCGATGGTTCGATGCTGGCCAAGACGCTGCGCCGGCTGACCGCGCGGCCGGAAGGCGAAACGCCGGTTTTTCTGATTGCCTCGGAAAGGCACGCCGACCGCGTTCATGCCGATATTGCCGGCCACGAGCTTTCCGGCGGCGGCCCGTTGTTCGAGCCGACCGGACGCAACACTGCCGCGGCCGTTGCCTTGGCAAGCCTGCGCACGCTGTCGGAATTCGGCGACAGCCTGGTGCTGGTGGTGCCGTCCGACCATGAGATTGCGACCGCGCAGCAATTCTGGCGGAGCGTCGAGGCCGGCACTGCGGCGGCGCGCGAGGGCAGGCTGGTGGTGTTCGGCATCAAGCCCGCGCAACCCGAGACCGGCTATGGCTACATCGAGGTGGCCGGCGAGCGGGATGGCATCTACGACGTCTCGCGTTTCGTCGAAAAACCCGATCTCGCGACCGCGCAGAGCTATCTCGAGGCCGGCAATTTCTACTGGAACACCGGCATTTTCCTGTTTCGCGCCAGCGCCATGCGCGATGCATTCATGGCTTTCCAGCCCGATATCTGGAGCGCCACCGAGGCTGCCTACCAGGCGGCGACATCAGATCTTTCCGGCCTCTATATGCCTCTGGAGCTCTATGCCGCCATCCCGTCGACATCGATCGACTACGCGATCATGGAGCGCGCCAGCGGCATTGCCATGGTGCCGGCCGGCTTTCGCTGGAACGATCTCGGTTCCTGGCAGTCGCTGCTCGACGTCGGGCCCTCCGACACGCAGGGCAACGTCATCGTCGGCGACGTCGTCGCCATCGACTGCGAGAACTCCTATATCCGCAGCGACGGCCGCCTGCTGTCGGCCATCGGGATGAAGGACGTCGCCATCGTGTCGACCGCCGACGCCACTTTCGTGGCTCCGGTCAGCCACAGCCAGAACGTCAAGAAGATCGTCGAACAGCTCGAAAAGAGCGGCCGCCTGGAAACCAGGTTCACGCCCGCCGACGATCGCGTCATCGAAAGCGGCGCCTGGCAGCGCCGCGTGCACCACTGGCTGTTCGAGGAGACGGTGCCGCTGTGGTCGACTGTCGGCGTTGACGAACGCCATGGCGGGTTCCACGAAGCGCTCGGCTTCGACGCCACCCCGCTGATGAAACCCAAGCGCATGCGCACGCAGGCCAGGCAGATCTACGCCTTCGCCGTCGCCAAGGCGCGTGGCTGGAACGGCCCGGCCGATCGGTTGATCAGCCACGGCATCGAATTCATGGCGAGGAACGGCCGCACCGACAATGGCGGCTGGGTGCGCACGCTCAACATCGACGGCACCGTCGCCGACGCTGCGGAGGATGCCTACGACCATTCCTGCGTGCTTCTGGCGCTGGCGCATGCCCATATGTGCGGCAATCCGGACGCATTGCGGCTTGGCGAGGAAACCTTTGCGTTCCTCGACGCGCATCTCGAGGACCAACGCCTGACCGGTTTTCTCGAGACCTCGAGCGGCGAGGGCGAGCGCCGCTCCAACCCGCACATGCATCTGCTCGAGGCGTTCCTGGCCTGGCATCAGGCGACGGGCGAGCGCGCCCATCTCCGCCGCGCCGCGCGCATCGTCGATCTGTTCCGCAGCCATTTCTTCGATCCTGAGAGCTGGACGCTTGGCGAGTATTTCGACCATGAATGGCGGCCGGCTCCCGGCGAGAAAGGCACCTGGACGGAACCAGGCCATCATTTCGAATGGGCCTCGCTGCTGGTCGACTTCGCCGGCCGCAGCGGCCAGAGCGGCTTGACCGGCCTCGCCAGGAAACTCTACGCGTCGGCGATCGCCAATGGCCTCAACCGCGCCACCGGCCTCGCCTACGGCGCTGTCTCGCGGCAAGGCCTGCCGCTCGACCGCGTCTCGCGCAGCTGGCCGCAGGCCGAAGCGATCAAGGCGGCGATCGCGCTGGACGGTTCGGGCGGTCCCGACCTGAAGCCGGAGATCGAGGCTCGGGTCGGCCGGTTGTTCCGCTGGCACATCAATCCGGCACCGCTCGGCCTGTGGATCGACCGCATCGACGAGCGTGGCCGTTCGCTGGCAAACGAGGTGCCGGCCAGCATCTTCTACCATCTGGTCTGCGCGCTGACGCAATATCTGGACGGCACGGCCCGCAAGGATCAGTACGGGCTGGCGACGTCCCCGGTCTCGACATAGACCGACTTCAGCTGTGAATAGAGTGCCAGTGCCGCCAGCGAATTCTCGCGGCCGATGCCGGACTGCTTGAAGCCGCCAAAGGGGATCTCGACCGGCGTCAGATTGTAGGCATTGATCCAGCAGGTGCCGGCCTGCAGCTCGGCGATGACGCGGTGGGCGCGCTGCAGGTCGCGCGTGAACACGCCGGCAGCGAGGCCGAATTCGGTGTCGTTGGCGCGCTCGACCACCTCGTCCTCGCCGTCGAATTTCAGCACGCTCATCACCGGCCCGAAAATCTCCTCGCGGGCGATGCGCATCGTGTCGGTGACACCTGTGAACACAGTCGGCTCGACGAAGAAACCGCCCTGGAAGCCCTGCAGCGAAGGCACGTTGCCGCCGCAGGCGAGCACGGCACCATCCTGCCTGCCGGCCTCGATGTAGGAGACGACCTTGTCGTGCTGCGCCTTCGAGACCAGCGGCCCCATCTGCGTTTCCTGGTCGAGCGGATCGCCGATACGGATCTTCTTGGTCCGCTCGGTCAGCCTTTCGACGAAACGGTCATGGATGCTGCTCTGCACGAAGACCCGCGTGCCGTTGGAGCAGATCTGGCCGGTCGAATAGAAATTGCCGAGCATGGCGCCGCCGATGGCATTTTCGAGATCGGCATCGTCGAAGACGATCAGCGGCGACTTGCCGCCAAGCTCCATCGTCGCGTTCTTCATCTTCGAGCCGGCGAGCGACAGCACCTTGCGGCCGGTCGGCACCGAGCCAGTCACCGAGACCTTGGCGACGACATCGTGGCCGACAAGGCCGGCGCCGACATCGCCAAAACCTTGCACGACGTTGAACAGCCCATCGGGCAGGCCGGCCTCGGTGTAGATTTCAGCGAGCGCCAGTGCTGAAAGTGGCGTGTTCTCCGACGGCTTGAACACCATGGCATTGCCCATCGCGAGGGCCGGTGCGGATTTCCAGCCGGCGATCTGGATCGGGTAGTTCCAGGCGCCGATGCCGACGCAGACGCCGAGCGCCTCGCGCCTGGTATAGGCAAAGGGACCGCCGAGATCGACGGCCTCGCCATTAAAGGCGGCGACCGCACCGCCGAAATATTCGAGGCAATCGGCGGCCGACGGGGCGTCTGCGACCAGTGTTTCCTGGATCGGCTTACCGGTGTCGAGGGTCTCGATGCGCGCCAAATCGGCATTGCGGGCGCGCAAAATGTCGGCGGCGCGGCGCAGGATACGGCCGCGTTCGACCGGCTTCAGCCGCGCCCAGGCGGGTTGTGCCGCACGCGCGGCCTCGATAGCGAGCTCCAGCACGTTCGGTGTCGCCGAGCGCAGCATGGCGATGGTCTCGCCGGTCGCCGGATAGATGACCGGCAGCGGCGCGCCGCGCTCGTCCTCGATATAGCGGCCGTTGACATAGTGCGATGCCGTTGGCTGGGCGCGCATGGCTGTTCTCCAAATCGTCTATCGCGGCATGCGGGAATATGCGTCCGCCGGATCATGGCCTATCTGTCCGACGCCTGCCAGCGCGGATTGATCCATGGTTCCTGGTTGGAGGGCGCCAGCGGCGAGCGTCCGAGAATGTGGTCGGCGGCCTTCTCGCCGGTCATGATCGACGGCGCGTTGAGATTGCCATTGGTGACGCGCGGGAAGATCGAGGAATCGGCGACCCGCAGCCCGTCGACGCCGATGACGCGGCATTCCGGGTCGACGACGCTCATCGCATCGTCGGCACGGCCCATCTTGCAGGTGCCGCAAGGGTGATACGCGCTTTCGGCGTGGTCGCGGATGAAGGCGTCGAGCTCGTCATCCGATTGCAAATGTGAACCCGGCGACAGCTCCTTGCCGCGGTAAGGATCGAAGGCCGCTTGCCCGAAGATCTCACGGGTCAGCCGGATGCAGTGGCGGAACTCCGTCCAGTCGTCCGGATGCGACATGTAGTTGAAGCGGATCACCGGCTTCGATTTGGGATCGGGCGAGCGCAGCGTGACCGAACCGCGCGACTTCGACCGCATCGGCCCGACATGCGCCTGGAAGCCATGCGCCTTCGCCGCCGCCTTGCCATCATAGCGGACCGCCGCCGGGATGAAGTGATACTGGATGTCGGGATAGTCGACGCCGGCGCGCGAGCGCACGAAGGCGGCCGCCTCGAAATGATTGGTAGCGCCGAGGCCGGACTTGAAGAACAGCCACTGCGCCCCGATCAATGCCTTCGAGAACGGGTTCAGCACCGAGTTCAGGGTGATCGGCTTTGTCGATTCCTGCTGAATGTAGAGCTCCATATGGTCCTGCAAATTGCGGCCGACGCCGGGCCGGTCGGCGATCACCGGAATGCCGTTCTCTCTGAGGTGCTGGCCGGGGCCGATGCCGGACAGCATCAGGATTTTGGGCGAATTGATCGAGGACGCGGCAACGATCACCTCACGCCGGGCTCTGACCACCTGAACCTGTTTGCGCGTTTCGATCTCGACGCCGATGGCGCGTTGATTCTCGATGATCACCCGTCGGGCGAAGCCCTTGACCAGGCTGACATTTTTCCGCCTGAGTGCCGGCCTGAGATAGGCGCTCGCCGCCGACCAGCGACGCCCGCCGCGAATGGTCTGCTCCATCGGCCCAAAGCCTTCCTGCTTCGCGCCGTTGTAATCATCGGTCAGCTCGAAACCGGCCTGACGGCCTGCCTCGACAAAGACGCCGTAGAGCGGATTGGTCCGCGAGCCGCGCTGTACGGTCAGCGGGCCGCCGTGGCCGCGCCAGCCATTCTCGCCGCCATTGCTGTCCTCCATGCGCTTGAAATAGGGGAGCACGTCGGCAAAGCCCCAGCCGGCCGCGCCCTGTTCGGCCCAATGGTCAAAATCGCGGGCGTGGCCGCGCACATAGACCATGCCGTTGATTGAGGATGAGCCGCCGATGACCTTGCCGCGCGGCGTCGCCAGCACGCGGCCGCCGAGATGCGGCTCCGGTTCGCTGGCAAAGCCCCAGTCGTAGAGGCTCATATTGAGCGGTATCGATAGCGCCGATGGCATCTGGATCAGCGGCCCGATATCGCTGCCGCCATATTCGATGACGATCACCGAATGCTTGCCGTCCTCCGACAGCCGGTAGGCCATGGCCGAACCGGCCGAGCCGGAGCCGATGATGACGAAATCCGCTTCAAACATGGGTCATGTGCGCCATGAAATCGGCGAGCGAGACGTTGCCGCCAGTTGCGATCACGAGAACGGTCTTGCCGATTACGTCGACCTTGCCGCTGAGCAACGCCGCCAGCGAGGCAGCGCCGGATGGCTCAAGCACCAGCTTCATCCGCTCGAAGGCGATGCGCATCGCCCGCCGCACCGACACATCGTCGACAGTTATGCCGCGAACGCCGGCGGCCTTCACCGCTGCGAACGGCGCGTCGCCGGGCCGCCGCGACATCAGCCCGTCGCAGATCGATTTCGGCCCGGCCGGCATCGTCTCGATGGCGCCATGCGCCAGCGACGCGCCCATGCCGTTGAAACCTTCCGGCTCGACGCCGATGATCTCGGTCGCCGGCGATAGATAGTGGAAGGCCAGCGAAACCCCACCGATCAGCCCGCCGCCGCCGACCGAGCAGAACAACAGATCGGACTCCGCTCCCATTGCGGCGAGCTGGTCGAGCGCTTCCAGTCCGGCGCCGGCCTGGCCGGCGACGATCTCCGGATCGTCGAACGGGTGCAGCAGCGCCAGGTTCTCGCTCTCGGCGATCTCGCGCGCCTTGGCAGCGGCGACCTCCTCACGCGCGCGCTCGCCATGGTCGGTCAGCACGACGCGCGCGCCATAGCCTGATGTGGCGTCGCGCTTGGCGGCAGGTACGTCGATCGGCATGACGATGGTGACGGGAATGCCGAGCGCTTGGCCGGCGGCCGCCAGCCCTTGCGCGAAATTGCCGGAGGAATAGGCGACGACGCCCTTTTTGGCTTCATCGGGCGACAGTCGCTTCAGCCGCCAATAGGCGCCGCGCACCTTGAACGAGCCGGCCCATTGCAGCGATTCCGGCTTGACGAAGACCCGGGCAGCGCCGGTCTCGCCGGCGAGTGCCGCCGATTCCAGCAGCGGCGTGATCTGCGTCGCCTTGGAGGTGACGGCATAGGCCTGCCTGAGATGGTCGAGCGACGGGACGAGACTGTCGGCCATCATTCGCCTCGCGGAAAGCGCTTCTGCTCTTCGAGCAGGTCGAGGTTCATGTGGTTGCGCATGTAGCGTTCCGACGCCTTCTGCAGCGGCTGGAATTCCCAGGGATAATGGGTGCCGTTGCGCAGCGCCGGGTAGACCACCCAGCGGCGGGCTTGGCTTGCACGCACCGCGGCATCGAACGCCGCCATGTCCCAGCGCGCCCGCACCTTGTCGGTGAAAGCGCTCACCAAAGCCGCATTGGCCGGATCGACGGCGAGATTGGTCAATTCCCGCGGATCCGATTCCAGATCAAACAGTTGCGGCGGATCGATCTCGCAATGGATGAATTTGTAGCGACCCTCGCGCATCGCCGCCATCGGCGCGTTGGAGCCTTCGGCAGCATATTCCATCAGCACCGGCGCGGAGCGTTTCTTTCCGTTCAGCAGCGGCAGCAACGACTGGCCGTCGGTCCACGGCGCAATCGCACTGATGTCGATGCCGGCGAGGCCGCAAAGCGTCGGCGTCACGTCGAGGTTGGAGACCGGCGTGTCGATCAGGCCGGCGGCGATGCCGTTGCCGGCGATCATCAGCGGCACCCGCGCCGAACCTTCGAAGAAGCACATCTTGAACCACAGACCGCGCTCGCCGAGCATGTCGCCGTGATCCGAGCAGAACAGGATGATCGTATCGTCGAGCATGTGCGTGTGGTCGAGCACCGACAGCAATTCGCCGAGCTTGTCGTCGAGATAGGAGATGTTGGCGAAGTAGCCGCGCCGCGCGCGGCGGACCTGCTCCGCCGTGATCTCAAAGCTGTCATAGTCGCTGGCGCGGTAGAGCCGCTGCGAATGCGGATCCTGCCTGTCGTAGGGAATAAAGCCGATCTCGGGCTCGAGCGCCGGGCAATCCTCGTAGAGATCCCAGTAGCGCCGCCGCGCGACGTACGGGTCGTGCGGGTGGGTGAAGGAAACCGTCAGGCACCAGGGCCGGCGCGCCACATCGTCGGAGACGCGGGCGAAATCGTAGAGCTTTTGCACCGCGTGGAAGGCGACCTCGTCGTCATATTCCAGCTGGTTGGTGATCTCGGCGACGCCGGCGCCGCTCACTGAACCCAGATTGTGATACCACCAGTCGATTCGCTCGCCGGGCTTGCGATAGTCCGGCGTCCAGCCGAAATCGGCCGGATAGATGTCGGTGGTCAGCCGTTCCTCGAAGCCGTGCAACTGGTCCGGACCGACGAAATGCATCTTGCCGGAGAGGCAGGTGTGATAACCGGCGGCGCGCAGATGATGCGCAAAGGTCGGGATCGAGGACGCGAATTCGGCGGCGTTGTCATAGACCCCGGTGCGTGACGGCAATTGGCCGCTCATGAATGCGGCCCGGCCCGGCGCGCAGAGCGGCGATGCGGTGTAATTGTTGCAAAAACGCGCCGAACGCGCGGCGAGCGCCTTCAGATGCGGTGCGTGCAGGAAGTCCGCCGGCCCGTCTGGAAACAGCGTTCCGTTGAGCTGATCGACCATGACGATCAGGATGTTGGGTCGCTTGGATGTCACTGCTGCTGCCGTCCGCTGAGTTTAGTTTCGAGATAGTCCTCGACCAGTGCGATCGCGGTCGCGGCATCGGGAACGCCGTCCTTCAGCGCGCGCCTGATAAAGAGCCCGTCGATCAGCGCCGCCGTCGCTTCGGCAACCCGGTCGGCCTCGCTTCTCGGCAGGATGCCGCTCAGCCCACTGAGCAGATTGGAATGCAGCCGCCGCGCATAGACCTTGAGCAGCCGGCGAAGTGCTGCCGACTTCTGCGCCTCGACATAGAAGGCGAGCCAGGCGGCGATCGTTTCCGGCCGGAACTGGATATCAGAGAAATTGACCGCGACCACTGCCGAGACGCGCTGGCGCGCCGTGCCGGCCGCGCGAAGCGCGCGGCGCGTATCGGCGGTGAGCTCGCTCAGGATGTGCCGCATCGTCGCCAATAGCAATTCGTCCTTGGCGCCGAAATAATGGTGGGCAAGCGCCGAGGACACGCCGGCGCGCCCGGCGATTTCCGACATCGTCACATCAAGCGAACCACGCTCGCCGATCGCCGAGATCGTTGCGTCAATGAGCGCCCTGCGGCGCAACGGCTCCATTCCGAGTTTCGGCATACTTGCTCCGGCCTGTTGTGACGAGATTATTTTTTATTGACGCATCAATCAACAAAAAATTCAGCCTGATTTGCTGGCAAAAGCCAGACATTATGACCAGATATCAAGATCAAGCGATTGTGCGGTTCTGGCCCCTTCACGAAGTCGGAGGAACGGTTCATGGTTGAACAATGCCGAGCCGCTGCGACATCGCGTAGCCGGGCCTGCAGGATGGAGATCGCCATGACAGCATGCATCGTCGGTTGGGCGCATTCGCGCTTCGGCAAACTCGAAGGCGAGACGCTGGAGGGCCTGATCACCAAGGTGGCAGTCGAGGCGCTTGATCATGCCGGCATCGGTCCAGATGAGGTCGACGAGATCGTGCTCGGCCACTTCAACGCTGGGTTTTCCGCCCAGGATTTCACCGCGAGCCTGGTTCTCCAGGCCGACGACCGGCTGCGCTTCAAACCGGCGACCCGCGTCGAGAACGCCTGCGCCACCGGCTCGGCGGCAGTCAGGCAAGGCATCCGCGCCATCGACGCCAATGCCGCCCGTATCGTGCTGGTGGTCGGCGCCGAGCAGATGACGACGACGCCTGGTCCGGAGATCGGCAAGAACCTGCTCAAGGCCTCGTATCTGCCGGAGGACGGCGAAACGCCGGCAGGCTTCGCCGGCGTCTTCGGCAAGATCGCCCAAGCCTATTTCCAGCGCTACGGCGACCAGTCGGACGCGCTGGCGATGATCGCCGCCAAGAACCACAAGAACGGCGTCGACAACCCCTATGCGCAAATGCGCAAGGATTTCGGCTACGAGTTCTGCCGCCAGGAAAGCGAAAAAAACCCCTTCGTCGCCGGCCCGCTGAAGCGCACCGACTGCTCGCTGGTGTCGGACGGCGCCGCCGCCCTTGTCCTCGCCGACACGGCGACGGCGCTGAAAATGCGCCGCGCCGTCGCGTTCCGCGCCAACGAGCATGTGCAGGATTTCCTGCCGATGTCGAAGCGCGACATCCTCGCCTTCGAAGGCTGCGAGCAGGCCTGGAACCAGGCGCTGAAGAAAGCGGGCGTGACGCTCGGCGACCTGTCCTTCGTCGAGACGCACGACTGTTTCACCATCGCCGAACTGATCGAGTATGAGGCGATGGGCCTGGCCAAGCCGGGCGAGGGCGCCAAGCTGGCCTTGGATGGCGAGACGGCGAAGGACGGAAGGCTGCCGGTCAATCCGTCCGGCGGGCTGAAGGCCAAGGGCCATCCGATCGGCGCCACCGGCGTATCGATGCATGTGCTGAGCGCCATGCAACTTGTCGGCGAGGCCGGCGGCATCCAGGTGCCGGGAGCAAAGCTCGGCGGCGTCTTCAACATGGGCGGCGCGGCGGTCGCCAACTACGTTTCCATTCTCGACCGGATCAGATAAAAGCGGCCCCGCATTTCACGGGGAATTCATGACAAATCCGGTTCTGGTCGAAGTTTTGCGCGGCGCGATCATCGAGAGCGCCCATCGTGGCGCTGTTGCCGTCTTCGACGCCGACGGCAAGCCCGTCTGGGAGATCGGCGACACGGCACACCCGGTGTTCCCGCGTTCGGCGGTCAAGGCGATTCAGGCGTTGCCGCTGGTCGAGAGCGGTGCCGCCGATTCCTACGGCTTCGGCGACCGGGAACTGGCGCTGGCCTGCGCCTCGCATTCCGGCGAGCCGGCGCATGTCGAGCTGGCGCGCGCCATGTTGGCGAAAGCCGGCCTCGACGACACCGCGCTCGAATGCGGCGCGCATTGGCCGTCGAACCACGGGGCGACGCTGGCGCTCGCGCGCGCCGGCCGTGCGCCGAACGCCTTGCACAATAATTGTTCCGGCAAGCACTCGGGCTTTCTCTGCACCTGCGTTCACAGCGGCATCGCTCATCGCGGCTACGTTAAGGCGGGCCATGCCTCGCAGGAGATGGTGCGCGACGCGATGCAGGCAGTGACCGGCGCCGCCCATGACGCCGATCACCGTGGCACCGACGGCTGCTCGATCCCGACCTATGCCGTGCCTCTCCGCAGTTTCGCGCTTGGCTTTGCCCGCATGGCGACGGGCGCCGGCTTCGAGCCGGTGCGCGCCCGGGCGGCCAAGCGGCTGCTTTCCGCCTGCATGGCCGAGCCGTTTTTCGTCGCCGGTACGGGCAGGGCGGATGTCGCGCTGATGGCGGCCGCCTCCGGCCGGATTTTCGCCAAGGGAGGGGCCGAGGGCGTCCATTGTGCCGCCCTTCCGGAGCTTGGCCTTGGCATCGCGCTGAAATGCGATGATGGCGCTGGCCGTGCCGCCGAAGTGGTGGTCGCGGCCGTGCTGGCAAAGCTTTTGCACGCGGACCAGGCGCTGGCGGCAAAGCTGATCGAACAAGCAAATCCGCCCATCGAAAGCCGGATCGGCGCCAAAGTAGGCGCGCTCCGGCCCACCGCCGCACTCAACTGACGTGGTTGCGCTCGACGGTCAGATGCGCATAGCCGGCATTGCCTGAGGCGGCGAGGTCGCCGGTCACCGGCTCGGCCCAGCGCTGGCCGATGATCGCGCCCTTATGGACCCCGTCGATGACATTGTCCGAAATGATTGCCGTCCCGGCACCTTCGACCACGGTGACGACGATGCCGGTTCCGGCTTTGCGGATGATATTTCCCGTCGCGATCACGTTGCGCATGAATGGTCCCCAGCCGATCTGCATGCCGTAGAGCGGCGCATTCTCGACGACATTGGCGGAAACGGTGGTGTCCGCCTCGACGCTGATGCCGACGCCGAAACCGGGCGCGTCGGCAGGGTAGGGACCGCTGGTCGCCAGGTTGCGGACGATGTTGCCGGAGCACACGCCCATGCGGCCGCCTTCGTTGAAATTGACGATCGAAATACCATTGGCGGCGCCATCGACGATGTTGTTGCTGATGACGGCGCCTTCAAACGAGAATTCGGAATACACGGCCGTCTCGCCCGAACGCGAGCAGGTGTTGCCGGTGATCTGCAAATTGCTGGAACTGTTGGCGCGGATCGCCGAGAACGCGCAATCCGAGACAATATTACCGGAGATGATGACATTGCCGGCGCGGAACGCATTGATGCCGTTGCCGTTCTGGCCGGTTCCGCCACTGCGCGCCTGGATGCGCTCGATCCGGTTGCCGCTGACGATGGTGCCGTCTTCGTCCGCCTGCCAGCGGTGCACGAGAATGCCACCATTGGCGCAGTCGGAGACGCTATTGCCTGATATTTCCAGGCCATTGGCCTCGACCGAATAGATGCCGGCGTCGGCTGCGCGGGAAATCTCCGAGCGCTCGATGCGGCCCGAGGCGTGCTCGAGCGCCAGGCCGTTCTTGCCGCTGCCGGTAAGCTGGCAATTGTCGACGACCAGATGGGCGATGCGGCGCAGATCGAGCAGGCCTTGCGTGTAGTCGCCCATCCAGCGGTTGCTGCCGTCGAACACCAGCCCGCTGAGTTCGATGTGCTCCGCCTGTTCCGCCATGATGAGATGGCCATTGCCGCCGTAGACGATCCGCGATGCGCCCGGCACGCCGGACAGGCGCACGCGGCCGGGCAGCGACAGGTTGGAAACGATATAGGTCCCCGGCGGCAGGAACACCGGCATGTCGCGGTCGTGCGCATCGCGCAGCAGCTTGGCGAAAGTCTTGCTCTGGTCGTCAAGCGCGCCGGGCCGGACGCCGAGCTCGGTTGCGTTGATCGCCCCGCGCATCGCGGCTTTCTCGATGCCGGGCAGGTTTTTCGCCGCTGCTTTCCCGAGCGAAAGCCCCATGACCGCAAAGCCGGCGGTCTGCGCAAGCAGCGTTCTTCTGTTCAACATCGGCACAGATCCATTGCGTTCAACGGTCACGCGGCAGGATTCGTGCCAGACTAGCCCGGTCGAACTCGTGGTGAAAACCTGAAGCTTGCTCGCCAAGACGGAATATCGCTTGCGCCCTTCTGTGGGCGATCAAACGAAGCCCCTTTTGGCCTCTATTCGATCCTCGTCGGTTCAGCGAACACCGCATTTATCCCGTTGAAGGCAAGTTGCCGGAATGTCTGGTCGATCTCCGTGGGGGACAGCTTCGTATCCCTCTCAAGCCACCAGTGCATCACTTCAAAGAACGCGCCAACGATGAAGCGTGTGGCGATCTCAAGTCTGGCTCCGCCGTCATCACCTTGGATATTCGCCAATTCGTGGCGAACCTGCTTGCTTATCCAGCCACGGATCTCTTCTGGCATTTCGCGCTTTTTCCCGCCCATCAGCGCACGGTGCATCTCCCGCGTGGCATGAGCATGCTCGAACACCGGACCGCTGAAGGAAAAACCCTTGGCATTTCTCTGCGAATGGCGTTCGGCACCGCGTGCCTGCAAGCCCTTCATATGCTCGTCGATCGTTGCTTTCCTCAAGCAGTCCTTGTCGGGATAGTGCGTATAGAAAGTCGAGCGGCCGACATCGGCGTCCCTGCAGATGTCCTCGACCGTGATCGCCGTATACCCCTTCTCGGCGGTCAGTCTGAAAAGCGCCTGCTGCAGTCGGCTGCGGGTCCTGGCGATCCGACGGTCGATCGATCCGGCTGGCATCGGCAACATCCTTTTTCCGGTCATAGGACACCAAACCGTCCAGTATTGGGCGGACCGGTGCGATCTGGCCAGTGAAACCGATACTGGACACACTGTCCAGTATCATATGCTGTTGCGAAAGTCCCAGCGCGGGGCCGGCTGGCAGGAGATAAAGCAATGCACCAACGGCTTTTTGGAACAATAGTTGGCGGGCATGCGCTAGTCGCGCTCGTCAAAGTGGCCGTGGTGCTTGCGGCATTTTTCTCGTTGGGACAGGCAAATGCGGTCTTTTCCTTGGGAATTCCCGTCCTTCTGCTTCATGCTGGTGTACTCGTCGTGATCGCAAGCCTATTGATTTGGCAAAGCGCTCACGGGCGGCTGTCCGCCAAGGTCCGCAGACCGGCCGCCGCAGACGAGAAGGCGCCGCATGTCGGCATCACGCTTCATTCCGCCGCCCTATACGACACGCTCGCGTGGCTTCTGACTTTCGGCCGCGAACGTACTTTTCGCGAAAGGATACTAAGCTTTGCCAAGCTGAAACCGGGAGAAGTGGTCCTGGATGTCGGGTGCGGCACCGGCACCACCGCGCTCCTCGCCAGACAGAAGGTGGGGCCGGAGGGGCGTGTGAACGGCGTCGACGCCTCCGTCGAAATGGTTGCGCGCGCAGCGGCAAAGGCCCGGCGAGCCGGGTTACAAGTCGGGTTCTCGACCGCCACCGCTCAGGAACTGCCTTTCAAGGATGGGGAATTCGATGTCGTCCTCAGCACGCTGATGTTCCACCATCTTCCAAAGAAAGGCCGCGAGGAATTCGGCAGAGAAGCCTTCCGCGTCCTGAAGCCGGGCGGTCGTGTGCTTATCGTCGATTTTGCAAAACCGCCACGCCAGAGGAGCACCTTTCGGCTCCACCGGCATGGTTACGTCGATTTGGACAAAGTTGCAGCGGATCTCGGCCGGCACGGCTTCAATACCGTTGAGCGAGGCGACGTCGGAACCAAGGGGCTCCGTTATCTAATAGCGCAACCGGACCTTAGCCTTGCGGCCCTCGGCGCGCGATAGGTATGTCAAGTTGGGGCATTCGCATGGTCCGCTTTCCACCCCCAAGCAACTGTCTAATCTCGGGTGTTGAGCTCAGATCTTCACCACTAGGCTCTTCTTCAGCAATGGCTTGTGGAGTTGCCATTCCGAGCCTAAGTTCATCGGATGAGCAGGGCTTTCACCCGCGAGGAAGACAGCGAAAACGCCATCGCCGGCATCGGCGAGCGGCCGATCAGTCAGCACCGCAATCTTGTGACGGAACGCGGCCTGACGCTGATCGACGCCGAACTGGCTGCCCTGCGCGATGAACTGGGCAGAGCGGAGAAGAGGGCCGACCGCGAGCGCATCGCGCTCATCTCGCGCGACCTGCGCTATTGGACCGCGCGACGCGAAAGCGCCGAGCTTTCCGTGCCGGAGCCGGGTAGCGACCTTATTCGCTTCGGCATGGGCGTCACGCTGGAAAGCGATGACGGCAAAAAGGTACATTGGAAGATCGTCGGCGAGGATGAGGCCGATCCGGCCAAGGGCACAATTTCCCATGTTTCGCCGATGGCCTTGGCCTTGTACGGCAAGAGGGTCGGCGAAATTGCCGTGGTCAACGGCAAGGAGTGGGAAATCGTCAAGCTGACTGCCAGTTAGGCCTCGATCTTGACGACATGGTCGCGGAAGAACGCCGCGGCACCAGCCTCGTCGATCTCGCCGGCGGCAACGCCCATGACGAATTCGTAGATCGTGCCGTTGTCAGCCGTCAGGGCATTACCGTTAACGATCAGAAATGCGCCAGCCGCGACAATGGCGGTGCGCTTGTTGCCGTCGACAAAGGCGTGGTTCCGGGCGATGCCGAAGACGTAGGCAGCAGCGAGATCTTCAATCGACGGATCTCCGTAGTTGGCCTTGTTCTCGGCGCGGGCGAGCGCCGATTCGAGGGCATTTTCATCCCTCAAGCCTTGTGCTCCGCCGTGTCGGCGCAACTGCTCGGCGTGCATCGCTTCGACTGCACGCCGCGTCAGAAACTCACAGCTCATTCGGCGAGCTTCTGAAGCGCGATCTTGTATTTGTCCATGACCTCGCGGGCAGCTTTCATTTGCCGCTCGAAGCTATCGTCCACCGGCTTCAGCGCAAGACCGTCACCTGTTTCAATGATTTGAAGCTGGTCGCCGGCCTTCAGGTTCAGACGATCGAGAAGCTCCCTCGGCAGGATGACGCCTTCGGAATTGCCGATCTTGCGAATGGTCGTGTTCATGGTGAGACATCCTGTTGCAACGCTAATTATAACTCAGCGCGACGGCCGTTGCAACAGACATTATAACCCGCGTCAGCCGGCCTGCAGCAGCCGGTCCATCAGCCGGTCCGCCGCTTCCGGGATGACCGTGCCGGGCGGGAAGATTTCGGTGGCGCCTGCCTGCCGGACTGCATCATAATCCTGTGGTGGGATGACGCCGCCGGCGACGATCAGCATATCGTCGCGGCCGAGCTTCTTCAGCGCATGCTTGAGTTCGGGAATGAGCGTCAAATGGCCGGCCGCCAGCGACGAGGCGCCGACGATGTGCACGTCATGCTCGACCGCGAGCTTGGCGATCTCGTCCGGCGTCTGGAACATCGGCCCGACGGTAACGTCGAAGCCGAGGTCGGCAAAGGCGGTGGCGATCACTTTCTGGCCGCGATCATGGCCGTCCTGGCCCATCTTGGCGACCAGAATGCGCGGCTTGCCGCCGGACTTTTCCTCGAACGCTACGATCTTGTCCTGCAGCCGGTCGACCACCGGATTGTCACCGAGTGCCTTGCGATAGACGCCGGAGATCGTCTGCACCGAGGCGACATGGCGGCCGAAGACCTTTTCCAGCGCCAGCGAAATCTCGCCGACCGTGGCATTGGCGCGTGCGGCCCGGATTGCGAATTCCAGCAGGTTTTTGTTACTCCCAGCAGCACGGGTCAGCGCATCGAGCGCGCTCTCGACGGCGGCGACGTCACGCGTGCCTTTCAGCCGTTGCAGCTTCGACAATTGCCGCGCTCTGACTTCGGCATTGTCGATCTTCAGCACGTCGACATCGATGTCCGTCCCAGGCTGGTGGGCGTTGACGCCGACCACGATCTGTTCGCCGGAATCGATCCGCGCCTGGGTGCGGGCGGCAGCCTCTTCGATGCGCAGCTTCGGTATGCCTTTTTCGATCGCCGCGGTCATGCCGCCGAGGCTCTCCACCTCCTCGATATGGGCAAGCGCGCGCGCCGCCAGATCATGCGTCAGCCGTTCGAGATAGGCAGAGCCGCCCCACGGGTCGATAATCCGCGTCGTGCCGGATTCCTTCTGCAGGATGAGCTGCGTGTTGCGGGCGATGCGGGCCGAATGGTCGGTGGGCAGCGCCATTGCCTCGTCGAAGGAATTGGTGTGCAGCGACTGCGTGTGGCCCTGCGTCGCCGCCATCGCCTCGAGCATGGTGCGCATGATGTTGTTGTAGGGGTCCTGCGCCGTCAGCGACCAGCCCGAAGTCTGGCAATGGGTGCGCAGCGACAGCGAGCGCTCGTCCTTCGGCGAAAAATTCTTCAGCATCAGGCTCGACCACAAAAGGCGCGCTGCTCTCAGCTTGGCGACTTCCATGAAGAAGTTCATGCCGATCGCCCAGAAGAACGAAAGGCGCGGCGCGAAACGGTCGATGTCGAGGCCGGCCGCGATGCCGGCGCGGGCATATTCGATACCATCGGCGATCGTGTAGGCGAGTTCGAGATCCGCCGTCGCACCTGCCTCCTGCATGTGGTAGCCGGAGATCGAGATCGAATTGAACTTCGGCATATGCTTCGACGTGTAGGAAAAAATGTCCGACACGATCCGCATCGAAGGTTTTGGCGGATAGATGTACGTATTGCGCACCATGAACTCTTTCAGAATGTCGTTCTGAATGGTCCCGGTGAGATCCTTCTGCGCGACGCCCTGTTCCTCCGCCGCCACGATATAGAGCGCCATGATCGGCAGCACCGCGCCGTTCATCGTCATGGATACCGTCATCTCATCCAGCGGGATGCCGTCGAACAGCTGGCGCATGTCGAGAATGGAATCGATGGCGACGCCGGCCATGCCGACATCGCCGGCGACGCGTGGATGATCGCTGTCATAACCACGATGCGTGGCGAGATCGAAGGCGACCGACAGACCCTTCTGGCCGGCGGCAAGGTTGCGCCGGTAGAAGGCGTTGGATTCCTCGGCCGTCGAGAAGCCGGCATATTGCCGGATTGTCCAGGCTTGCTGGACATACATCGTCGGGTAGGGTCCACGCACGAAGGGCGGCAGGCCGGGATACGTGTCGAGATGCGGCAATCCCTTGAGATCGCCCTGGTTGTATAGATGCTTGACGGCGATGCCTTCCGGCGTCATCCGCTGGCCTTTGATCTCGACCGGCGCCAGACGTGGGGGCGACCAGCCGATCTGGCTGAAATCCGGGATCATGGTGCGGCTCCGATCGCCTGATCGATGCGGATCGGAAACAGCGGCTCGCACACCGCAACGCCTCCGGTGAACGCTGGCCGCCGCTCCGCCGCCAGCGTCTCGACCGGACGCTCGGTTTTCGACGGGTGCAGCGTCGTGCCGACGATCGCCCGCTCGCCCGCCTGGTAGGCAGTGTTGCGGCGGGCGGAAGCTGCCTGGACGCGTTTCTGGATATGGCCCTGCTCGAGGCTGGACAGCACGCCGCCTTCCGCCTCGATCTGCTGGAACTCTTGCCAGGCCGCCGCGCAGAGCTCCGAAGTCAGCGCCTCGACGGCGCCCGAACCGCAAGCCGGATCGGCGACGTGGCCGATGTGGCTTTCATTGGCCATGATCAGTTGTGCGTTGCGGGCAACGCGGCGGGCAAAACCCGCCGGCAGACCGTGCGCGATGGTGTGCGGCAGGATGGCGATCGAATCCGCCCCGCCGGCTGCCGCGGCAAAAGCGGCGATGGTGGTACGCAGAATGTTGGTTTCCGGGTCGGCCGCCGTCATCATCCGGAAGGAGGTTTCGGCATGGATGCTGGCGGTGGAGGGCGGTATCGAACAGGCCTCCTGGACACGCGCCCACAGTCCGCGCAACGCCCTGACCTTGGCCATCGACACGAACTGGTCCTGATCGACGCTCAGCGCAAAACCGATATGCGGCGCCGCATAGACGAGCGGCTGGCGCGCCTTCTCGAACAGCCTCAAATAGGAGACCGCCGAGGCGAGCATGGTGCCAAGCTCCTGCGCCTCGGTTGCGCCGGCATTGTGGAACACCCGCCCGTCGGCTTCCAGCAGGACGCCGGGCACGCCCATCGAAAAGAAATGCGCGAGCGACTGCGGCATCGAAGCCTGCAAAGCCTCGATCGACATGCGCAGCCTGCCGGTCCCGGCAAATATCGCCGCCGGATCGATGCCGAAGGAGAGGTTGAGCTTTGCCGGGTCGGAACGGCGCTTGGTCAAAAACGCCACCAGCCAATCGGCCACGGCGCGGCTCCAGGGATGGGCGTCGATGCGAATCTGGATGCGGTTGAGCGGCACGCCGTCGAGCACGGTCTCCAGCGCCTCCGCCGTTCTCGGCAAGCCATAGCCGAACGCGTTGGGCGCACCTTCGAAGACGAGCGACAGTCCGGTAGCACCCTGCGCGACGTCTTCCTGCGCCTGCGCCCTGGCGCGGTCTATGTCCGGATCGTCGACACGCTGGCTGACGATCCACGGTGATCTCGGGTTGGCGCGCACCACGGGCTCCGCCGTGACCGAAGGCTCGTAGAGCGGCTCGATGCGGATGGCGTCGTCCGTATGCGAGACGAGCTTTTCCTCGAAGGAGCCGCCGGCCAGCGCCTTCTCCGCCAGCGCCAGCCATCGTTGCCGGTCGGCGTTCGGAATTTCGGCATCGTGGGTCAAGGCACCGGCGCCCATCCGTTCTCCTCGTTCTAGCGGCCGCATCAGCCTATGATGTCAGTCTACGGTCCCCGGTCCCATATCACAATGCAGCACACTTCCCGTGCAACACGCCTTCCGTGACGGTGACCGTCAACCGATTGCCAAATATGGGCAGCTTCCGCAAGCTCCAAAAGCCATTTTCGACGATGCCCATTGTCGCTCCGCAACGGCCTCACTATACCTGCGGCAGGGTTCCCTTTTCTTCAAGGGATCAGGGCTTTCAACCCTATAGGTTTGCGGAGACCGGACACATGGCTGACGACACCAGTATCTTCATAGGAGCCAGCCGCAAGCCGGACGACAGCTATCAGCGGCCCGAACAGCTTTTGCTGCAATATGGAAATCGTCACGGCCTGATCACCGGCGCGACCGGCACCGGCAAGACGGTGACCCTGCAGATATTGGCCGAGGGTTTTTCCAACGCCGGCGTGCCGGTGTTCTGCGCCGACATCAAGGGCGACCTGTCGGGCATCGCCATGATGGGCACGGCGCAGGATTTTCTGGTCAAGCGGGCCGAGCAGGTCAAGCTCGATCCTTACGAATTCCAGGAATTCCCGGTCATCTTCTGGGATCTCTTCGGCGAGCAGGGCCACCCGATCCGCGCCACCATCTCGGAGATGGGGCCGCTGCTTCTGTCGCGGCTGATGAACCTCTCCGAGGCGCAGGAAGGCATCATGAACATCGCCTTCCGCATCGCCGACGATGAAGGCCTTTTGCTTCTCGACATGAAGGACCTGCAGTCACTGCTCGCCAACATCGCCGATCGCGCCGAAGAGATCGGCGCTCGCTACGGCAATGTGACGAAGCCTTCGGTCGGTGCGATCCAGCGCACGCTGCTGGTTCTGGAGCAACAGGGAGCGACCAATTTCTTCGGCGAGCCGGCGTTGCGGATCGCCGACATCATGCGCACCACGCGCGACGGACGCGGCGCCATCAGCGTGCTCGCCGCCGACAAGTTGATGATGAATCCCCGGCTTTATGCGACGTTCCTTCTGTGGCTGATGTCGGAGCTGTTCGAGGAACTGCCCGAGGTCGGCGACCCGGACAAGCCGAAGCTTGTCTTTTTCTTCGACGAGACGCACCTTCTGTTCGACGACGCGCCGAAGGTGCTGATCGACCGCGTCGAGCAGGTGGTCCGGCTGATCCGTTCGAAGGGCGTCGGCGTCTATTTCGTCACGCAAAATCCGCTGGATATCCCTGAAACGGTTCTGGCCCAGCTCGGCAACCGGGTGCAGCACGCACTTCGCGCCTATACGCCGCGCGAACAGAAGGCAGTAAGGACAGCCGCCGAGACCTTCAGGCCCAATCCCGACTTCGACTGCGCAACCGTGATCACCCAGCTCGGCACCGGCGAGGCGCTGGTCTCGACGCTGGAAGCCAAGGGCGTGCCGTCCATGGTGCAGCGGACGCTGATCCGCCCGCCATCGTCGCGGCTTGGCCCGATCACGCCCGACGAGCGCCGCAAGCTGATCGCCGAAAGCCCGGTTGCCGGACAGTACGACCAGACCATAGACCGCGAATCGGCTTTCGAGATCCTGCAGAAAAAGGCCAAGGACGCCCAGGAGGCGCAGGCGCAGCAACAGGACAGCGGCCGCTCGCGCTGGACCATTCCCGGCTTCGGCAATGACGATTCCCAGCCAGCCGGCGGCCGCCGCGCGCCGCGGCAGTCCAACCGCCAGACGGTGGCGGAGGCGGCAATCAAATCCGTCGTGCGCTCGGTCGGCTCGTCGGTCGGACGAGCGATCGTCCGCGGGATTCTGGGGAGCTTGTCCAGAGGGCGGTAAACAGCGTCGGACCCAAGGGCCGGCGTCGGCGTTGGCAAATTCTGTCTTAGGCATCAAGCGCCGGCAGCCAAATTTGGAGGGCAACGGACGGCGGCAATGCTGCCCAAGAGCGGACATTGAACAGGCTCGAGATATTTGCCCGTCGGCGACTTCGAGTCCGGCGCCGCAGATAGCGCCTCCTGGTCTTGCCAGTCCCCTTGTGTGTGACTGGAACAGCGCTATCGCCTCGGTTTTGCTTGGCGGGGGCAAGCATCTGCTCGCCCCGGCCACTTGCAAGAACATCGATCGACGCCGCCGGCTCAGTCCGCGCCGCTGAGTTCGTCGGTAAGCACGCGTTCGTTGGGATCGATCGGACCCAAGTTCTTCACGACCCTGAATCGACCGCCCTGTGCCTGCGCGATGTACATGCTCATGCGAACATGGTGCTGGCCGGGGACCATTTCGGCTGGGCCACCCGGTCCCTCGCTGATCCGGGCGTGATCGAGCGCCCGGATGACCGCGTCGCGCTCGACCGTGCCGGCTTCGTTCACCGCCGCTTCCCACATTTTGATCGCCCGGTAGTGGCCGGTGCACCCGCTGCCCGCGGTCAACATCGCGCTGCCGGGAAATCGGTCCTGGTAGCGGCGCAAGAGCGCGCGGCCAAACGGATCCTCGAGTTCCTGATAATAGTCGAGGCAGCTGTAGAGGCCCTCGATCTGCTCGGACGGCACGAGATTGAAGAAGTTCTCATCGAAGTAGGTGCAGATGATCTTGCCGCCCCGCTTGCCGAAGCCGGCCTTGTGCAACTCGTCGAGGAACGGCGTCAAGCCCGGCGGAACGAGGGTGTTGAATACCACCTCGGCGCCGCTCGCCATGATCTGCTCAACCGTCCGCCGGAAGTCGATGGTATCGAGCGGGAAATACTCCTCGCCGACGATCTTGCCGCCGTTGGCGCGCACCACCCGGCTCGCCGCCTTGTTCAGCAAATGAGGCCAGATGTAGTCGGCAGAAGGCAGGTAGAACTTCTTCGCCCCGGTGCTCTTCATGAACCAAGGGATCAGCGGCTCGACCTGCTGCGCGGGCACTGGACCCGTGCAGAAGATCAGGGGATCGTTTTCCTGTCCCTCGTACTGCTCGGTGTAGATGTAGAGCCTCCTGCCGCGTGCGACCGCCTCGCTCTTGATGGCTTGGCGGGTCGAGCTGTAGATGCCGCCGACGACCAGATCGACTTTGTCGACGTCTATCAGTTTCGCAGTCTTCGCCTTGGCGACGCTGTCGGTGGTCTCGCCGTCCTCGATGACGACCTTCACCGGTCGGCCCAGGAGGCCGCCCTCGGTGTTGATGTCGTCGACGAGCATGGTCGTGAGGTTTGCGTTGGCGATGCCCATGAAGGACAACGGGCCGGTGAGTTCGGCGACAAGGCCGATCTTGATGGGTTTCTTGTCCATCTCATTTCTCCGATCTTGGGGTTTCGTGGGGCGCGCCGCCGCCGGTGGCAGGCGGCGCGAAGTGCACGTCAGGCCTCATAGTGGCCGAGCAGCATCGCCGCCTGCGGCTTGCCGACGTGGCCGGCTTCCTGCAGGATCGCCGGCACTTCGGGGTCCGACACGAAGTTCTTCCAGCCCTCGGCGTCCCAGTCGAAGATCGCCCACACGCGGTCGGGCTCGCTGGGGTCGCGGAACACGGTTGCGCCGTTCGAACCGTGCAGCCGGCGCTTGTCGGCGCCCTTGGTCGAAAAGATACGGATGAAGCGGTCGACATCCGCCACCTTGGTCGTTGCGAGAAGCATCTGATTTTCCTCCTGTCGGTCGCGGCCACCATTGGTCCGTCGACAGGATCACGATGCGCGCCTCGGAGCAGGCGCACATGGGGAGGATTCCCTATGCCTGTGTCTCGCCCGGCCGGACAAGGCCATGCTCGACCGCATAGAGTGCCGCGGCGGCGCGGGTGGTCACACCAATCTTGGAATAGACGCTCTGGATATGATGGTCCGCGGTCTTGGGCGAGATATCCAGCTTCCGCGCCGCTTCCTTCGCCGTAAGGCCGGCGGCGATCAGGCGCAACACCTCGATCTCACGCGGCGTCATTCCGGCCAGCGGCCGGTGCGGCGCGCGGCGCGACGGCTGCCCGGCGAACGACAGCACGGCCTCGGCGGCGTCGGGGCAGATACAGCCCTCACGAACGGCGGCGCGCAACTGGGTTGCCGCCGCCTCGCTGGACAGTGCCCTGCGGTGAGGACGTTCCTCTCGGGACGTCTGGAATGCTTCGGCAGCGGCCAGGATCCTCGCCGCCGGGGACAGATCGGAGCCGCCGACCTTGCGATGATAGCCAGAGCCGTCCAGGCGTTCGTGATGGCGCAGGACGAGCGCGGCCATCGCCTCGCCCTCGCGGCCGAACGAGACCAGGGCCCGCTCGCCGTAATAGGCGTGCAGCTGGGCTGCGTCGCGCTCACGGACCGACAGCGGACCATTGCGCATCCAGGTCGCCACCGGCACCACGAGCTCGCCAATGTCGTGGATGCAACCCGACCAGCGCAGCGCACGGAGGTCGGCGGCGGGCAGCTTCATCTGTCCACCCGCTCCCTCAGCCAGTTCCGCCACCATCCGTGAATGGCCGTAGGTAAGTGGCATGCGCATGTCGATCATATCGGCGATGGCGAGGAACGCCTCGTCGCAGGCTGCCTCGTCCAGCGTCACCGGCGGATCGGGCTCGAGCGCGAGGATCGTCTCGCGGTCGACCGTCGCGCCGATGCCTTCCATCAGCGCCGACGCGTTGGCCGAGACGAGCCGTGCCAGATCCGCTTCGTATGGGCCGTCGGCGCGGCTGGCGATGATTTCGGCCATTCCTTCGATACCGACGGCATCGCTGAGCGCAATGGCGTCCTGCGCCAACGTGATCAGGCGCACGGCCGGCAGGACATCTGCGCCGCTCAGCCCACGCGGCAGACCCTTGCCGTCCCAGCGTTCGTATATCTGTCCAAGATTGCGCCGCATCTCCTCGGACAGGCCCAGCCGCTCGCCGATCCGCTGCGCGACCTCGCAATGCGCGGTCAGGACAGGGCGGCTCACCGCGACCGCCTGCGATAGCCCGGCCTCGATCGCCTTTGCCTGCGCGGCGGGCTCGAGATCGTAGTAGAACCGCTTGAAAGCCTGTACGAAGACTCTGCCCAGTTCCGCACGGTTGCCCATGTCGAGACCGACGAGATCCTGGCGGAGCGCGATTTCGTCGCCGAAGGCGGCCGCCATGAGATCCGTGTCGGCGTTGCAGCCGACATAGCGGAGCATCGACTGGTGGTAGGCGTTGCGCCGATCCTGCTCGGAAACTCCCGCAAGATCGGCGATCCGCATCGCAAGCACGCAGGATTTCAGCGCGAAGTCGCGAGAATGGCCTGTGGCAAGGTCCGACGCATAGGCGAGGACCATCATGAAGTCCGCCCGGCGGATCGAGACGTTTGTCATCGCCCACCTCCCGGTGAGCATGTTAATCCCGCGTGCCGTTAATACCTAAGGGAAAGATTTTACGCCCGATGCGCTGTCCCGCGAGAAAACTTCCGCTTCGGTGACATGAGCTGTCACTGGTGGCGTCTGCACACAGCGCGGCAAAATCCGCTGCTCGGCGTAAGCATCGGACCTGAAGGCGGGCACCGGTACGGGCACGCCGACGCGCAGCAAAACCAGCGGGAGCGAGGAAGATCCCGCCCCAGTGCTTTCGACCAGCTCAGAAGATCGAGTTCGTTACCGCTTTTATCGGGCCGAGCAGGATCGATCCTTCCGGCACGCCAGCGTCGATCGGAATGGCTTTGCGGTTTGCTGTCGCCACCATCGGCTGGCCGATATCGGCCGTCACCACGACCGGGGTCTTGTTCGGCACACGATCGTAGAGATCGATAATGTCTTGGTTCATCAGGCGCACGCAGCCCGACGACACCGACTTGCCGATCGACCGCCATTCCGGCGAACCGTGCAAGCGGTAGAGCGTGTCCTGGTTGCCCTGGAAGAGATAGAGCGCCCGCGCGCCGAGCGGGTTCTTGAGTCCGCCGGGCATGCCGCCATTATCGGCGCTGTACGGTTTTAGTTCGGGCTGCCGGGTGACCATTTCGTCCGGCGGCGTCCATTTCGGCCATTTCTGCTTCCATTGGACCACGGCATCGCCCGACCATTCGAAGCCGGCGCGGCCGAGGCCGACACCATAGCGGATCGCCTGGCCGCCCGGGCGCACCAGGTAGAGGAAGTGATTGGTGGTGTCGACGACGACGGTGCCCGGCTGCTGCCCGGTCGGATCGTCCACGATCTGGCGCAGGAACTGCGGGTCGATCTTGTCGACCGGTATGGCCGGCAGCTCGAAGCCGCCATCGGACATCGGCCCATACATCGTCACATACTCGCTGAGCGGCGGCTCGACATAGGTCGGCGGCGGTGGCTCGACCGGCTGTTGCGACAGCGTGGTGCAACTGGAGACCGCGACCGAGGCGGCGCCAAGCGCTGCTGCGTTGAGGAAACCGCGACGGCTAAGGCGCAGAGAGGACGATGGGGGTGTGAACATGATTGCCTTTTTTAAGTCTCAAATCGCAACAAAGCATGAATGCGCCCGGTTGCGCGGTTACCCGAGCAATGCCCGGCGCGATAGGCGGTTGCAATTCTGGCCGCAGGGTGGACAAACAAAGGCAAAGCTGTGGCTGGATCGTCACTGTTGCGCCGAGGCAACATGTCCGGCCGTCAAACCCCGGAGATCAGACCATCGAGGGACGGCAAGATCAGGGCCGGTGGAAAATCCCGGTATTCCTCAGGCTGGTTCGTGCGGTTGATCCACACCGTCCTGAAGCCGAATTTGGTGGCGCCGGCGACATCCCAGCGGTTGGAGGACTGGAAGGAGACCGCCCCCGGATAGAGACGCCAGCCCGTGGTGACCATGTCGTAGACCGACGGGTCGGTCTTGAAGCGCCTGACGCTGTCGACGGAATAGACGTCGTCCAGGACCTGGTCGAGCGCCGCGGACTTGACGGCCGCTTCCAGCATTTCAGGCGAACCATTGGACAGGATCGCCAGCCTTGCTCCCGATGCCTTGAGCGCCTTGAGCACGGCCGGTACCTCCGGATAGCAGTCCAGCCGCCAATAGGCCTCGAGCAGCTTCGCCTTCAGCCCGGCATCTGCGGATGGAACCTTGCGCAGGGCGAAATCGAGAGCCTGCTCGGTGAGCTGCCAGAAATCGGCATAGGCCCCCATCAGCGTGCGCACCCAGGAATATTCCAGCTGCTTGGCGCGCCAGATCTCGGACAGCAGCTGGCCGTCCGGTCCGATCTGGTCGGCGTGACGGCGCACGGCCGCATGCACGTCGAACAGCGTGCCGTAGGCGTCGAAAACGTAAGCCGCATGGTGCATGCAACAGTTTTGCGGCTGCGCAAGGCAAGGCGCAAGCGCTGATTGCAATTCGCCATCCCGCTGGCCTCAACAAATCTCGGCCATGCCGGTTGACGGCAGCCGCCAAGCATCTTCCAATGCGCCGTAAGAAGCATCGAACGGAACCTGGCAATGACACTGGCGACTGCGGCGCAATCCGCGACATGGACCTTCGTCGACGGCGACTGGTATGAGGGCAACGTCGCCATCCTCGGGCCGCGCAGCCACGCCATGTGGCTCGGCACCAGCGTGTTCGACGGCGCCCGCTGGTTCGAGGGCGTCGCCCCCGATCTCGACCGCCATGTAGCAAGGGTGAACGCCTCGGCGATCGCGCTTGGTCTGAAGCCGACGATGAGCACCGACAAGATCGTCGGCCTGACCTGGGACGGGCTGAAGAAGTTCGACGGCAAGACGGCGGTCTACATAAGGCCGATGTATTGGGCCGAGCATGGTGGCTATATGGGCGTGCCGGCCGACCCGGCCTCGACGCGTTTCTGCCTTTGCCTCTACGAATCGCCGATGATCTCGCCGGCGGGTTTTTCGGTGACGGTGTCGCCGTTCCGGCGCCCGACCATCGAAACCATGCCGACCAACGCCAAGGCCGGCTGCCTTTATCCCAACAACGGCCGTGCCATCCTTGAAGCCAAGATGCGCGGCTTCGACAATGCGCTCGTGCTCGACATGCTGGGCAATGTCGCCGAGACCGGAACCTCGAATATTTTCCTGGTCAAGGACGGCCATGTCCTGACGCCCGCGCCGAACGGTACCTTCCTGTCCGGCATCACCCGCGCGCGCACCATGGCCCTGCTTGGCGAATACGGGTTCACGACGACGGAAAAGACGCTGTCGATCCGCGATTTCCTGGAGGCGGACGAAATCTTCTCGACCGGAAACCATTCGAAAGTCGTGCCGGTCACCCGCATCGAGGGCCGCAATCTGCAGCCCGGACCGGTGGCCAAGAAGGCGCGCGAACTCTATTGGGAATGGGCGCATTCGACTTCGGCCAAGTGACCCGCTAAAAAGCGCACCGGCGCTTCGTTTCCGGAGTTGTTCCAGACCAATCCAGTCCTATGTTAGTCCGGTATCGACACCGGATTTTTCCACGAGGGAGTACGACCGATGGCTTTTGAATTGCCCGCCTTGCCCTATGACTACGAGGCCTTGCAGCCTTATATGTCCAAGGAAACGCTGGAGTATCATCACGACAAGCACCACAAGGCCTATGTCGACAACGGCAACAAGCTGGCTGCCGAAGCGGGCATGGGCGATTTGTCGGTCGAAGACGCCGTCAAACAGTCCTTCGGCAAGAATGCGGGGCTCTTCAACAATGCCGCCCAGCACTACAATCACATCCATTTCTGGAAATGGATGAAGAAGGGCGGCGGCGGCAACAAGCTGCCCGGCGCCTTGCAAAAGGCGGTCGACAGCGATCTTGGCGGCTACGACAAGTTCAAGGCCGACTTCATCGCCGCCGGAACCACCCAGTTCGGTTCGGGCTGGGCCTGGGTCTCGGTCAAGGACGGCAAGCTGGCGATCTCGAAGACGCCGAATGGCGAAAACCCGCTCGTCCATGGCGCGTCGCCGATCCTCGGCGTCGATGTCTGGGAACACTCCTATTACATCGACTATCGCAACGCCCGGCCGAAATATCTCGAAGCCTTTGTCGACAGTCTCATCAACTGGGACTACGTGCTCGAACTCTACGAAAAGGCCTGATCCGTTCCAGAAAAGCCCCGGCAGAACCGGGGCTTTTCTTTTTCAGCACAGAACGACAGTTGCAAAAATTCACGCAAGCGTGAGGCGAAGCGTCGGAATTTTTAAGCCATCCTTGCCGTTATCATCGGGGTGGGACCGTCCAGAATTGCCTTCAATATGGAGCCAAGCGAATGAGAAAGCTTATCCTCGCCATCTCGATGCTCGCCTTCGCCGGTTCGGCGGCGTTTGCCGAACCGGTCGCTGACCGGCAGGCCCTGATGAAGGAACGTGGCAAGATCGCCGCCGGATTGTCGAAAGTGGTCAAGGGCGAGACGCCTTACGACGCCGCTTCCGTGCTGACGGCGTTGCAGGCGCTGCAGGCCAATGCCGAGAAATTCCATGCCGGCGTCGACACGCTTTTCCCGGCGGGCAGCGACACCGGCGACACCGCGGCTTCCCCCAAAATATGGGAAGACATGGCCGGCTTCAAGACGGCCGAGGGCAAGTACCTCTCCGACGTCAAGGCAGCGGTCGCTGCGGCGCCTGCGGATGCCGATGCGTTGAAGGCACAATTCAACACAATTGGCGGCGACTGCGGCACCTGCCACAAGGGCTACAGGGTGAAAAAAGGCTGATCGCGGGCGATGCCCTTGCAGAAGAAACTCGTCGGCGCCGCCCTCGTTCTGGGCGGCGTCGTCGCGATTGCGGGCTGGTTCCTGTTGGCTCCGGCCAGGCTCGATGCTGCCACGCTGGCGCAGCTTGGCCCCGGCGACGCCGCCAAGGGCAAGCGCATCTTCTACGCCGGCGGCTGCACATCCTGTCATGCCAAGCCCGGCTCGCAAGGCGACGCCCGCCTTCAGCTGGTCGGCGGCCTCGAGCTCAAGACGCCGTTCGGCACCTTCGTGCCGCCGAACATCTCGCAGGACGCCAAGGACGGCATCGGCGCCTGGTCGGTCGACGACCTTGCCAACGCCATGCTGAAGGGCGTGTCGCCGTCGGGCGAGCATCTCTATCCGGCATTTCCCTATACTTCCTACGCGCGCATGAAGCCGGCCGACATTGCCGATCTCTATGCGTTCCTGAAGACATTGCCTGCGGTCGCCGGCAAGGCGCCCGCCAATTCGCTGGGGTTTCCGTTCAATGTCCGACGTGGCCTCGGTCTGTGGAAATTGCTCTATTTGAGCGAGCAGCCGGTCGTTTCCTTTCCCGACGGTACGCCCGATCCGGTGCTGGCAGGCCGCTATCTGGTCGAAGGCCCCGGTCATTGCGGCGAATGCCACACGCCGAGAGACTTTACCGGCGGCACCAAGAAGAGCCAGTGGCTGGCAGGCGCCGCCGCCGCCGAAGGCAGCGGCATCGTGCCGAACATCACGTCGGGCGAGGGCGGCATCGCGGACTGGTCGGAGGCCGACATCGCCAATTATCTCGAAACCGGCTTCACGCCGGATTTCGATTCCGTCGGCGGCGCGATGGTCGACGTGCAAAGGAACATGGCCGCGCTGACGCCAGAGGACCGAGCGGCGATCGCCGCCTATTTGAAGGCCGTGCCGCCGCATCCCAACGGCTATCCGGCGCGCAAGAAGCCGGCGAGCTGACGGCTGTTGGGTCAGCGGTCGCCGAGAAAGTCGAAGCCGGTTTCGAAGAAGTGATTGTAGTCGCAGGTCATTTCCTCGCCTGGCGCAATGTCGCGCAAGGCATAGGTCTCCTCAGGCTGCGAGACGTCGCAATTCGGATCGTCGGCATGGTTCATGTAGCGCGCATCGTCGGCTTCGAAGACGATGTAGTTCGGGTCGCGCCGGTCCGGGTAGGCGTAGCGGTCGAGATAGGTTCTGACCGGCCCGGTTTCCTGCTCGTAGTTCTCCACTTCGATGCGCCGGTCGTATTTGGGATCGAGCTTCCAGACCAGCGTGCCGCGGGCAATGTGGTTCTTGGCAAAGACGCCGATGCCCTGGATGGGCGATTTGTCGAGATAGACATCGACGAGCAACATGGCAAATCCCTTGGTGATTGGGGGTTGGCGGCGGCTGTGAAAAGGCCGCGCACTGGGTAGCGCGCGGCCTTTGCAATTGCGAGCGGAAAATCAGCTGTGCCTGCCCATGATTCGAAGCCTCGTACGGCTCGTCGCCTGTCGAGACCCTAGCGCTGTTGCAGCGCCAGCCGGATGCCTAAGGCGCAATAGATACCGCCGACAGCCTTGCCTTGCCATCTCAGCACCGTCGGGTTTCGGCGCAGGAATGCACCGAGGCCGCCCGCACCCACGGCGAAAACCACCGTGCTGAAGAGGCCCAGTAGAACAAAGATGATGCCCAATATCGCCAGTTGAAGCATCACCGATCCGTTTTCAGGCCGCACGAACTGCGGAAGAAATGCGAGGAAGAAAAGCGCGGTCTTGGGGTTGAGCACCTCGGTCAAAATAGCCTGCCGAAATGCCTTGGCAGCGGGGATGGCAAGTGCGCCGGCGGCCGGATAGGCCGGCGTTTTCTCGATGATCGCGTGAATGCCGAGATAAACGAGGTAGGCCGCGCCGATGTACTTCACGATGCTGAAAAGCGCCGCCGACGTGGCAATGATCGCCGAAATGCCGACGATCGCCATGAAGGTGTGAACCACGTCGCCGGCCGCGATCCCGGCGCCGGTCGCAATGCCCACCCTGGTTCCGGAACTGGTTGCCCGCGCCACCGTCAGAAGAGTGGCGGGACCCGGGATGAAGACAAAGCCAAGCACAACCGCGACATAAGCTATCAACGTGGCGAGATCGATCATTGGTGGGCGTCTCCGCAACTCTCACCGCCAATGAAGCCACGTCGCGGAACGGAAGGCAATGACCGCTCATCCGCCGGTGTTCACGCCGCAAGCTCGGCCTTGCCCGTCACCTTGAGCGCGAAGGCGTAGGTGAAGGCGATTTCCTCCAGTCTTGAAAACCGGCCGGAGGCGCCGGCATGGCCTGAATCCAGGTTGATCTTGAACAGCACCGGATTCTCACCTGTCTTGCGGTCGCGCAGCCGCGCCACCCATTTGGCCGGCTCCCAATAGGTGACGCGCGGGTCGGTCAGGCCGGCCAGTGCCAGGATCGGTGGATAGTCGAGTGCGGCGACATTGTCGTAGGGCGAGTAGGCGGCGATGGTCCGGTAATCCTCCGCCGAAGCGATCGGATTGCCCCATTCCGGCCATTCCGGCGGCGTCAGCGGCAAGCTGGCGTCGAGCATGGTGGTGAGCACGTCGACGAAGGGAACCTCGGCGACGATGCCGCCGAAGCATTGCGGCGCCATGTTGGCGACCGCGCCCATCAGCATGCCGCCGGCCGAACCGCCTTGCGCAACGATGCGGTCATGCTGCGTATAGCGTTCGGCGACGAGGTGGTGGGCGGCAGCGACAAAATCGGTGAACGTGTTCATCTTGTTCGCCCGCTTGCCGTCGTCGTACCAGCCACAGCCCTTGTCCTTGCCGCCGCGAACATGGGCTATCGCGTAGACAAGGCCGCGGTCGACCAGCGAAAACAGATTGGTGTTGAACGCCGCCGGCACGGCTATGCCGTAAGATCCGTAGCCGTAAAGCAGGCAAGGCGCCGATCCGTCGAGCGGCGTGTCGCGGTGGTGGAGCAGCGAGATCGGCACCAGTTCGCCGTCGGCGGCAGGCGCCATCAGCCGGCGCGTGACATAGTGCTCCGGGTCGTGGCCGGAGGGCACTTCCTGCGTCTTGAGCAGCACCCGCTCGCGGGTGCGCATGTTGTAATCGAAGACCTGCGCCGGGGTCGTCATCGACGAATAGGAAAAGCGCATGATCTCGGTGTCGTATTCGTAGGATCCCGACAGGCCGAGCGAGAAGGCTTCCTCGTCGAAGGAGATCAGGTGCTCCTCGCCGCTCTTGCGGTCGCGCACGACGATGCGCGGCAGGCCTTCCTTGCGCTCGAGCCTGACCATGTGGTCCTTGAAGCCGATTACCGAAAGGATCAGCCGGCCCGCTTCCTGCGGCACCAGCTCCTGCCAGTTGGCGCGCACCGGATCGTGGGACGGCGCCGTCATGATCTTGAAGTCCTTGGCGCCATCGGCATTGGTGAGGATGAAAAAGATGTCGCCGCCTTCCTCGATGTCGTACTGCAAGCCGGTCTCGCGCGCCGCAACCAGCTTCGGCTCTGCGAACGGATCGGTGGCGCTCATGATGCGGTATTCCGAGGTCTCATGGTCGTTGATGCCGATCATGATCCACTCGTTGGAGCGCGTGCCGCCGACATCCATGAAGAAGCCGGGATCGGTTTCCTCGTAGATCAGCCGGTCGTTTTCAGGACTGTCGCCAAGCGCATGGAACAGCACTTTGGAAGGACGGTGGTTGGGATCGAGGCGGGAATAGAAAAAACCGTCATTGCCGGCATCCCACACCCCGCCGCCACCGGTGTCCGGGATCCTGTCCGCCAGATCGTTGCCGCCGGCGAGATCGCGGATGCGAAGCGTGTAGAACTCGGAACCCTTGTCGTCGAAGGCCCAGAGAAGCTTGCGGTGGTCGCCCGAATGATCAACGCCGCCCAGCCGGAAATAGGCCTTGCCCTCGGCCTCGGCATCGCCGTCGAGCAAGATCTGCTTATCGCCACCATCGCGCGAGGTACGGAAATAACGCGGCTGCTGGCCGCCAAGCTTGAAGGAGGAGCCGTAGGCATGGGGCCCGTCCTTCATCGGCACGGAAGAATCGTCTTCCTTGATACGTCCCTTCATCTCAGTGAAAAGCTGCTTCTGCAACTGGACCGTATCGGCCATCAGCATCGCCTGATAGGCGTTTTCGGCTTCGAGATGGGCGCGGATTTGGCCGTCCAGCAGGGACGAATCGCGGAACATCTCCTGCCAATTCGCGGCCCTCAGCCAGGCATAGTCGTCCGTCCGCGTCATGCCGTGATGCGTGTCGAAGATCGGCCGCTTCTCCGGCTGCGGTGGGGTGGCGGTCGGAAACACTGGGGGTCTGGTCATTGCGTCTCGCTGTGGAAGTTACTTGAATGGCGAATGAACACGCCGATCAGCGCGGGTTCAAGGGCTACGATCTATTGTCATTGTGGCTCGAGAAGATGGGCCGGAGGAAAGGACAATGAATATTTTTTTTCGGACTGCCGCGCCCTCGCCGTCGCTTCGATGACCCTGGCCCATGCCGGTCAATCTCATGCAACTGCCTTCGCTGCTTGGCAAGTGGCCAATGTGCCGTTCGGCGACACGCTCAATGTGCGCAAATATCCTTCAGGAACTTCGCAGAAGCAGGCCGCCTATCCCAACGGGACGGTTCTGCAGATGACCGGCAAATCCACCGGCGGGATAAACCTGCTCGACATTGCCAATCAGCCGCACTGGAACGAGAAACAGAAGATCCGCAATCGCTGGTGCGAACTCTGGCACGATCCCGCACAGAACGGCCATTTCGTCACCGGTTGGGTCTATGGAAAATACATCGTCCCGTTTCAGGGATAGGAACGCGCCGCTCCGGCTTCCGGTTCACGAGCAATAGCAGCGCTTCGCAACCTGCGATTTTGCTGAATCCGCCAATCACCCACCCTGTAATGCCGTCAGCATAGCAAGCATCGAGCTCTATTTGCCCGATGCCGCTTGTGTAATGGCGGCCTGACGCCGCGTCAGTCGATGCTGGTCTGACCAGGAAAGAACGGCGAAGTTACGCTCTGCACGAAAGAGTGAAGCTGAATGAGGAATATTTGACTTGTATCGCTGAATAGAGCCCAAGAAGCGAATTGACTTACTTGGCGCGTCGGCTCATTAAGATGCCGCGACGCGAATCGCGGAGGCTTTTTCCTGCACAAGTTCGCGCGCGATGCCCCGCCTGCCAAAATAGGGCGTAGACAGAAACAATTCTCGTTGGGACCTGAACACCATGGATATTATCGAAACACCTTCCAGAAACAGCGATGCGCTGATCGAGCTGACCGCCGATGTGGTGGCTGCGTATGTCAGCAATAATCCCGTGCCGGTCGGCGAACTGCCGAACCTCATTGCCGATGTCCACGCTGCTCTCGGGCGCGTGGGCGGGGCCACCGAGCAGCCGCCTGCCGACAAGCAGAAGCCGGCGGTAAATCCGAAGCGTTCGGTGCATGACGACTACATCATCTGTCTTGAAGACGGCAAGAAGTTCAAGTCGCTCAAGCGTCACTTGATGACCCACTATGATCTGACGCCCGATCAGTATCGTGAAAAGTGGAACCTGGATCCGAGCTATCCGATGGTTGCGCCCAACTATGCGGCCGCCCGTTCGCAGCTGGCCAAGAAGATGGGTCTCGGCCGCAAGCGCAAGGGACGCTGACAAGCGGCTCTTTTCCGGTTTGACGATCCAAGCGGCGCCTGCGGGCGCCGTTTTGCATTGTAGGTCGATAGTTTGCATTATAGGTCGATGGTCGGCTGATATACGAACCCGCCATACTGCCGGCAATGCCGTCCGGTCAGGCGGTCTGCTTCAGGGCTACCTCGGCATCACGCTTGATACGCTTGACCATCGAGCGAAGACCATTGGCGCGCTGCGGCGACAGGTGCTCGTCAAGTCCGAGCGCCTTCAATGTGGCTTCTGCGTCGGTCCTCTGGATTTCGCTGGCGGGCCGTCCCGAAAACAGCGCCAGCATGATGGCGACCAGGCCGCGCACGATATGGGCGTCGGAATCGCCCTTGAAGGTGATAACGGGGTTGGCACCCTCGCCTTGCTCGGTGGTCAACCAGACCTGGCTGACGCAGCCGGGCACCTTATTGGCTTGTATGCGTTGCTCGTCGGGAAACGGCGGCAGCGCTTCACCCAGTTCAATCACATAGCGATAGCGGTCTTCCCACTCGTCGAGCAGAGCAAAGTCGTCGCGGATGGTCTGGATCGTCGTGGTCATTCCCCCGGATATAGTCATCCGGCGCTGCCGCGTCACGGAAAAAGAGGAGAGACGCCGCAGGCGCCGAGAGCGGGGAGCCTTGCGGTTTAGCGATGAATTCGGCCGAAACAGTCTCAGTTTGTTGCCGGCAAGTGGACTTTCGCCGGCAAGTCGACTTTCGCCGGCAAGACGATTTCCTCGGGCACGCTGCCGGTGGTTGTCGCCGTATCGGGTTCAGCGGCCTTGTCGTCCAGCATGGCGGCCGCGATCTTGGCGGTCTCCTTTGCCCGGGCGGTGATGGTGTGCATTGCCGATTTGCCGGTCTCGCAGACGTCCGGCTTGCGCTCGCAGATGCCGGCGATGTCGCCGACGGCTTCGCGCGCTGCAAACAGCGCCTGGAGCGGGCCGACGCTTTCGCGGCCCGCATCATCGGAGCCGACACCCAGCGGCAGCGCCAGAAGCACCAGCGAAAACCAGAAAGCCGCTCTTATCAGAAAGCCCATCTGTCTGTCCTTTATGACGGTCATGCATCCGAACCGCACAACACTTGTAACGCGATATTGGCACAGACGCGCAAAGGACGGCTTGTCCAGAAAGCAACAGTTTTCCTCAAATTTTAGGCAGATTCGAAACGAAGCGTTTTGAAATTCATTTGCCTCGAACGGCTCAGATTTTATTCAGTAAATGGTAACCATCCAACCCTTTGTTTTTCCTGCTCATTTTTTGAATCGGCGACATTTTGATGCCCTCGGCCGCAAGTCCAGGCGCGGGCGGTCCGGATAACGCTCCGTTTACTATGGCGGCAATTGCCCCGGTTTTTCCCCGCCGGTATCCCGATATTTGCAGCCGGCCGGGGGACGATCGACCCAGCCTTATCCATTCCTTAAACGCTGGATGCGAGTTTCGGATCGACAAAAGCCGCCTGCAAAGCAGGGCCGTTCACGACCGGGTGCGTTGAGTTGAGTGCGATCAAGGCCAGATACGCCGAGTTGCCGGGCGCGATAGCCGCCGGTTGCGAACGGATGGTTCATCCGTTCGTCCTCGGCCAGAGCGATCGCCGCCGCCACAGCCGGTTCATTGGCGTCATGCTGGCGGCTCCTTTCTTCAGCGCAGGTGCAGCTGTGACGCTGGTCACGTCGGGTATGGGCGCGGCCGTGACTGTGGCTGCGATCTTTGCGGCGTTTGGCCTTTGCTGGTTCGCCGCTCTGCTGGTGGCTGCATCGGGCAAGATGAGCCTGGCCGGCCAACTCGCTTTGGTCGTGGGCGGTGTTGCCCTAGGTGCCCTTATCGCTGCCGCCGGCGGCCTGGCCTCGCCGGTTGCCTTGCTTGCGGTGGCGCTGCCGTTTGAAGCCTGGTGGATCGGCCAGTCGCGCCGTGCCGTGATCTGGGGCGCCATATCGGCCCTTGTCGCTGTCCTGCTGCAATCTTTCGCCGTTTCCGTCTTGCCGCTCGGCCAGACCGAAATCGCCGCATGGCATTGGCTGGTTCCCCTGGCCTGGGCGCTCACGCTTGTTCCGCGTGTCGCTCCACTTCGTGGCGCCGCCAACGCACAGCTCGATCCGGCCGGTAGCGACCGGCTCGAAGACCTGATCGACGCCGTCGTGCTGCAAATCGCGGCGCATGGCGAGGTTCTGGACGCCTCGGCGAAGGCGCGCACGATCCTCGGGCTGGCGCCGGAACTGCTTTTCGGCACCGGGCTTTTCGATCGCATCCATCTGTCCGACCGCGTCCCCTACCTCAGTGCGCTGGCCGATATGCGCGATGGCGCCCTGTCGCGCCGGCTCGACCTTCGCGTCCGGCTGCCGCAAAACAGCGGCGTGACGGCCGACAATTACCGGCCGTTTTCACTCGAGATGATGCGCGCGCTGGGGCAGGAGACTGTCTTCACGCTCGTTCTGCGCGAGAACGATGAGCTGGCCGGACTGCGCCAGGAGCTTGCCGCCGCCAACGAGGCGGCTGCCTCGGCCGAGGTGGCGAAAGGACGCTTCCTTGCCGTCGTCAGCCACGAGCTGCGCACCCCGCTCAATGCCATCATCGGTTTTTCCGACATGCTGCTGCACGAGATGTTCGGCACCTTCAAGGATCCACGCCAGAAGGAATATGTCGGGCTTGTCAGGGATTCGGGCCAGCACCTGCTTGCCGTCGTCACCTCGATACTCGACGTATCGCGGATCGAATCGGGTGCCTATGCCACTGAGCCGGAACCGTTCCGCTTCCGCGAAGCGGTCGAGATGTGCCAGTCGATGATGCGCCTGCAAGCCGAGGCAAAGACCATCGATCTGCAGGCCCAGATCGCGCCGGACGCAGGCGAAATAAACGCCGATCGCCGTGCCGTGCAGCAGATCCTGATCAATCTCGTCTCCAACGCGATCAAGTTCACGCCCAAAGGCGGCAATGTCGTCATCGGCGCCAAGCGGATCGGCTCGCGGCTGCATTTCTGGGTCCGGGACACCGGCATCGGCATCGCCGAGGAAGATTTCGCCAATCTCGGCAAGCCGTTCATGCAGATCCACAACGACTATACCCGCCGCTTCGAAGGTACCGGGCTTGGGCTTTCGCTGGTGAAAGGGCTGGTGGCACTGCATGACGGCACCATGTCGATCGAAAGCATGCCGGGCGAGGGCACCACGGTGACGATCAGCCTTCCCGTGAACGGCCCGACGGGCCACTCGGCGGAGAAGACCGGCGTGGTGCCGATGTCAGTCGCCAAAGCCAGAGCGGACGGTGGCAAAGGGGAGAGCAATGGGTCGCTCCGCAAAACAGCCTAACGCGGCCAAGCGCCGCGGCAATGCCTTCGAGCACGGAGCGATGGCTCTGGGCAGCCTGATCTCGCGCAATCCTGTTGTGATCGGAAGCTCCACCGCATTCCTGGTGACGCTGTTCTACGTTTCGGCGAACGCCCTTTGGTACCAGCCCTTTCCGCATGCCGGCGCGTTTTTCGCCACCAGGAGCATCGAGGGTTTTCCTCGGGCGGACAGCGACGAGCCCGAAACCACCATCAATATCGTGCGTCCGGCCGCTGCGCCGATCAAGAGCGACCCGGTCGTCGAGCAGGTCCAGGGCATATTGAAGGATCTCGATTTCTATTCCGGCACGGTCGACGGCATTCCCGGACCGAACACGCGCAAGGCCATCCAAGCCTATCAGCAGAAGGTTGGATTGAATGCCTCTGGCGAGATCGACAGCGTTTTGCTGGATCAATTGGGCGCCACGCCGACGACCGCAGCCGTGGTGCCGCACCCCGTGCCGCGGCCGGTTGAAACGACCGCTGTTCCAGCCGCCATTCCGGCGTCCGCACCGGCAAATGCGGCAGCGCAAGCGCCTGACCCCCGCATCGTCAAGATCCAGGCCGGACTGAAGGCGTTCGGCAATGACGATATGCAATTGGATGGCGTGGTCGGGGCGCGCACCAGGGCGGCGATCAAGGAATTCCAGGCGCTGTTCGGCCTGCCTGAGACCGGCGAGCCCGACGAGGTCGTCTACGTCAAGATGCGTCAGATCGGCCTCACCAACTGAGGGCTGTGACGACCACTCGGCGGTCACTCGGCAAAGACCGGTTACGGTCTTCCGGCCAATGCTGTAAGGACCGCCGCATGTCCAGGACTTCTCCATGCGGGTAACCACCGATCTGTGGGTATCGGCGCTGTTGCGCCGGGTTTTCAGCGCTGGCGGTTTTGCCGCCGTGGTTAAGCGCGGCGCGACGGAAGCCGGCGCGGTTTTCGTGCTGGCGCGGGGCAGGCGGGGGGAGATGGCGCTGTTCGGGCCGGCGCCGCAGACGAGCTACGATTCGGCCAGGCCGGACGACCGTTTCTTCAGCCTTCTCGGCGAGGGCGACAATGCTGCCATCTTCGACGCGCGGCTGGAGCGCGAGAAGAAATTCGATCCGGATATCTGGGTGGTCGAGATCGAGGCGGGCGCCATTCCCGTTGAGGAGCTTATCTCGGTCAAGACGCCGTAACGGCAAGCCTTCAGACGCGACGCGCCCTCGAGCTGGCGGCAGCATCGGCGCTGTTCGGCTTGCGCAGGTCGGCGTTTGCGGCGACGCGGCCGGGCTTGCGAACGACTTTCGACACGGTGTCGGCCTTCCAGCCGCGGAGCCTGTCCAACGCCGCGTCGCGGTGCAGCAGGCGGTAGCGGTCGAGGAAGATGCGGATCGCTTGCGGGTGCGGAAACTCGGTCGGATAGATGGCGGCTGTGATCAGGAACGCCTTGTCTTCGCTAAGGTCGAGCGCGCGCAAGGCGGCCAGCAGCGGTGTGTAATTGTGGCTCGCGGTAAGCGTCCGCGCCGTCGAAAAATCGACTTCGAGCGCATCGGCGAGCGCTGTCTGGAAAAATGCCGCATTGCCGGTCAGCGCGGTCTCGCGCAGCTTGACGTAGGTTTGCGTGTCGACGAACGGACCGATGGTGGTGCCGCTCTCGGCGCGCATCATGGATCGCAACCGGCGGCGTACAGTTTCGGCGGCGGCATCGGCCGCCTCTTGCCTGTTGGCATCGATCGCAACCATTTCGGCGTTTTCGGGCACGGCGTTGGCAGTTGCTTCGGGCTGCTGCGACCGCACCAGCGTCGGCCTTTCAAGCACCCTGATCAGATCGGCGATCGTTTGATTGAGATCCTTGCGGCGGGCAATGGCACGGGCATGCGGCAGGCCGTGGCGGCCGATCAGCGCAATGAGGTCGACGTCGCTGAGGGCGCGCGAGCGGATGAGCAGCGGGGCGGCGATGTCGACCCGCTCCTGGCAAAGCCGCCGCACCAGCGCGGCGGGCGCATATTCGCATTCGGAAAGGGCTGCCGCGACGTAGCGGCGCGATTCGACCGAAACGTTGTCGAAAAGCGGCAGCGTCAGGTCTTCGAGTTGCGCGATCTCCCGGCGCGAAGGGCGGGTGAGCGAACAGAACGCCGATACCGCGGCGCGGAACAGCCTTTCGGCCTTTCCCGGTTCAGCTCCTGCTGCGATTTGCCTGAAATCCGAAGCTGACACGAAGGATACGCCCGACACTCGACACGATCTGGACTGCGCTCTGCCGGGCTGTACCGGTTTCGCGTTTCCCAAGAACAAAGATCAATTTAGCGGCGATCCGTTAGCGCTCCGTTAACCTACTACCGCCTTAATCGACTATGGAGGCGTTGCGTTGTGCTCCGGGGCAACCGAGAGGAATACGCGAACCATGGGCATGGTACTGTCTTTCGTGCCGCGAACGGCGGCAACCAATCGAGCACAGCAAGCCACCGGAACGGCGGCGGCGGTGATCATTTTTCCCGGCGTCCGCTACGAGCAGCGGCCGCTGACCGGCGAGACGCGGCCGACCGGTCCTGACAAGCCGGGGCCTTCGGGGACTTTGCCGGTACCGCATCACTGAGTCCCGGTCGAAGGTCGCTAAAGTGCGTCGCCCTTGAACGGCCTCTCGCCACGCGATTTAAGTTGTTGCTTTTGCATGTCGTTATCCCAAAACCGCTGCGCACTTTCGGGCGCCATGCATCAGGCTTCGGCGATCATTGCGATCGAGACCTTCAGCCTGGGCATGCGGACAGGGAGCTTGGCTCCTTGCCGTGCCGGCGGATCGGTCGGAAACCACTTCACCCATTCTTCGTTCATGCCCGGAAAGTCATCCTCGTCGGCGAGAATGACGGTGGCACTGACGGCCTTGTCGAGCGTCGTTCCGGCGGCTTTCAGAATTGCTGTGATGTTACGCAGGGCTTGCGCTGTCTGCTCTTGTATCGTCTCGCCCACAATCATGCCTGTCGCATCGTAGGCGGCTGTCCCTGAGACAAATACCAATCCTGCACACTTTACCGCGTGACTGAAAACGGGTGGGGCCTTGGGCAGGTCATCGCCGGATATAATGGTCCGTGACATATCGATGCTCCTCCCTCTGACGACTGGCTCCTTGCACCTGATCGCAACGACAATCAAGACTATCGGAACGGGATGTTCCACCATCGACTTTCAGAACAGGTCTAAAAATCCTGCAGTTCGCAGGAACTCTGTTCGAGAACCCGCGAGACGATCGGCTTCCAGCTGTCGTCGGGCACGAACGAGCGGATGACGAACATGCCTTCCTCAATCGGCGCCTCGACGAAGATGGCCCCTTGCAGCTCTTCGGGAAGATCCTTGCGGACCTCGATCATCTGTGCCGGCGTCAGCACGACGGTGTCCAGCACGCCTGCGGTCGCGCTGTGGTCGTTGAACGAGTAGATGTTGTGGCCGCTCCGATCATAGACCGATATCGACCAGAACGGTACCTTTCCCGGCGCCTTGACTCGCACCATCCCCTCGGCAAGGTCGAAGCGGCAAGCCGCCGCATAAAACAGCGGATCGACTGATTTCACCACCGGCGCGCCGCCGGCTTCCGCGTCGAGCCTGGTCATCTTGTAGAGATCCGAGGCCATGGCCAGGCGCGACCACGCGTCGCGTTCGGAAAACTCCGGGACGAGCAGCAGCACCACGATGTGCACGATGCCGGCGCCAAGCAGGCCGAGCAGCACGACATGCAGCAGGCTACGCATTGCAGCCGACCTTCTTGATCTGCGGCAACGCGACGTCCGAGAGACCGGTGCTGCTGGCGATCGGCGTATCGTAAAACGTGAGCACGAAATACATCTTGCCGGCGCCGCTGGTCAGCAACCAATTGCTGGGCGCCGGGCGGTTGCCGACGGAAATGACCACCGAATTGTCGGCTTGGCGCAGCACCTGGTAGGACTGCAGCGCAGCCAATCTCGGCTTGCCGGTCTCGATTACGCCGAGCGACTGGTCGGCGGCATACAGGGTCCAGAACCGGGCGGTGGGAAAGCCGCCCTCGATATTGTAGGCACATTGCCGCCTGAGCTGCTCGCCGCCGGAATCGTGGTCGGCGATGAAGGACAGTCCTTCCGCCTGTCCGAGCGCCAGCACGCCTTCGCGCGCCACGCGGGCCTTCGAATAGGGATCCGCCGTCGGCGTGCCGATATCGGGAAAGGCGGTCCATTGGCCGATCCTGATGGCGCCGGCGCCGTCCTGCAGCTTCAGCGCGTACCAGACGCTGCCGCCACCGCCGACGATGGCGATAGCAAGCGAAAGCAGTGTCAGGAAGGCGTTCTTGAGCATGAGGAGCCGGGAACCGAAGGCGGGGGACAGAAAATTGCTGCTCGGGGATATCGCGGCGCAGGGGCTTGTGGCAAGCGGCGCGCGGAATTGGCCGCTCAAAGCGCCGACAGGGTCTCCGGTGCAGCGGGCGAGAGCACGGGTGCGGTCTGGAACAGCTTCGTGAGTTCCTTCAGGGTCTGGGTGGTCCGGCTGGACAGCACCGGCGGACGCTCGGCTGCGGCATCGGCTGCTGCCTGTTCGGCGTTCTTCTTTTCCGCTTCCTCGGCCTTGGCAGCGATTTCGGCATCGACGAAGGGGTGATCGAGACCGGGGATCGGTTTGAGGTCGATATTCTGGTGCGCATAGAGCATCAGCCGCTGCCACACCATTGCCGGCAGCGTGCCGCCGGTCATCTTGTTGGTCGCGGTGAAGTCGTCATTGCCGAGCCAGACGGCGGCCGTGTAGTTGCCGGTAAAGCCGACAAACCAGGCATCGCGATAGGACTGGGTCGTGCCGGTCTTGCCGGCGATAACGATGTTTGGAAGGGCCGCGCGCCGGGCCGTGCCGATCACCGGAACCGCCGCCAGCATGGTGTTCATGTATTTGAGCGCCTGCTCCGACAGCACCCGGTGCGGCGGCGGCGCGTCCTTGGCGAAGTCGTAGACCATGTCGCCGGTACGGGTGAAGAGTTGGCTGACGCCATGCCGGGTTCCGGCAAAGCCGTTCTGGGCGAACACGCTGTAGCCCGTCGCCTGGTCCATCACGGTCATGCCCGATGTGCCGAGCACCATGGTCTTGTGCGATTCCAGCGGCGATTCGACGCCCATCGCCTCGGCAATCGCCTTGATCGGCTTGATGCCGAGATAATCCTTGGCCAGCCGCACCGGCACGGTGTTGATCGATTTGGCCATCGCCGTGATCAACGTGACTTTGCCGGCCGACCCGCCATTGTAATTGTGGGGCGACCAGCTGCCCCAGGAGATCGGCCCGCCGGAAACCACCGAATCCGGCGTGAAGCCATGCTCCATCGCCGTTGCATAGACATAGGGCTTGAACGAGGAGCCGGTCTGGCGAAGCGCCTTGGTGGCGCGGTTGAACTGGCTGGCGCCGTAGTCGCGGCCGCCGACGATCGCCCTGACCGCGCCATTGGTCTCGATGACGACGATGGCGCCCTCGGTGACGTTGTATTCCTTGCCGAACTGGCGGAGGTGGAACTCCATCGATTCTTCGGCCGCCTTCTGGATGTTGCCGTCGAAGGTGGTGTGGGCGACGAGCGAATGCTGGCCGCTTTTGGCGGCGATCTTCTTGACCTCATCGAAGGCCCAGTCGAGGTAGTAATCGGGGCTCTTCTGCTCGCCGCGATCAACGATTTCGGCCGGGTGTAATCTTGCCTGTAGCACCTGGCCTTCGGTCATGAAGCCGGAATCGACCAGATTGGACAGCACCACATTGGCCCGCGCCCGGGCAGCGGGCAGGTTTATGTGCGGCGCGTATTTGGTCGGCGCCTTGAACAGGCCGGCCAGCATCGCCGCCTCGGCCAGGTTCAGGTCCTTGACGCTCTTGCCGAAATAGAAATCGGCCGCCGCCTCGATGCCGAAGGTGCCGCCGCCCATATAGGCGCGGTCGAGGTAAAGCTGCAGGATTTCCTTCTTCGACAGATTGGCTTCGAGCCACAGCGACAGGAAGGCTTCCTTGATCTTGCGCTCGAACGTCCGCTCATTGGTCAGGAACAGGTTCTTGGCCAGCTGTTGGGTGATACTCGAGCCGCCCTGGACGACGGAATTGGCTCGTACGTTCTCGAATATAGCGCGCGACAGGCCAAGCACGTCGATGCCGTAATGGTCGAAGAAACGCCGGTCCTCGGTGGCCAGCACCGCCTTGATGACGTGGTCGGGCATCTCGTCGACCGGCACCGAATCGCGTTGGATGATGCCGCGCTGGCCGATCTCGTTGCCGTAGCGGTCAAGGAAGGTGACAGCGAAGTCGCCCTGCGTGCGCCAGTCGCCGGCGGTAATCTGGAAGGCCGGCAAGGCCAGCGCCAAAAGGACGACGATACCGCCGGCGCCGAGCGTGAACCCTTCACTCAACAGTTCGATCATGCCGCGGCGCCAGCCGCCGACGCGGAAGCGCCGCGAGAAGATGGTGGCCGCTTCCCAGAACTGGCGCGCCTTGAAACCGATCTCGTAGACCGAGGAATCGATCCAGGCATCCACCGCCAGCAGCCTTGCGGCGATCGGACCTCTTCTCTTGCGTGGTTCCAAAGGACTGGTCATTCCAGGATCCGGCTGCAGCGATGCCGCCAACTGAGAAACGCATGCCGGCAATTTCAGGGCGGCGCGCCGTTCAAGACTATTCGTCCATTTTGGTGCTGCCTACAAGGGCTACGCGGGAGGTTTGAGGCGAGAACCGCGCCCGCAAGCTGCCATCACCGCGCGGCGATGAAGCGCATGAAATGCGCGACGTCGGCCTCGCTCGGTTCCTGCCCGGTGAAACTGCGCAAATAGGCGGCGAGATGGCTGACCCTTGCCTCGACCGGCTCCTTGATGTCGAGCACGTAATAGCCGATCTGCATGTAGTAGAGTACACGGGCACGGATGAAGGCGTCCTCGTCATCGTAGCCATGCCGGCGGTACATGTCGCGGATTGCGCTCAGGCGGTCGTTGTCGGCCTGGTCGATGGCGCGGCGCACGTCGTCGGAACGGCGCGCCCATTCGCGGATGGCAAAGTCGAGCCTGGGATCGAACAGGCGCTCGTCAGCCCAGCATTCGAACACGTTCATGACGCCCATGATGATCGAAGCGGCCGGGCGCTCCGCACGTTCGACGATCGCCTTGGTATTGGTGTCCCGCCAATGGGCAAGCAGCTGGTCGAGCAGGTCCTGACGGCTCTGGAAATACCAGTAGAAGCTCGAGCGCGAGACGCCGAGCTTCTGGCCGAGCGGCAAAACGCGCACGCTTTCGACGCCGTCCGAAATGAGCGTCTGGAGGGCAAGATTGATCCAGTCCCAGCGCGTCACCTTGATGTTGCCGGGCGCTGGCTCGTCGTGCGGAGCAATCATGATCATGGGCGCACAATAGGCATGCGCGTCAGCTCCGTGCAAGGCGTGTGGACAGCTATGTCTACACTCTAGACACACATGTACAGTACGTATATGGTGACCGTCTCCAACAAGCTCAGGGGGATGGCCGTGAAGTCGCATTGCCGCGCAGTCGTCATCGGGGGAGGCGTGGTTGGGGCGTCGGTGCTCTATCATCTGGCGCGCTTCGGCTGGACCGACATTGCACTGATCGAACGTGCCGAACTGACCGCCGGTTCGACCTGGCACGCAGCGGCCGGCTTCCATGCGCTCAACGCCGATCCCAATGTCGCGGCGCTGCAGGACTACACCATCAAGCTCTATCGCGAGATAGAGGCTGAATCTGGCCAGGATGTCGGCCTGCACATGACCGGCGGCGTCAACATCGCCAGTGATCCTTCCCGTTGGGAATGGCTGAAATCGGCCTGGGCGGTGTTCCAGTCGGTCGGCATCGAAACGGCGCGGCTGGTGACGCCGGAAGAAATCAAGGCGATCTGTCCGATCGTCGACGTGAGCGGTGTCCTTGGCGGCCTCTACGATTCCAACGAAGGCCATCTCGACCCTTACGGAACGACGCATGCCTATGCCGGTGCTGCGAAGAAACGCGGCGCCGATGTCATTCTGCGCAACCGCGTTCTCGACCTGAAGCCGCGTGCCGACGGCAGCTGGGACGTCCTCACCGAGCAGGGGACGATCGTTGCCGAGCATGTCGTCAATGCCGGTGGTCTCTGGGCAAAGCAGCTCGGTCGCATGGCCGGCGTCGACCTGCCGGTAACGCCGATGGAGCACCATTACTTCGTCACCGAGGACATCCCCGAGGTCGCGGCGCTCGACAGAGAGATCGGCATTGTCGTTGACCTCGAAGGCTTTTCCTATCTGCGACAAGAACGCAATGGGGTCCTGCTCGGCATCTACGAACAGGATCCGAAGCACTGGAACATGGACGGCGCGCCGTGGGACTACGGCATCGAGCTGATCCCGGAAAACATCGACCGTATCAGCCCCGAACTCTCCAAGGCCTATGAGCGCTTTCCCTGCCTGGCCACGGCCGGCATTCGCAAATGGGTCAATGGCGCCTTCACCTTCACCCCGGACGGCAACCCGATCGTCGGCCCGGTGCGCGGCCTCAAGAACTACTGGGTCGCCTGCGGCGTCATGGCCGGCTTCAGCCAGGGTGGCGGCGTCGGCAAATCGCTGGCCGAGTGGATGATCCATGGCGAACCGCAAGCCGACATCTTCGGCATGGACATCGCCCGCTATGGAGCGTTTGCGGCAAACCGCGAATATCTCAGGCAGACGACGCACCAGTTTTATGCGCGCCGCTTCGTCATGACCTTTCCCAACGAGCGCCTTCCTGCCGGAAGGCCGCTGAAACGCCCCGGCGCCTATGACGGCATGACGGCGGCGGGAGCCGAATGGACATCTTCCTGGGGGCTGGAAATCCCCGCCTATTTCGCACCGATGGGCTTTCGCGAAAACACCACGCTGAAACGCTCCAACGCCTTCGATATTGTCGGCGACGAGGCGTTACAGGTCAGGCGTGCTGCCGGTCTCGTCGATACCTCGGCCTTTTCGCGTTATGCCGTATCCGGTCCGGGCGCGGAAGCCTGGCTCGACCGGCTGCTGGCCTCAAAACTGCCGAAACCCGGGCAGGCGAAGCTCGCGCCGATGCTGGGCGATGACGGCCGTCTGAAGGGCGATCTCACCGTCTTCAACTGGGGCGACGGCAAGTTCTGGCTCATGGGCTCCTACTATCTGCGCGAATTCCATATGCGCTGGTTCGAGGCTCATACGGCGGACGGTGTTCTCGTCACCGACCTCTCCGATGCGATGGCCGGGTTCCTCGTCACCGGGCCGAATGCCAGGACCATCGTGGCGCGCACGACGCATCAGGACGTCTCGGCAAGCGCGCTGCCGTTCATGGCTTGCGGCGAGTTCGACATCGGCATGGTGCGGGCGCAGGTGGCGCGGCTGTCGATCGCCGGCGAGCTCGGCTTCGAGATCAATTGCCCCTTTGCCATGCATGCCGGCCTGCGCGAAACGCTGCTTGCCGCCGGCGAGGATCTCGGCCTTGCCGAAATCGGCTTCTACGCGCTGAATACGCTCAGGCTGGAAAAGAGCTTTGGCATCTGGTCGCGCGAATTCACACAAGGCTATACGCCGGGCCAGACCGGCCTCGATCGCTTCGTCGCCGTCGCCAAAGGCGACTTCATCGGCCGCGAGGCGGTGCTGAAGGAGCGCAATGGCGCCCGCCGAGAACGATGCCTCGTGACACTTGAAGTCGACGCCGTCGATGCCGACGCCAGCGGCTTCGAGCCGGTCTGGCATAATGGCCGGCGCATTGGCTTCGTCACCTCCGGCGGCTATGGCTACACGGTTGGCAAGAGCCTGGCGCTGGCGCTTGTCGAGCGCGATTTTGCCCGTGAAGGCACGGCCTTGTCGGTGCACATCGTCGGCGCCGAGCGGCCGGCGCGGATCATCCCCGCTTCACCCTACGATCCCCTGGGCAAGGCGATGCGGCAATGAGGAGGATTGGCCATGGTCGATGACGCCGCACGTGAAATCAGGCGCGAACGCCGGCGCGGACGAGCCGGCGAGGCCGGCAGCGAGAGCAGCCGGCGGCCGGATTATCGCTCGCTGAAGAACCCGTTCCTGCCGCAGCCGGTCTTTTCGGCCGACCAGGTCGCCGCGATCCACGACACGGCACTGCGCGTGCTGGAAGACCTCGGCATCAAGGTGCTGCTGCCCGAGGCACGCACCATTCTTGCCCGCGCCGGCGCCTTGGTCGACGAGGACAGCCAGATGGTGCGTATCGGCCGCGACATCGTCGCGGCGGCACTCGCCTCGGCGCCGAAATCGATCCGGGCGCATGGCGGCGACCGTGTCCGCGACCTGACGCTGGAGCTCGGCTCGCTCACCTTCCTGGCTGGCTCGGGTGCGCCCAACGTCACCGATCTCGAACGCGGCCGGCGGCCGGGAACGCTTGCCGCGTTCGAGGATCTCATCCGGCTGGTGCAGCATTTCGACGTGCTGCACATGCTAGGGCCGTGTATCGAACCGCAGGACATCGACAATCGCTTCCGCCACTATGCGGTCAATCGCGCGCAGCTGACGCTGTCCGACAAGTTCCCGTTCATCTTCGCGCGCGGCACGCCGCAGGTCGAGGACGGCTTCGAGATGCTGCGGCTGGCGCGCGGCCTGTCCGAGGATGAGTTCCGTTCGGGCGCTTATTGCTACACCGTCATCAACACCAATTCGCCGCGCCAGCTCGACATTCCGATGGCGCAAGGCATCATCGACTTTGCCAGGGCCGGCCAGGTGCTGATCATCACGCCGTTTTGCCTGGCCGGCGCCATGGCGCCGATCACCGTCGCCGGCGCGCTGACGCTGCAGCATGCCGAGGCACTGGCCGGGCTGGCGCTGGCGCAGATCGTGCGGCCGGGTGCGCCGGTCGTCTACGGCTCGTTCTCATCCAATGTCGACATGAAATCCGGGGCGCCGGCCTTCGGCACGCCCGAGCACGTCAAGGCGACGCTCGGCGCCGGCCAGCTTGCGCGCTTCATCGGCCTGCCATGGCGGTCCGGCGGCGGCAGCGCCGCCAACGTTTCCGATGCGCAGGCAGCGCACGAGACGCAGTTTGCGCTGTGGGGCACAGTGCTTGCGGGCGCTACGGTGTGCATCCATGCCGCGGGCTGGCTCGAAGGCGGGTTGAGCGTGTCCTTCGAGAAGCTGATCACCGATGTCGAGGCGCTGCAGACTGTCGCGGAACTCTGCGCGGCAACCCCGGGCGACGAGGATGCGATCGGCTTCGACGCCATTGCGGAGGTGCAGCCGGGCGGTCATTTCTTCTCGGCCGGACACACCATGGCGCGCTACCGCACCGCTTTCTACGAGCCGCTGGTGGCCGACTGGTCGAATTTCGGCAATTGGACACAGGCCGGCTCAAAGACCGCGACCGAGCGTGCCACCGGCATCTGGAAACGGCTGCTGGCCGACTTCCGGCCGCCGGCTTCCGCCACCGCCACGTCAGGCATCCTCGACGAAATCATCGCCCGCCGTACCGAGCAGGGCGGGGCAGCACCGGTGTCGTGAGGCAACTCGACCGGGCCGAACAATCCGGATGGAGGGGCGGGGCGTGGTGCCGAGCGTTGCTCGGCGATCCTTCGTCCGACGTTGCGTCCTCAAGGCGCTCAAGTTGATAGCGGCATAGAGCTTCCCTTTTTGGGAAATTGCCTCTTGTTCCCATTTTGGGAATTTGCTGTGTACGGCCGTGCAGATCGTCAGCAAGAAGACCCTTGTCGACTTCTGGTCCAGGCACCCGCAGTTGAAGGGTCGCTGACGGCTTGGTATCAGGTGGTCGCCAAGGTCGAGTGGAAGACACCCGCCGACGTCAAGACCCAGTTTGGTGCGAACGTGGACTTCGTCAGCGACAATCGCGCGATTTTCGACATCGCCGGCAACAAATACCGGGTCATCGTTCACGTCAGCTATACCTACAAGCGGGTGCTGATCAAATTCGTCGGCACCCATGCCGAATACGACAGGATCGATGCGGAGACAGTGTGATGGAAAATATTCGTCCTCTTAGAACCGAAGATGACTACGACTGGGCCATCGCCGAGATCACCAGATACTTCGAGAGCGAGCCCGAGGTCGGCTCGCCCGACGGCGATCGTTTTGACGTGCTGACCGATCTCATCGAGGCCTACGAGGCCAGGCACTATCCGATCGAGGCGCCGGACCCTGTCGCGGCCATTCGCGATCATATGGAAATGGCGGGTCTCAAACAGGCGGCCCTGCCGAGGTTGTTGGCTCCGCTTCCAGAGCCTCGGAAATCCTGAACCGGAAGCGCTTGTTGACAATGGACATGGTGCACCTGATCAACAAGAATTGGCACATTCCGGCAGAGGTGCTTATCCGGCCTTACCATCTGGCAGCTGATGAAAAGGCCCAGGGTCGGCGGCGGGCACGCGCGGCCGCAGGATAAGCACGTCTACGTCATTGCGCTGGCTTGGGCCGCCGCCACCGCCGGCATCCTCGATGAATTCATAGCGCGGCGCACCGAGCAGGGCGGGCAGCACCGGTGTTGTGAGCGTCAGCGAAGGATGCTGACTGCCCTGCGCGAGTAGGTGGTGTCGTTGAGCTGGCCGAGCATGAAGGCCGCGACGTCGGCACGCGCCAGCGTCGGCAGCAGCGACGCCGACCGGATGCTATTGCCGTGGCGGAATTCACCGGTTGCCGCTCCATTGCTCAGCTTGGGTGGCCGCACGATGGTCCAGTCGAGACTGGATTGGACGATGAGCCTTTCCTTCGCCTCATGGTCCGCCACCTCATGGCGCAGAACCAACGGTACGATGACGCCGCCAAGTAGCGGCCCCAGTTGCCGCCGGCTGTCGCGAACCCCAAGGAATGAAAGATAGATGAGCCGTTCAGGGCCGGCCTGCGGCATGGCCGCGACGATGAAGCCGATGCCGGCGACCACGGCCGGGTCGCGTTTCAGCGGCACGCCGACCCCGAGACAGCTGAAAACCGCATCATGCCCTGCAACTGCACGTTCGACCGCCTGTCGATCGGCGACATTTCCGACGATCACCTTCAGATTTTCGTGGCTGATGGCAAGCTTGCCCGGCGTGCGGACGAAGGCGGTCACAGCATGGCCCTTCGCCAGGGCCGCCGAGACAAGCACACGACCGGTCGCACCCGAGGCGCCGAAGATCAGCAGTTTCATCGTCCGCCTCCCTGGAAACCGTTAGCCCGGCTTGCGCCCGGCGACGAAGGCGACAGGCGCCCCGGTCGGGCCGGGCAGCAACCGGCTATCGGCATAGCCGCACTGGTCGACCAGATCCTGGGCCGCGCCTTGTTCGAACACCGTCCCACCCCACATTGTGGTGCGAAAGCGGGCGAGGGCCTCTCCCAGTGCATCCGGTCCGGGATTGACCATTGCCAGCAGCAGCCACCCGCCGGGCCGCAACGCGGCATGGCTGCGCTTGACGATGACCCTGACATCTGGCTCGGGGATGAAGGCGCTTGGCACGAAGACCAGGTCGAACGCGTTCTTGTCCGCGATATCCTGCCCCAGGCCGGTGCGCAGTTCGATGCGATGTTCGAGCCCGGCCGCCCTGACGTTGGCGGCGGCCTGCGCGATGGCTTCAGGCAGGGGATCGACACCGACCGCCTTCAGGCCGGGCCATTGCCGAAGCATCGACACCGACAGCGCGCCGACGCCGACGCCAATATCCAGGAAGGCTGCGCCCGATGCGGCGAGCCTCTCCGGCAAACCGGCAAGTTGTGGCGCGATCAGCCGCTTCATCAGCGCCGGGAAGCCAGATGAAACGTCGCCGAGGGCCTGCCGTAAACCAGCTTCCAGAGCCTCGGCGCTTTCGGAGGATTCCGACAGCAGCTTGCCGCCGGACAGCAGGTCGACCCGGATGCTGGCCAGCACCGGCGCAAGTTCGATGACGCTCGCACTTGCCACGACGTCGGAGGCGCCGAGTTCGCCGAGCACGGCTTCTGTGCGCTGGGCGGCACTGCCATCGAGTGGCGTGCGGGAAATACGCGCCTCCATCGCCAACCCGAGCGCCACAAGCGCATTGGCCGACGTCGCGTGCCGCGCCACCATCGTTCGCAAACCTTCGATGTCCATCGATCGCTTCCCTGAATTGGATCAGGCCTATTCTCGCGCGGACGACACGTTCAGGCGATTTGCAATTTCCGAGCACGCTTGTGCAAAACTGCACAGGCGTGCGGCGGGGAATTGATCTAGAATAGGTTCGTGATCAAGACAGGCGAACCGGACTGGAACGATTTGCGCTACTTTCTCGCTGCCGCCCGCGCGGGAACGTTGTCGGGAGCAGCGCGTGCATTGGGCGTGCGTCACACGACGATCAGCCGGCGCCTGGCTGCTCTTGAAGAGGCGCTCGGGGTGTCGCTTGTCGTGCGAAGGCGGCATGGCATTGAGGTCACGCCGCTTGGCCAGACATTGCTGCCGCTCGGCGATGACCTTGAACGTACCATGCAAGCACTGACGGTCCTTGTGCGTTCGGGCAAGAATAGCGTTCGGCTCGCACTGCCGTCGGGTCTCAGCCCTCTTTTTGCCGAGCGTATGGCGGCGTTCCATAAGGCCCATCCAGACATCAACCTGGAACTGACGAGCGGCAGCAGGCCGGTGGACTTGCAGCACGGTGAGGCCGACCTTGCGGTCAGGATCGGCACCGTTGCCGACGACGATTTGATCGCGCAGAAGCTTTGCGTTGCGGGCTGGTCAATTTATGCGTCCCAGCGCTACCTCGACCGTCACCCAATGCCCATCGATCCTCGCCAGCTGGCCGGACACGAGATCATTGGATTTCACGCAAGCCTTGCCGGCGTCCCCGGCGCCAAGTGGGTGGAGGCGCACGGCGCCGGCGCGACAATTGTCTTTCGTGTTGCCGAAATGACGGAAATGCTGGCGGCGGCCCTGAGCGGCGCCGGTCTGGCAGTAATGCCCTGCATGTTGGCCGAAGCCGAACCGCGGATGGTGCGCCTCGCCCCCGACATTCTCGGCAGTCATCCGGTGTCGCTCGTCTATCGCCGGGAAATCGGGGCGGAGGCGCCGGTGCGCGCCGTCATCCGCTTCGTTGCTACCGTCATCAAGGACCATGCCGCGCTGATCAGCGGCGAGACGCGATAAGGGCCTGGTGCCGCGCTTGCGCGGGGGTGCCGGGGAATGGCAGTCGTCACATGGGACGCTTGTCCGCGATCTTTTTCGGGTCGCGGCCTATCGTGCCGGCGTCGGCTTTCCTGTGCTTGTCGGCAAGCCTGCGAATGCGATCGAAGCGGCTTTCCTCGGCCACTTTGGTCTTCGCCGCTGCATTTGGCTTCGGGACGAATGCGATCATGGATCGATCTCCTTGCCGATGGTGCGCGCCGGGGAAGATACCCCGGCGGCTGTCTTTCAGGCCTGTTTCCGGCAGCGGCTGGTCAATAGCCCATGCCGCCGGTCGAAGCAGCGGCTTCCTTGGCCGGAATGTCGGTGATCATGGCTTCCGCAGTGATCAGGAGCGCCGCAATGGAGCCCGCGTCCTGCAGCGCCGTCCGCACCACCTTCGCCGGGTCGACGATGCCGGCCTTGATCATGTCGACATAGACCTCGTTCTGGGCATCAAAGCCCTGATTGTGGTCCTTGCTGTCGGCGAGCTTGCCGACGACGATCGAACCTTCGACGCCGGAATTCTCGGCGATCTGCCGGATCGGCGCTTCGAGCGCTCTCGACACGATCGAAATGCCCGCCGTCACATCGGCATTGGCTCCGGTCAGCCCGTTCAGCACAGCCTTGGCGCGCAGCAACGCGACGCCGCCGCCCGGAACGATGCCTTCTTCGACGGCCGCGCGCGTGGCGTTCAGCGCATCGTCGATGCGGTCCTTCTTTTCCTTAACCTCGGATTCGGTGGCGCCGCCTACGCGGATGACGGCAACGCCGCCCGCCAGCTTGGCGAGACGTTCCTGCAGCTTCTCCTTGTCATAGTCGGAAGTGGTTTCCTCGATCTGCCCCTTGATCTGCTGGACGCGCGCCTGGATGGTGGTCTTCTCGCCGGCGCCGTCGATGATCGTGGTGGTGTCCTTCTCGATCAGCACGCGCTTGGCGCGGCCGAGCATGTCTATGGTGATGTTCTCCAGCTTGATGCCGAGATCCTCGGAAATCATCTGTCCAGCGGTGAGCACGGCGATGTCTTCCAGCATCGCCTTGCGGCGGTCACCGAAGCCAGGCGCCTTGACGGCCGCGACCTTGAGGCCGCCGCGCAGCTTGTTGACGACCAGCGTCGCCAGCGCTTCGCCCTCGACGTCCTCGGAGATGATCAACAGCGGCCTGCCGCTTTGCACCACGGCTTCGAGGATGGGCAGCAGCGCCTGCAGATTGCCGAGCTTCTTTTCGTGGATGAGGACGTAGGGGTCTTCCAGCTCG
>NZ_JAMYUP010000012.1:0-171942 GCF_040323155.1 Mesorhizobium sp. M0060
GGCAGTCGCGCGTTGTGCTGCCTCCCGCCCTGCGCGCCTTCCCTCCTTGGCGGGTGTTTGGGGGGCGGGGGGGCGCCCCCCCCCCCCCCCCCACGCCAAACAAATGATTTGGAAACGCGCAAGGCAAAGGACGCCGGGTGGGTCCTGAAAAGTGCAACGGAACCTGCGAGATCGTACGGAATCGTACAAGCTCTTTCGTTTTGCCGCAGTCTTGCTATCGTCGGCTGGGAGAGATGGGTGGAGGCTTCCGTGGGGCAGATCAAGTCGCCGCTTGGAATCGGTATTGATACCGACACTGCCGTCCATACCGTCATGGCCGACTATCATTCCGGCGACATTCTCTCGACCACTGTCGTCATAGCCGATTTGCGCCAACGCTTTCCCTCCTTCCGGCAAACCGACGAAGAACTGGTTGGCTTCATCGTTCGGGCGCTGGACGGTCGGGAGATCGCAGTCAGCTTCGACCACCGCTGCCGTTAGACGGCCGATTTCATCGCAAACCAACGGGCCGCGGAGCGTACGCTCCGCAGCCTCGTCAGGCTATGATCAACGGGCGCTTATTTGCCGCAGTGGTTATCGTTCACCGTCGGCGCCATCGTGCCCGGAGCCTTGCCGGTCGCATCGGGTTGAGCCCCCTGCGGGCTCGGCGGGCAATTCCGGTCGGCATTCGAATTCGTCGTTGAGAAATCGCGAATGCTGTTGGTGATAGTCGAATCCGTGCCGGTGTCAGGGACGCCGTTATCCGGGACTACGACTGTCCGCCCGCTGCCGTCGGCAGCGGCTCCGGAGGGGTCGCCGGCGTTCTGCGCCATCGCTGACGTGGCCAGACCGATCGTAAGCGCCGAAGCTGCGAGAATTTTCGTGAGCATGATGCTTCTCCTTTTACGAGGGTCGTCGCGCGTTGCGACTACGAAAACAACCGTTCGGGCGCGCGAAGGTTCCGACAAATTTCCTATGAATTCAGCATGTTCTCGGGTGTTCAAGGCGGCCGGCGCGCCATTGCACAGCTCGGCATTTTCCTCGCTGTATGTGCGTGCGCCTTGCTGTCGCGCCGGAACAGGAATGCTCTTTGCGAGTTCATACCTTTGTACAATGTGAACGCGCTGATGCGAATGGCGGCAGCGCAAACAAGGAGAGCAGACATCATGGGCCTTGGAACCATTCTCATCATCATCTTGGTCCTTGCCTTGCTTGGCGGCTTCAGCGGCTTGGGCGGCGGACCGTTCTACGGCACCGGCTATTACGGCGGCGGCGGCCTCGGCCTGGTGCTGCTCATCGTCATCATCCTGGTCGTGCTTGGACGCATTTAGCGTCACGCTCACGAGAAAAACGCCTGCCGCTCGGCAACTAAGCGGTGGGCGTTTTGTCGTGAAAAGATAAGATTTTCCAGGATTTCTGGCTAAAACGGGGACCCGGTGCCGACCCCTTCGGCACCAAGGACCCCACCATAGCAGCAGCTTAGTGTTGGCGATCGGGAGCCAGTGCCGCTTTTAAATCGGCACGAAGCACGCCCTCGTTGAACAGCAACATGATACGAGCGGCCAACCGCTCACGGACCGGACTGTCGTCCGCAACACCCAACTCGCGGCAGCAGTCGTCGAGCGCTTTTCTCAGCACGCTCAGTTCGGCTGGAGTTGCTGCACCTTGCATCGACATGCCATCCTCCCTGAAAAAGGGCGAAAGCGCGAAGCGTCTTTCAAGCGTCCACTCGCCATCTCTGTGTGGACGATTTCGATTCAATTAGCGCCGCTTTCTGCCAAACTCAATGTACGGAAATTACCGAGCGGACAGATCGGGAACAACTGTCTTTCACCTGCATTATTGCAGTGATCCAAGCCACCCTCATTTGGATCAGCGGGCGTAGCCCACGACGCCCGAGAGGAGCCCGTTGCCTCTAGCGACGGGCTCTTTTGTACCAGACATTCTCGATTGTCTATTCGTACCAAACAGCCTTTGGTACGTTTCCAACTCTAACGTTCAGTCGGATGTTTTCGTAGGCAGGCGGCAGGAGAAAACTGCCGTGCATCGTTTCATTTATTTATTAGTAGGCTCCATACCTTCCAACCCTTATATAAGAAACATCGTCTGAACGTTATACCGGGCGCGGACGGCTGGGAGATCAAAATGCTCTTGCCCTGTTTTGGGCCGAGCCATGTCTGATCCTGCAATTCCGACTCAAAAATCATATAAAAACAAGCTGCTGCGCCGGATGAGCGCCGACGATTTTGCGTTGCTCGAGCCGCACATTGAGCGCTGTTCGCTGGAGTTGCGGGAATCGCTCGAAGTATCGGGATCGCCGATTAAGGCCATCTATTTCCTCGAGGATGGTATTGGTTCAGTGGTTGCGAAAATGCCGAACGGCAGCGATGCGGAAGTCGGCCTTATCGGGTTGGAAGGTATGACCGGTTCCGCCCTGGTGATGGGCGACGACCACACGGTCCATGAATGCTATGTTCAACTGGCGGGAGAAGCCGCCAGGATAGACGCCGAGCCATTCAAGGCAGCGCTGACGCAAAGCCCGACACTGCGGCTGTTTTTGTTACGCTATGTGCAATATCTGCATGTCCAGACCGGCTACACCGCGCTGGTCAACGCGCGATCGAAGCTTGAAGACCGGCTGGCGCGCTGGCTGCTCATGTGTGACGATCGGGTGGCTGGCGACCGGCTGACGATCACTCACGAATTCCTGTCGATCATGCTTGGCGTAAGGCGGCCGGGTGTCACGGTCGCGCTCCAGCTGCTTGAGGGGCGAGGGCTCATCCGGTCCCGCCGCGGCGAAATCATCATCCGCGACCGCGATGGGCTCATTGCGCTGGCGGATGGCGGCTATGGCCTGGCCGAGGCCGAATATATCCGCCTGGTCGGACATATCGGCGAGCGCTGACTGTGCTCTCCGCGCCTGTTGCTGCCGCAGGTCGAGGCCCCTCGCGATACCACGCAAGCGCCGTCGGAAAAATTTTCAAAGCTCCTGATCCGTCAGGGAACTTGTTTCCCATCGGAGGGTTATCGGACGCCTCCAATTTGCGAGGCGGCCACCAACCATTCGGGAGAGGATCATGGCGACTACGAAAAAAGCCGCGAAGACGGCAAGCAAGGGCCTTGAGGACCTGTTCCTCGACGGGCTCAAAGACCTCTACTACGCTGAGAAGAAGATACTGAAAGCGCTGCCGAAAATGGCCAAGGGTGCGGAGTCGGAAGAAGTGACAGCCGCGTTCGAGAAGCACCGTATGGAAACCGAAGCCCAAGTCGACCGACTCGAACAGGTCTTCGAGATAATGGGCAAGCCGGCGCGCGGCAAGACTTGTCCGGCGATCGACGGCATCCTCGAGGAAGGCTCGGAAGTGCTCGAGGAGTATAACGGTGCTCCCGCCCTCGACGCCGGGCTTGTCGGCGCGGCGCAGGCCGTCGAGCACTACGAGATCGCTCGCTACGGTACGCTGATTGCATGGGCGGAAGAATTCGGCAAGAGCGACGTTGTCGAGCTTCTCAGGGCAACGCTCAAGGAAGAGGTCGCGACCGACGAGGCGCTTTCCAAGCTCGGCGAGAGCGGCGTTAACGAACGGGCTATGCAAGAAGCCGCATAATCTCCAGACCGTTCCGAGCCTCGGCAATGGATAGCCGAGGCTCGGCTAGCGCGGCGAACCAGTGAATTCTGCATTGGTTCCGTCGTGGACGACAGAACGGGGCAGCAAGAGCCTTGAAGCGTTGCCTCGGGGTGGCGTTACTCGATCTGCTCGAACGTGCATTGCCGGGGCTCCTTGTCCGGCCGCCAGCGCAACAGCTTGGTTCCGTGCCGGAACCGATCGCCTGTCACATGGTCGAAACGAACCTCCACCACCAGTTCAGGCTTTATGGGCTCCCATTGTCCGCTGCGCTCCGTGCTCCAGCGGCTTGGTCCGCCCGGCGCCTTGCCGGTGAAACCCGGTTTGGCCCGCAGCTTTTCCAGCCGTCTGGTCAGCGCGGCTCTGTCGTCCTTGCCGATAGTCGAGGTGAACCCGACATGGTCCAGCCTGCCTTCGTTGTTGTAGAGGCCAAGCAGCAGGGATCCGACTTCGTTGCTGCCGGCGAGATAGCGAAAGCCGCCGACCACGCAATCTGCGGTGCGCAGCCGCTTGACCTTGATCATGACGCGCTCGCCAGGCCGGTATGGCTCGGCCATCAGTTTTGCAACGATACCGTCGGTCGAGCCATGGCCGGCGTCCTGCAGCCAGCGCTCAGCGGCAGCGGCATCGTGTGTGCATTTGGACAGGCGCAGTTCGGGCCGTCCCGCCGACGCGACAAAGGCTTCGATCGCCCGTCTCCTGGCGGTGAGGGGTTCTTCGATGATGACCCTGCCACCGGGCTCGGCCAGCATGTCGAACAGGACCAGCATGGCAGGCGTCTCCAAACTCAACTTGCGGATCCTGCTTTCGGCGGGATGAAGGCGCATTTGCAGGGCCTCGAACGAAGACGAGCCGTCGACCTCGATGACGATCTCGCCGTCGGCAACAAACTGTCGCGACTTCACATCGCGCAGCACTGAGATCAGTTCGGGAAAATAGCGGCCAAGCGGCTTGCCGGATTTTGCGCGAAGATCGACGGCATCGTCATCCTTGAACACCAGGCAGCGAAACCCGTCCCATTTCGGTTCGTACTGCCAAAGCCCGTCATCGTCGGGGATAGCGTCGGCGGCTTTGGCTTCCATAGGACGAAGGTCGAGCGGCAACGGAAAAATGGTCATGGCTGGTCCATGCCGCCGCTAAGGCATTCGCTACCGCAGCGGCCCGTTCCCCTGCGCCTCGCTTTGCCGTTTCGGCATCTTGCGGCCGTTCGGTGCCGGCGAAGGCGACAGTGGATCGACCTCGTCGGACCCGCCGATCTCCTTGGTGATGCGATAGGCCAGGTAAGCGACAGCTCCGGCAACCAGCAAGCGGACCATGATTGAAAATCCTTCGTTGGCGTGAACCCACCAACCCGCGGGTCGAAGGTTTTGTTCCGCCGCTGCCTCGTCGCCGAGATGAATCGCCGGCTGCGCAACCAAAATCTAAGCGCATCGTTTGTTGCCTATCGCGACGAAAGGAATTTGCGATGAAGACGCTCTTGCCCTTACTCGCTTTGACCTCGACCCTGATCCGGCCGGCTGCGACAACAATGTCGAACAGACCAGGGCCAACAGCGGCTTCGCCTGACGGGTGACCGCGATGCTGCTCGTTGTTCCGGTTTGGCAAGACATCGCGGCACGGTTGCTTCTGACCGCGCTCGCCGGCCTGTTGATAGGGCTCAACCGGGAGGCACGCGGGCACGCGGCGGGGTTACGCACAACGGTGCTGGTCGGGCTGGCCGCCGCCATCGCAATGATCCAGGCCAGCATTCTGCTGGAGACCGTTGGCAAGCATCCCGATTCGTTTGCATCGATGGACGTCTTGCGCTTTCCGCTGGGCGTGTTGACCGGTGTCGGCTTTATCGGCGGCGGCGCCATTCTTCGCCGCGGCAGTCTTGTCAGCGGTGTCACCACGGCGGCAACATTGTGGGTGATGACGGCGATCGGATTGGCTTTCGGTGGTGGCCAATACGGCTTGGGCGCGGCCGGCACGGCGCTGACGCTGGCCACCTTGCTCGTCCTGAAATGGGTCGACCTTCGAATGTCGCGCGAACATCATGCTCAGTTGGCGTTGACCTGGAAGGCCGCAGCTCGACAGGAACTCGATACGATCATTGGGCCGCTTGGCTACCGGGCACGCCTCGTCGCAATAGAGAGGCGCCCAGATCTCAAAGACCCTGTATTCTCGTTCGAGATCAGTTGGAGACGGCCGGACACTGGGGCAGCGCCAATGGATCTGCTGGCATCGGTGGGCGAGCATTGCGAGATCCAAAAGTTTGATCTCCTCAGCGAACCTGCCCGGTAGCGGTGTGCAACGATCGTGGCCTGAAGCAGGTCATCGCTTCTCTACTCCGCTTCCGCTACCTATCTGTCGAGCAGGACTCAGGAGCAAGCAAAAGAACGTGGCACAACGATCGGGAAGTGCTGATCTTCCACTTCACGGCGGGCGCGTGCCGAAATGGCTCGGCGACCGCATGACGCGTCTTGGCGCGGTCATGTGCGAGGCGATCATCCACCACTACGGCCGCGATGAATTGCTGCGCCGGCTGGCGCATCCGTTCTGGTTTCAGTCCTTTGGCGCCGTGATGGGGATGGACTGGCATTCCTCCGGCATCACCACCAGCGTCGTCGGTGCCTTGAAGCGCGGCCTGTCGCCGCTTTCCGGCGAGCTCGGCATTCACGTTTGCGGCGGTCGCGGCGCGCATTCGCGCAAAACCCCGCACGAGCTTGCCTTGATCGGCGAGCGTGTCGGCCTCGACGGAGAAGGCCTGGCGACTGCCAGCCGGCTTGTCGCCAAGGTGGACAGCGCCGCGGTCCAGGACGGTTTCGATCTCTATCTGCACGGCTTCATCGTCACCGATGACGGCAACTGGGTGGTGGTGCAGCAAGGCATGAACGGCGACAGCAAGGTGGCGCGCCGCTATCACTGGCTGTCCGAAGGCCTGAAGAGCTTTGTCGACCAGCCGCATGCCGCCATCGAAGGTGCCAACCAGGGCGAGATCGTCAACCTGACCGACCGCCGCGCCGGTGCGTCGCGCAAGGGACAACTGGACCTTCTGCACGACCTTGGACCGGATCGCATCGTAAGGGAGCTCGCCGCTTTGGAACGAGGTTCGGCTCCGGCGCCGGAGCCGGCGCAACCGCTGTTGCCGCATCTGGTCATGCCGGCGCATCACGATGTGCGCGAAAGCGATGTCGTCATGCGCCGCCTGCACGGCAATATCGCGGCTGCGGCTGAGCGCGGTCCGACGGATTTCGCCGAGCTTCTCCTGGTGCCCAATGTCGGCGCGCGCACGGTGCGGGCGCTGGCGTTGGTCGCCGAAGTCGTGCATGGCGCGCCGTGCCGCTTTTCCGATCCAGGACGCTTCTCGCTGGCGCATGGCGGCAAGGACAGGCACCCGTTCCCTGTGCCGCTGAAGGTCTATGACGAGACGATCGGCGTGCTGAAGTCGGCTGTCCACAAGGCCAGGCTCGGCCGTGACGAAGAGATCGGCGCCTTGCGGCGGCTGGACGACCAGTCGCGGCAGGTCGAGCGCTATGCCACCGGGCCGAGCCTGAAGGAAATCGTCGCCGGGGAGTTCGACCAATCGCATCTGCTCGGCGGCCGCAGCGTCTTCGGCTGGGAAGGCGCACCCGAGACCGCCGCAGTTAAATCGAGGAAGTGATCGGCTCACGCCTCCAAATCAATCAAGGCGACCCCGAGTTCGGGACGGTGCCTGCGGCGCAGATGGCCAGGTGTTTCTACCAATGTGACCTCGAGCGTCGGGCGAACGATGGCGTCCAGCAGATGGCCGCCCCTTGTGCTGCCGTCGCTCAGTCCAAGCACGGCGTGGACGTGCAGGCTGGGCCTGCCGTCGTCGCCGATGGCAACATCGCCGATCGCGCTCAGCACTTCGCACTGTTCCCGGACGGGGATTTTCTGGTAGGTCTTTTCCCCGGGGTCGAACCAGCCGACGGTTGCGCTTTCGAAAGCGCCAAGCGCGGTCAGCGATGCGCTGCCAATGCCGTTGTCGACCGCAAAGGACGTCAGCTGCGCGAACGCCTCTTCGCCGGGGTCAAGCACAACGACGAATGTTCTTTGGCCGGCGCTTTCGGCAACAAGCTGTGATTTCATGATTTCGCTCCAGACGCCAAGTCGGTTTCTGCCCGATCAGCTTGAACGGCAAGCCGGCTCGAGAGTTCCCCGGCACGGTTCGGATGAACATAGGATCACAGACGCGTGAGGCAGGGGAACCTTGCTATCCATGACTGGTTCGGCCGGCTTGAGACCCAGCCAGTCGGGAGCCAGCCATGTCCGAAACCACCCTTGCCAGCCTGAGCCGACGCAGTTTCATGACCGGATCCGTTTCGGCGGCTGCGGCAGGGCCGCTTATGGCCACGTCGGCAAAAGCCGCCGCGCCGCAAGCTGCCGCTTCGGCCGAGCCGCGCGATCTGTCGGCGATCTCACTGCGCATCAACAAGCAGCCTTACAATCTCGCCCTCGACAATCGCACCAGCCTCCTCGACACACTGCGCGACCATGTCGGCCTGACCGGCACCAAGAAAGGCTGCGATCACGGCCAATGCGGGGCCTGCACCGTTCTTGTCGACGGCAAGCGGGTGCTGTCGTGCCTGAGCTTCGCCGTCATGAACCAGGGCCACGAGATCACCACGGTCGAAGGGCTCGCTTCCGCCGATGGCAATTTGCATCCGATGCAACAGGCCTTCATCGACAATGATGCCTTCCAATGCGGGTACTGCACGCCCGGCCAGATCATGTCCGCCATTGGTTGCATCAACGAAGGCCATGCCGGCTCCGAAGACGGCATCCGCGAATATATGAGCGGCAATCTGTGCCGCTGTGCTGCCTACCCCAACATTGTCGCGGCCGTCGTGCAGGCCCGGGACGAAACAAGGAAAGCCTGAGATGCGCCCCTTCGTTTACGAGAGACCGGCCAGCGTGTCCGCGGCGGCCGCCATTGCTTCCCGTTTTGCCGCCGAGAGTGTTCCGCCGACCGAGGCCGATGCGCAATTCATCGCCGGCGGCACCAATCTGGCCGACTACATGAAGCTTGGCGTGGCACAGCCCGAGCGGCTGGTCGATCTCAACGGTCTCGGTGATCGAGCCCTGCGGCAGATCGAGGTCGGTGAGGACAGTATCCGTTTCGGCGCGCTGGTCCGCATGGGCGAGGCAGCAGACACAGGCGAGATCAAGCGCCGTTGCCCGGTCCTTGCCGAAAGCCTGAAATTCGCCGCTAGCGGTCAGATCCGCAACATGGCGAGCCTGGCCGGCAATGTGCTGCAACGGACGCGGTGCGAGTATTTTCGCGAGACCTCCTGGCCGTGCAACAAGCGCGAGCCGGGCTCCGGCTGCGCGGCCATGGAAGGCTTCAACCGGCAACATGCGGTCCTCGGCACCAGCGACGCCTGCATCGCCACCTATCACGGCGACTTCGCTCAGGCGCTGATCGCGCTCGGCGCGACGGTCGAGGTCGAGGCAAGGCGCGGTATGCGCAAGATAGCATTTTCGAAGTTGCATCGCCTGCCGGGAGATACGCCCAATGTCGAGACCGATCTCGCCCCCGACGAGGTGATCACGGCCATCGAGGTGCCCCTCGGCGCCTGGAGCCGCCGCTCGCGCTACCTGAAAATCCGTGATCGCGAATCCTATGCGTTCGCGCTCGCCTCGGCCGCCGTGGCCCTGGACATGGACGGCGACACGGTCAGCCAGGCGCGCATCGCGCTTGGCGGCGTGGCGACCGTGCCATGGCGCGCCAGGGCGGCCGAAGCAGCGCTGAGCGGCAAGGTACTCGACGACGATGCGGTCGAAGCTGCCGCCGAAGCCGCGTTCGCCGAGGCGAAACCGCGCGAACACAATGCGTTCAAGATACCGCTCGGCAAGCGCACGCTTGTGCGGGCACTGCTCGAAACGCGCGATATGAAGGTCTGACCGATGAACCAAGCTGCTCCCGCGCCGAAAGAGAACATGGGAAATCCCGTTCCCCGGATCGATGCCCGCCTGAAGGTCACCGGACAGGCCGGCTATTCGGCCGACCTCCCAACCGCAAATATCGCCTATGGCGCGCTCGCCACCAGCAACATCGCCAAGGGCAGCATCACCGCCGTCCGGCTCGAAAGGGCGCGTAAGGTGCCCGGCGTTTTCGATATCGTCAGCGTCGGCGACATGGATGGCATCGACAGGCCGAAATTCGGCAACACCGGCGCAAGTTCGATCGCTCCGCTGCATGACAAGACCATTTTCCACGACGGCCAGATCATCGCGCTGGTGGTAGCCGAAACATTCGAGGCAGCCGAGGAAGCAGCAGCCCTGATCCGCGCCGATTATGCCGAAGAGACGCCCAGCGCCGGCTTCGATTCCAATGGAACGGAAATGGAGCCGGCTGCCGGCAAGAGCCCGCTGTTCAAGGATGACGTCAAAGCCGGCGACTTCGACGCCGCCTATGCCGCAGCCGCCGTGAGGATTGACGAGAAATATTCGACGCCGACCCAGCACCACAATCCGATCGAGCTGTTCTCGACGACGGCGGTCTGGCAGGGCGACCAACTCACGGTCTACGAGCCGAGCCAGAACGTCACCGGCTGGAAGGCCGAGCTCGCCCGGCAGTTGAAGATCGACCCGGCCAATGTGCGGATCGTCAGTCCCTATGTCGGCGGCGCCTTCGGCTCCAAGGGGCCGATGACGGCCCGCACGGCGATAGTGGCGGAGGCAGCCCGCCGGATCGGCCGGCCGGTGTGCTGCGTCGTCAGCCGCATGCAGGCGTACGGCACGCAGACCTACAGGGCGGAGACTCGGCATCGCATTCGCATCGGCGCCAACAAGGACGGCCGCATCACCGCCTTCGCGCACGAAGGCTGGGAAGTGACCTCGCGGCCCGATCCCTATGTCGTCGGCGGCACCTCCGCCACCGGCCGCATGTACAATTACGGCTCGGTGCTGACGCACGTCTCGCTGGTCCATGCCGACCGCAACACGCCCGGCTACATGCGTTCGCCGCCCGAGACGCCCTATGTCTATGCGCTGGAAAATGCCATGGACGAGATGGCGGTGGCGCTCGGCATGGACCCGATCGAGTTCCGCCGCATCAACGAGCCGCAAAAGGAGCCGATCGGCGGCAGGCCGTTCTCCAGCCGCTCGCTGCTGAAATGCTACGACCAGGCCGCCAAGGCCTTCGGCTGGACGAAGCGCGAGGCCGCGGTCGGCTCGATGCGTGACGGCGACTGGCTGGTCGGCATGGGCTGCGCCACGGCCATCTATCCGACGGCGGCGGCGCCATGCGCCGCCCGTGTCCGCCTGACCACCGACGGCGAGGTTCGCGTCCAATGCGGCTCGCATGAGATCGGCACCGGCGTGCGCACCGTGGCGGGCCAGATGGCAGCCGAACGGCTCGGGATAGAAATTGACAAGGTCAGCGTCGAAATGGGCGACAGCGCCCTGCCGCCGGCGCCGGTGTCCGGCGGGTCGATTTCGACGGCAAGCGTCTGCTCGGCGGTGCTGAAAGCCTGCGATGCCGTCCGCGCAAAGCTCTTCGCCGCGGCCGTCGCCGAGGACGGGCCGCTGGCCGGGTCAGGCAACGCCAAGCTCGAAATGGAGAAAGAGAAAATCGTCGCGGACAACGGCAAGTCGGCCAAGCTGTCGGACGTCTTCAAGACGATGCAGATCGGCGCGATCGAGGAATATGCCGAGTTCGCGCCAAAGGGGTCGTCACCTGAGGCCCTGAAGAAGCTCTATGCCGGGCAGTCGGAATTCCATGGCGGCGACCAGGACAAAGATTCGGTGAAATACGCCTTTGGCGCGGAATTCGTCGAAGTGCGCATCAACAGCCATACGTGCGAGATCCGCGTGCCACGTATCGTCGGCGCCTTTGCCGCCGGGCGCATCATGAACACGCGCACCGCGCGCAGCCAGCTGATGGGCGGCATGATCTGGGGCATCGGCCAGGCCTTGCACGAAGCGACGGAAATCGACAAGCGTTACGCGCGCTACGTCAATCGCGACCTGCAGGACTATCTGGTGCCGGTCAACGCCGATGTGAAGCAACTCGAGGTGATCCTCGTGCCGGAGATCGATCACGAGGTGAACCCGGCTGGCGTCAAAGGACTGGGCGAACTCGGCAATGTTGGGACAGCAGCCGCGGTCGCGAGCGCGGTCTATCACGCCACCGGCAAGCGCATCCGCGACCTGCCGGTCAGGATCGATCATCTGATCGTCTGATCTCTCCAACTCAGCCGGCTTGGGACCGGTTGGGCGCAGTTTGCATTTATTCCTTCGGCGCGGTGGCGGGAGCGGTATAGCGGCGGCGCACCGCGTCCAAGACGTGGTTGCGGCTCTCCTGCGCCGAAAGCGCCTTGTCTTTCTCCGCCTCGGCGGTTTCGCGCGCCAGTTCCTTGTCCCTGATCTGGTGGCGAAACCATTCGGAATAGTCGCCGGCGCGCAAATGGTGTTCCCAGGTCTTGTCGTCGATGCCCTCGGCGATCTGGGCGAAAATCATCAGATTGTGGGCGCGGAGGTTCATCGCGTTGTCGGGGCCGCGGAAATAGAAGCTGCCCTTCTCGTCGAGCTGGCCCTCGGCATATTTGCGGCTGTGGCGCTTGAGCGACTGCCGCGGCTCGATCGCCTCGACCATGGCAGGTTTCTTGTGCGCCTGCGGCCGCCAGAACAGCACGCGCTCGTCTTTTGGCGAAGGTAGATTCTTTGGCGGTTCGGTGCCGGTCTCGCGACAGAACGTCTTGATGACTTTCTTCGCCTTGGGGCCGAGTGCGATGACGGCGGTGACCAGCCGCAATGCGTCGGTTGAGATCGCGTCCGGATGAACCGTGATCAGGATCGTGCCGGGCAATTCCATCGCCAGCACCATTGGCGTATCGTCGCGCCGCTTCGGCAACAGGTGATGCGCCTCGTCGATGATCAGCCAGTGCGGTCTTGCCGTGCGGAAACGAAGACTGCCAAGGCCCGGCAGCAGGTCGGCAAAGAAGTCCGGCCGCTCGTTGACGCGCAGCGCCAGGCCGTTGACGACCAGGTTGTTGTCCGGCTTCTCCAGAAGATCGAGCAGCTGCGTCTCGGTCGGTGCATTCGAGCCGTCGCCCAGCCGAACGGCGCCTTCGAGGCCGTCGTAGTCGCCTTCCGGATCGAAAATGCAGAACTGAAACTTTCTCTCGACGAAGCGCTCCGTCAGTGCGGTCGCCAAGGTCGATTTGCCAATGCCCGAACTGCCTGCGATCAGCACCGTATCGGTTGGCGACAGGTACACCTCCTTGCCGGTGTCCGAGCCAAGCAGAATACCGTCGCGGCTCGGAACAAGCTCACGATCGCGCTCGACCACCTTGGCGATCAGTTCCTCGACGCCTTTTCCGCGCGCGCCGCGTGTCACAAGATCGGCGGTGTCCTTGACCGCCGCCAGTGCATTGTCGACCGCGACGCTGAAGCCGCAGGCCCGCAGGAAGGCGTGGTCGTTTTCGGCGTCGCCGACACCGACGACGTTGTGCGGCGACAGTCTGAGGTCCTGAAGCGCGGCTATCAGCCCGGTCGCCTTGTTGATGCCGCTGGGCAGGATCATCACCGCGCCCTTGTTGAAGATGATTTCCAGCTCCAGCCCCAATTTCTTGATGACCTCGAGCACGGTAACCTGATGCGGTTCCCACGTCGCGACGATCGAGCGTCCGACCGAAAGCGGTTTGACACCGCGTTTCCTGAGTTTGGCGACGAACTCGGGGGCGGGCGGCGGAGATATCGCCCGCTCCTCCTCGCTGGCCGGCGTGTAGACCAGTGCGCCGTTTTCCGCGACGACCTTGTCGAAGATCGCGACTTCGGGAAAGACGCGCTTGAGGTCGGGCAGCTCGCGCCCGGTGACGAGAATGAGCTTGCGTCCGCTCTTCTTGAAACGCTCGAGCGCCGCAAGCGTCTTTTCGGCGACGATCCCCTCATGCGCCAGCGTGCCGTCATAGTCCGTCGCCAGGGCGATGAAATACATGTCGTCAGTAACCGCCCACGATCGGCAATATCTCGCCGGTAATGTAGCTCGAGCAGTGCGGCGAGGCGAGGAACACATAGGCTGGCGCGATCTCTTCCGGTTGTGCCGGCCGTTTCATCGGCGTGTCCGCGCCAAACCGCGAAACGTCGCCGGCTTCCTTGTCCGACGGATTGAGCGGCGTCCATACCGGACCCGGCGCCACGGCGTTGACCCTTATGCCCTTCTCGATGAGGTTGCCCGAGAGCGCCCGGGTGAAGGCATGGATGCCGCCCTTGGTCATCGAGTAGTCGACCAGTTGCTTCGAACCCTCGATGCCGGTCACGGAGCCGCTATTGATGATCGCCGAGCCGGGTTTCATATGCGGCACGGCCTCCTGTGCCATGTGGAAATAGCCGTAGAGGTTGGTCTTCAGCGTCGTATCGAAATGCTCTTCGGTCAGCTCGCTGAAGTCGCTGGAATGGATTTGGAAAGCGGCGTTGTTGACCAGCACGTCGATCCGCCCAAACTCCTGCACGATCTCAGCCACCGCGTTGTGGCAGTGGTCGCGTTCGCTGACGTCGGCCTTGATCAGGATGCAGCGCCGGCCTTCGGCTTCGACGGCCCTCTTGGTCTCTTTGGCGTCCTTGTCCTCGGACAAATAGACGATCGCCACGTCTGCGCCTTCACGCGCATAGAGCACGGCCACCGCGCGGCCGATGCCGGAATCGCCGCCGGTAATGACGGCCACTTTACCGTCGAGCTTTTTCGATCCGATATAGAATGGCGCATCGTAAAGCGGCGCCGGCTCGATCGCCCATTCATGCCCCGGCTTCGGCTGATGCTGCTCGGGAAAGGGCGGCTCGGGATATTTGCGGGCGCCGGCCTGCATGGCGCCTTTTTGCTTGCCCTTGGATTTGGACTTGTCCTTCTCGTCGATCCGGCGCTGGATGTGGCGTTGCTTGGCGGCCTCGCCAGCGATTTCCGATTTCATCTGCATGGTTATCTCCCTGGCTTGAAACCCAACAACGCACGTCCCGCGAAAAGGTTTACGCGATGGCGTCATTCCTTCAGTCCGGAGCGGACCGTGCGAAGTCTGACCCACGGCAAGCCGCTGAAAACGCTTAGGAGATTGCGGCGTCCTCAGCGGCGCATTTGTTCGGACCGCCCTGAATCAAAGATGTTCTGCAGGGTCGCCCGACCGCTGGGTTCAGCCGCGCTATTCATGTCGCGGCGCTTGCCATTGAGTTGCCTGGCCTCGTCCTCGGCTGCCTCTTCGAGCTTGGCGACGAGAAGATCCTTGAGGTCGCCAACCTCTTCCTCGATATCTTCGATGGGTACGCCGGCGTCGGCCGCCTCTTCCTTGCACTCCTTGGCGAGGATTTCCGCCTCCTTTTCAAGCCTGATCGGAGGCGGCGGCACATGAAGGTTTTCGTGAATCCAGTCCTGCAAGAATTCTATCGCACTATCACTCATGGCGCTCACCTATAGCGGCAAACTGTAGTGCCATTAACGTACGTGCTGCAAAATGGATGCTTGGCAACGTCGGATTTCGAATAGCGATACTCGACAATAGCGTGATCGCCAAGGAGCTAGAGCTCTTTCAGCCAAATGTAATCATTTAGCGTCACAGAAATGAGGCTAATCAGACAGTTGGAGCGGGATTTAATTTGGCCGCATCCCGCTCGAAGACGTGTTGCGCCGTCGGGCCGGTGCTGCTCGATTCGGCTCGCCCGACGGCTGAACATCGTCACCCGCAGCAACCGGTCGTGTCGACCGCTCAGCAGCGCCGGCGGCGCGCATTTTGCGTTTGTGCGCCATCCAGAACGGCAAAAGCTCGGCAAGAAAACTGTATATCGCGGTCTTCATAGGCATGCTCCGGACAACGGTTACAACTCGCGATCCCGAGTTGCGTTCCGACAAGAGTTGCGTTCCGACAAATCCGTCGCTTCTATAATTGCGATTCGATCGGCAGGTATCCGACCAGCGCTGCAACGATGCGCCGATAGAGACTGGCGTCCGGTTCACGCGAATATTGCTGCATCTCGCCATCCGCCATGCCGAGCCACCGCAAGGTGCCTTTGTCCAGGACCAATTGGTAGCTCGTCTGCGGCGACTTTTCGCGGTCGAACCGCCGGCGCAATTCCATCACCAGGTCGGTGTCGTGGAAAAGCACGCCCATTTCCGCATTCAACGACACCGAACGCGGATCGAAATTGAAGGAACCGACAAATCCCAGCGTGTCGTCGACCGTAAAAGCCTTGGTGTGGAGACTGGCTCCCTTTGAGCCGAAGACGGAGATGTTGGCCTGGCGGTTGAACGGCTGCAATTCGAAAAGCCGGATGCCGCTTTTGAGCAGCTTGCGGCGATATTTGGCATAGGCGCCGTGCACGGCGGCGACGTCTGTCGCAGCGAGCGAGTTGGTCAGGACTGCAACCTCGGCGCCGCGGTCCACCAGTTGCGACAGGATGGTCGACCCGGTGCGGCCGGGGATGAAATAGGGCGAGACAATTTCGAGGCGCTGCCTGGTCGCCGCGATAGCGGGAAGCAGCTCTTTGGTCAGCCAGTTCCTGCGCCTTTTGCCGCGCACCTTTTCCGGTGGATCGGAAATGACGCGAACGCCTTTCGTCCAGCAGACGTCGCTGTGCGCTGCAATGAACTCCGTGATCGTGCGCCAGGCACTGAGGCTGTTCAAAAGCTGGCCGTCCGCGGTCGCATCGAGATTGTCCAGGAAATCGGCGCGCGGGCCCGCAGCAGCCGGGTTGAGCAGCTGGATCGGCTTTGCCGCCTCGCAATTCCAGAAGGCCTCGAAGATCTGCATCGTCTGCCCTACGGCAGGACCGAGAAGCAACAGGTCGAGATCGCGGAAATTCGTCTCCGCGGCGTCGAAATAGGCATCGCCGATGTTTCTCCCGCCGACGATGGCCATGCTGTCGTCGGCGATCCAGGCCTTGTTGTGCATGCGGCGGGTCATCGCAAACAGCCGGGCGACCATCTCCAGCGACCGAAAGATGCTGCCGTTCCTCATGCCGCTGGGGTTGAAAAGCTTCAGCTCGATATTTTTGTAACTGTTAAGCGCCAGGTAAGCGGCATCGCTGTTGCGCGGATTGATATCGTCCAGAAGCAGGCGGACGCGGACGCCGCGCTCCGCCGCCTTGACGACCTCCTGCATCAGCAGCCGGCCACTGTGGTCGTCGTGCCAGAGATAGTACATCAAATCGAGACTGCTTGTGGCACTGCGCGCGGTGAGGATTCGCGCGGCAAACGCATCGTAATTGTCGGCGATCAGCAGCAGCCCGCTATTGCCGGCCGCGATCTTGTCCTGGGCAAACCGCGAAATGGCTGTATCCATGAAGTGCACCGGCAAATATCAGCGAAGCAAACAACCTGAAAATTTGACTAACAACCCTCCAGCTTCATTCTGGTTGCAGTCGCGGCTGCCTTATCGCGTCCAGGTTCAGGCGGGCCTTGATCGGCAGATGGTCGGAGGCGCGCTGCGCCAACGGCGTCTTATGCACCTCGATGCTGGAAATCAGGTGCGGCGGCCTGGCCAGAATGCGGTCGAGCGCAAACAGCGGAAAGCGCGACGGGAAGCTCGGCAGAACCGCATCGATCGGACCGAAATGCGGCAACAGGGCAAGCAGCGAGGATCTGTTGCGGACGCGCCATTCGTTGAGGTCGCCGAGCAGGATGGTTGGCCGCAGAACCGGGTGGGTGGCTTCGACAAGTGCGTTGGCTTGCAGCGAGCGTGACCGCCGAAGCAAGCCAAAATGGGCGGCAACGATCCTGAGCGCGACCCCTTTCAGCTCCAGATCCGCGATAACCGCGCCGCGCGGCTCGAGGCCGGGCAGCCGGATCTGGTTCACGCTTTCGACCACGCCGCGGCGTGCCAGGATCAGATTTCCATGCCAGCCATGGCTTCGGCGATTTTCCGGGACATGTGTGGGGACGAGGTCGCTGTCCCGCTCGAGCGCCGCCAGATCCAGCAATCCCTGCCTGCTTCCGGTCCTTTCGTCGGCCTCCTGCAAAGCGATGATATCGGCGTCGATTTCCTTGACCACGGCCGCCACGCGCTCCGGATCGAACCGGCCGTCGGTACCGACGCATTTATGCACATTATAGGATGCAATTGTGGTGCAAGAGGTGTCGTTGCCGGGCGCTGTGAACCGCGGCACTTCCCTTCGCAGGGCTGCGCCAAGCGACCTTGGAAGGGTGGGCGATCGATCCAGCATGGCGTCCGTTTGCTGTTGAGTCGGTGAGTTGCGGCCATTGCGATTATGGCGCGTGCGGAGGTCTGAAACAACGACGACCTTGAAAAACCGTTCCGTCGCCGGCCTCGTCGCACCCGCCGTCTGGAACTCTGACGGGCAATAACACGTTTTGGAGAAGGCAGCGCAGTCAACGGAGAAGTCGAATGCAGCCCTTAGCCGCAAATTCCGGCCGCCGCTCCGGCCCGCTTACGATTGCCCCATTCGATGGAACCGTGACCGTTCGGTTCTCCGACGCAATCATTGCGTCGAGCGAGCGGGCAAAGGTGCTCTATGAAGACGGCCATGACCCTGTCTTTTATATTCCGTTCGAGGATATCTATTTCGACCTTTTGGAAAAGACGAACACAACGAGCCACGACCAGTTGAAGGGCACGGCAAGCTATTGGCGTGTTCATGCGGTCGGTTCGTCGGCGGAAGATTTCATGTGGGCCTACGAGACGCCCGACACCCCTGCATTGGCGATCGCCCGCCACGGCGCGTTCGACCCGGACAAGGCGCGGATCGAGGCCGATCCTGCCGAAGACAAGCGGCACACGCCGCACGTCACCGAGTAGCTTGAATTCCGCATCGACCGGTTGCGCGGACAGTCATTCGTCAGTGGGCAAATTCCTCGTCGAGGATGCGCAAGCCGCCTTCGTATTTCGCTGTCGAGGCCCCGATCTGCCGTGCCTGCCATAGATTGTCGGCGAGATCGGCGCGCTTGACCGGCAACGCCAGCGGGTTGGCCGCAGCCCTGCGAACGAAAGCGGCATCGTCCTCGTTCGGCCGGCGTGTCAGGGCGTCGACGGCCGACACGATGGATGGTCCAAACCCGGCCGCCTCCAGCCGGTCGCGGTTCCAGCCATCGCCTTTCTCGAGAACGTCGTGAAGATAGGCGATGGCTTTCTGGTCGAGCGTTTCGACGGCATCGACGACTCGGCGGCAATGTTCGATATAAGGCCGCCCGGTCTTGTCCGCCTGTCCGGCATGGGCCTGTTCGGCGATTTTCGCCGCGCGATAAAGCACGCTCATTGGACGATCCTGTAACGGACAGCACGTTCCTGGCTCACCAACGCGCCATCGTCAGCGCGAGTTCCGGCGCACCACGGCTCCTGCTGCCTCACTTGCGAGCTGAATGCCGCGCGGCGGGCGCGACAAGTCAGGAGACGCGTTCAAAACGATCGAGGCTGGTTCCAAAGGCGCGCCATGCAGGAAGTTTCTTGGCTCGGGCCGGGGCACCTTCCTTTTCCGCCGACAAAGCGGCATCCGCAACAGTGTGCCACAGCATCTCCAACTTTCCATTCCTGAGGATGCCGGTATAGCTCACCGCTGCGGCTCCGACCCGCCCTTCGGCCGCACAGGTGAATCCGATGACGTCTCCGTGGCAGGTTCCGAACAGGGGCACCGTCATGCCGAAGAAGGCGCTGTCCTCCAGCGCCGTCCTGAAGGTTCCGCTGATCCGTCCGTCCTCTTCGCCGGTTATTTCGACCACCGACCCGTACTGGTTCCGCCAGGTGCCCAGCCAACTCATCGCTGCTCCTCCTTATTATTTCCACAAGGAATTGCGGTTGCTCACGTCGTGGCTGCCGAGCCCGAGCGGCCTTCAATCAATCGCGATCTCAGCCATCGACATCTGTACGAAGCGCAGCGGCGCTTCCAGCGTCCAGGTGACGCCGTGCCTGTGGAACTCGAGGCGTCCTGTGCCGCTGAGCGCCTGGGGCGTAACGCGTTTAAGCACAACCGTTCCGAAGCCGCGTCGCGTTTTCTCATCCACCAACGGTCCGTCCAGTTCCCGCCAGACAAGGCGGAAGCCATCGCTGCCATCGGCGGCCGGCGTCACGGTCCATTCGATCTCGACCCGTCCGCCATGGCGCGACAGCGCTCCGTGCTTTACCGAATTGGTGGCCAGCTCGTGAAAGGCAATGCCGAGATATTGCACGGCGTTCGGCTGCAGCATGACAGTCGGCCCGGTCATCGACAGACGGGCCTGTGTTGCGAAGGCCTTGGTCTGGGCATGGATCAATTCGCCGACCGTCGCGCCCTGCCATTCGGCATCGACCAGGAGATCGTGGGATTCCGAAAGGGCCATGATGCGCTCCCGAACCTGTGAAAGGAAAGCCGCCGGCGTGCTCGCCAGTTTGCTGGTCTCGCGGATCATCGAGACGATCACCGAATACTGGTTTTTGACGCGATGGTTGACCTCGCGCATGAGCATGCGGATGCGCCGTTCGCTCTCCTTGTGGGAACTGATGTCGCGCGCGATCTTCGAGGCGCCGACGATTCGTCCGATGCCGTCGCGTATCGGCGAGATGGTGAGCGAAACCGGGACCAGGGTGCCGTCCTTGCGCTGCCGGATAGTCTCGTATGAAGGAACCCGTTCGCCGGCGCGAATGCGGCTGATGATCAGGGTTTCCTCATCCAGGTGGTCGGGCGGGATGAGGATCGTCACCGGCCGTCCGATCGCCTCGGCAGGCGTATAGCCGAACAGTTTTTGCGCCGCGTCGTTCCAGCTGGTGATGATACCGTTCAGGTCTTTCGACACGATGGCGTCCATCGAGGATTCGACGATGGCAGCAAGCCTTATGCCGGCCTCGTCGGCCAGCGTCTGCGTGCGCAGATCGAGCAGCGTGTTGATGGCGCCGACAACCTCGCCGGTTTCATTGCGAAGCAGGATCGGATGCGCGCTGAACGGGATGAGCTGGCCGTCCGGCCGCTCGGCGATTGCCCGGCCCGCACGAACGTCCCGCTCCTCGACCAAGGCAACGGCCATCGGACATTCGTCATGCGCCATCGGCCGCCCGTCGAGATGGCGAAGCTTCCATGAACCGCACCAGCGGTCCTGGCCGATCACCGGGCGATATCCCCAGAGATCGGCAGCGGCTTCGTTGAAGTAGGTGATGTAGCCTTGTTTGTCGGTGGTGTAGACAGCGACGGGCAACGCCTGCATCAGGTCGGCGGAGGAAACTTGCGGGATTCCGGCGGCCCCTAGTTCAACGACGTTCACCAGTCCCCCGTTCCGCTTGCTTGCCGACGGATTGCAACGTCCTCCTAAATGCGCGTGAATGGTTTCGGTTCCGTTCGCTCTGCTTTCGGGCATTCAGGCCGATTTGCGTTTCGCGGTCGTCTTCGAACTTTTGTTCGAAACCTTGCCGCCCTCTTGCGCCAGGCTTTTGCGCAGAACATCGGCGAGATTGATGACGTTCGTCTTGGGCTCAGGCGCCGGCTTGGGCGGCTTCTTGCCCTTGCGCTTGGCCTCGATCATCGCAACCAGCGCCTTTTCATAAGTATCTTCGAACTTCGAAGGGTCGAATTTGGCGGGCTTCTTGTCGATCAGCAATTGCGCGATTTCCAGCATCTCAGGATCGACCTTGCGAGCCTTGAGGCCTTCGAAGACCGCGGCCGCCGCGATCATTTCATTGTGATTTCGCAGTTCCGTCATCAGCATGCCCTTGCCCAGCGGCTGGATCAGCACCTCTCGGCCTCGCTGGTACAGCACGACGCAGGAGCGGGCTGCCACCTTCTTCCTGGCCATCGCGTCCCGGATCACCGCGAAAGCCTCGGTGGAGGGCGCGTCGGCTGGGACGAGATAGTAGGGTTTTTCGAGGTAGCGCGTGTCGATTTCTACGGCCGGCACGAACTCGCCGATCTCAAGCGTATGCTGCGACACCATCTTCAGCTTCTTGATTTCGTCCGGCTCTATCCGGATGAACTCGCCCTTCTCGACCTCGTAGCCCTTTACCTGCTCGGCCGCCTCGACCGTGTCGCCGGTCTCCTCGTCTAGATAGGCGCTCTTGACCGGGAGACCGTCTTTGCGGTTCAGGATCCTGAAATGCACTTTCTCGGCCTCGCTGACGGCGCCGACGATCTTGACGCCACAGGAAACCGATCCGACTTTCATAAAGCCCTTCCAGGCAGCTCGCGGCGTCGCCATGTCAATCACTCATTTGCCGAACGGACGGAACGGCTGCGAGCGGAAATCGTTCCGCCATGGCAGGCTGTTCCATATGTCGGCCCGGACGAGAACGTTCGTTTCATTTTCGTCAGGGAATAGCGGAATGGCCAAACGCAGCGCTGGGTTGCTGATTTATCGCCGAAGCGAAGGCCTTCTCCAGGTCTTGCTGGTGCATCCGGGCGGACCGTTCTGGGCGAAGAAGGACCACGGCGCATGGTCGATCCCGAAGGGCTTGGTCGACGAGAACGAGGACGAGCTGGCGGCGGCAAAACGCGAGGCAGAAGAGGAGCTCGGCGTGGCCATCGATGGAGTTTTCGAACACTTTGGCAGCTACAGGCAGCCGGGCGGCAAGCTCGTCATCGCATGGTGCGTCGAAGCGGACTTCGACACCGAAGCCATCAGCAGCAATACCTTCGTCATGGAATGGCCGCCAAGGTCCGGCTCGATGAAGGAATTTCCCGAAGTGGACAGAGCGGGCTGGTTCTCCTTGCCTGAGGCCGAGATCAAGATCCTGAAAGGCCAGCGCGCCATGCTGGCGGATTTTGCCAAGCAGCACGGCGCCGAATGAACCGTATCGGCCCAGTTTTCAGGGCAGTGGTCCTTCAGGGCAGTGCCCAGGCTTCGTCACCGCTCTGGTTTAAGTGCGTTTGCGGCCGCAACGTCCGCAACGTGATCGAGTAGCGGTGCTCGGCAACCGGCGGAATGCTGTGCTCCCATTCGCTGCGCGCTGCGCCCGTCATCAGATAGGCCGATCTTGGCTCGACCATGACCGTCTTGCGGTCCCATCGCGTGCCGTTTTTCCGGCGCAGGCGAAAGCTGCAGGCGGCCAGCAGCGAAACGCCGGCGACCGCCTCGAAATGAGGCTTGTCGCGGTGCCAGCCGATACCGGCGCCTGGCCGGTACTCGTTGATCAGAACCTGCACGAAGGTCTCGGCGGGCAAGCGGGCAAAATCCGCAACCTTTTCCCTCAACGGCAGCAGAAAGCCGGGTATCGGCGGTGCCTCGACGACTTCGCGCCGGTCGTAATCATAACGCAGCCCAAAACCGACCACCCGCCGGTTTGCCAGATGGCCGTGAAAATCGAAGGCCCGAAAAGGCAGGCTTGCGAGCTGGCTCGTCAACTCTGCGTCTTCGTCCGGCGTGATCAGTTCGGGCCGGTAGTGAAATCCTTCCGGCAGGTCGCCCGCGGCGGCAAAGAGATCACCCTGGCGGCCTGCAGCCGATGTCTTGAGCGATGGCATCAACCGTATTTCGTGAAGCCGCCTCGTAGCGGCAAGGCTGCTTCGGCAGGAAGGAACTTCGCTCTCCGTGCAGGGTTATTCACACGACGGCGTGGATTGGACCTGTTGAGAATGCCTTCAACTGCGATCAGAAGCATCGATTACCAACCGGCGACGAGGATACTCTCCGTATGGTTCGTCCCGAGCGGAAACCGCTATGATTACGAGGACGTGCCGCCGCAGGTCCACGCCGCGTTTCGCAAATCCTCGTCGAAGGGCCGGTTCTTCAACGAGCATATTCGCGACCGGTATAGATACCATCTGGTCGAGCAGAGCGTTCGAGCTGAGCCTTCGGATGCATCCCATTCCTGACCCACCCTGACTGTCCGCCATCCCTGGCCGCACGGCGGCAATGAGCGTACTTCGCAGTTGGCGAGTGTCTGATATTGATCTGGCCTCATCCGAAGACATCGAAAGCCTGGAATGTCCGCCGAAGCCGAAACAGAGCAGATCCAGCAATTGCTGGACACCCCCGATCTGGCGAGCGCCTTGGATAGCGACCGCTTCAAGAGGTTCCTCGACCAGCTCCCGATAGCGATCGCAATTTCCGATTTGAGCGGCGACGAGCGTGTCGTCTATGTCAACTCCGAGTTCCAGAAATTGTCTAGTGTTTCCGGGGCAGAGCTGCAACGCGGGAATTGGGCTGCGCTCAGCGGAGAAGGCTTGGGCGAACACGAGCATCGGCCGCTGGCCGAGGCCATCGTCGAGGATACCGATCGGGCGGGAACGTTCAGGATGCGACGTGCCGGCGCGGAGCCGGCCATCGTCGACGTCTATTCGAACCTGATCGTGGACGAGCGCGGGCAGCGGTCCTTTCGACTGGTCGCCTTTGTCGACGTCACCGCGCACAAGGCAGGCGACAGCGAGGCCATCGAAGAACGCATCCGCGAAAAGGACACGCTGTTGCGCGAGTTGCAGCATCGGATGAAGAACAATCTCCAGATGATCACGGCGCTCATCAGGCTGGAGGCCCGCAGCGCGGCATCACCCAACCAGAAACGTTTCGAGCGCCTCGCCGGCCGCGTCGATGCGCTTGCGATCCTCTACCAGACGCTGTCGGCCGACGAACAGAAGGCCGAGGTCGACCTCGGCGTCTATCTCAGCCAGATCGCTTCTGCCGTGATGACGTCGCATGCCATGCAGGGCATCCGGCTGGATATGAAGGTCGATACCCATCCCGTGTCCATCAACGTTGCGATGCCCACGGGACTGGTCGTCAACGAGCTTTTAACGAACGCGCTGAAACACGCTTTTCAGGGCCGTGAAGGCGGGACCATCACCCTGCGCAGCGTGGTAGACGGCGACGGATTTCGCATCGTTGTGGCCGATGACGGCATCGGCCTGCCCGAAGGCGAGACCTGGCCGAAACCCGGCAAGCTTGGAGCGTTGATCGCGCAGTCGCTGACCGAGAATGCCAAAGCCCGGTTCGAGGTGGACTCGACCCCGGGCAAAGGAACGCGGGTCACCATCGTCTTCAACAGATCGGCCGCGCTCGCGACGTAGCCGGTCGGACAGCGCCGCCGCAAACGGGATCGTTCCAGACAATGCGCATCAGCTGGGCTCCTCCATCAGCTTGCGCGTGTGAGCGGCGATCATCCCTTCTTCGTCGGTCGCCACGACGCGGACTTCGACCTTGCTGCCCGCCTGGCTTATGAGCGCGGCATGGGAACTATTGGCGACCTCGTCGACCGCCACGCCAAGCCAGCCAAGCCTGTCGCAGATTGCCTTGCGGGCCGGAGCAGAGTGCTCACCGATGCCGGCTGTGAATACCAGGCATTCGAGGCCGCCCAGCGTGTTGGCGAGGGCCGCCATCTCCCTGGCGGCGCGGAAGGCGAAAAGCTCCACCGCTTCGCGGGCCTGGCGGTCATCGCTGGCTTCCAGCGTGCGCATGTCGCCGGAAATGCCGGACACGCCCAGCAGCCCGGATTCCTCGTAGAGCATGTGCTGAAGTGCGTCGCCTCCGACGCCTTTCTCCAGCAGGAGGTACAAAAGCACGCCGGGATCGATGGCGCCGCAGCGCGTGCCCATGACCAGGCCGTCAAGCGCCGAAAAGCCCATCGTCGTATCGACGCTTCGCCCGTCGCGCATGGCACATAGGCTCGCGCCGTTGCCGAGATGGGCGACGATGGTTCTTTTCGCCGCCAGATCGGGTGACATCTGCTTGAGCCGGTCGGCGACATATTCATAGGAGAGTCCGTGAAACCCGTAGCGGTGGATGCCGTCTGCCTCATAGTGGCGCGGCAGCGCGAAACGGCTGACCATCGGCTCGATTGTCCGATGGAAGGCCGTGTCGAAGCATCCGACCTGCGGCAGGTCCGGCCGCAACGCGGCAAGCGCCCGGATCGGCGCTAGGCTGCGCGGCTGGTGCAGTGGCGCAAGCGGCGTCAGCCTATCGAGAGCCTGGATAACTGTCGACGTCAGGCGGACAGGTTCGACGAAGTCGCGTCCGCCATGGACGATGCGGTGGCCGGCGGCGATCAGTTTCCTTCCGCCAAGTTCGTTCTCGATCCATTGCAGCATCTGGCCGATGCCCATGTCGCGCGATGAGTGTGCGGCAAGTGGCCGATCGCACTGCACCGCCCCATCGCCGGCTTTCGCAGTCAGCCTTGGCGCATCGCCCAAATCCAGCGAACCGCGCGAGGCAAGATCCAGTTCGGCGGACGCTTCAAGATCGTAAAGCCCGAACTTGATGCTGGACGAGCCGGCATTCAGCGCGAGGATCGAGCGCATCAATCGCCAGCCCTCGTTGCCGTGTCTTGCGGCCAGCTCCATTTCTGGATCTCGGGCATATCCTCGCCATGCTGGCGGACATAGGCCGTGTGCTCAGCCAATTTCCCATGCAGCTCGGTGGCAAGATCCTTCGCCCGTTCGGCCAGCCCGGGCACGCGCGCGATCGCGGCAAGCGCCAGATGATAGCGGTCGAGCTGGTTGAGCACCACCATGTCGAACGGCGTCGTCGTCGTGCCTTCCTCGCGAAAGCCGTGCACATGCATGTTGTCGTGGTTGACGCGCCGGTAGGTCAGGCGGTGAATGAGATAGGGGTAGCCGTGATAGGCGAAGATGACCGGCTTGGCCCTGGTGAACAGCGCGTCGAACTTGTCGTCGGCAAAGCCATGCGGATGCTCGGAATTCGACTGCAAAATCATCAGGTCGACGACATTGACGACGCGGATCTTCAGGTCGGGAATCCGCGATCGCAGGATGTCGGCGGCAGCGAGCGTCTCCAGCGTCGGAACGTCGCCGGCGCAGGCCAGGACCACATCCGGATCCTCGTCCCTGGCAACTGTCCCGGCCCATTCCCAGATGCCCGCGCCGGCCTTGCAGTGTGCTTCCGCGGCGTCGGCGGATAGCCATTGCGGCGCCGGCTGCTTGCCGGCGACGATGACGTTGATGCGGTTGTAGGTTTTCAGGCAATGGTCGGTGATCCAGAGCAACGTGTTGGCGTCCGGCGGGAAATAGAGCCTGACCGTATCCGCCTTCTTGTTGGCCACGAAATCGGCAAAGCCCGGGTCCTGGTGGCTGAAGCCGTTGTGATCCTGCCGCCAGACATGCGAGGTCAGCAGGTAGTTGAGCGAGGCGATCGGCTTGCGCCAGGCGAGCTCGCCGGAGGTCTTCAGCCATTTGGCGTGCTGGTTGACCATGGAATCGACGATGTGGACGAACGCCTCGTAGCACGAGAACAGGCCATGGCGGCCGGTCAGCAGATAGCCCTCCAGCCAACCTTGGCAAAGATGCTCGCTGAGCACTTCCATGACGCGGCCGTCACGGGAAAGATGGACGTCGTAAGGCTCGATCCGCTCCATCCAGACACGGTCCGTAACCTCGAACACGTCGTCGAGGCGGTTGGAGGACGTCTCGTCCGGTCCCATCAGCCGGAAATTCCTGGCATCGGCGGCCAAGCGGATCACGTCGCGAAGATAGCTTCCGGCTGTCCGCGTCGCCTCTCCGACGGTGCCACCCGGACGCGGTACGTCCAGCGCCAGGCCTTTCCAATCGGGAAGCACCAGGTCTTGTTTCAGCAGGCCGCCATTGGCGTAAGGGATAGCGCCCATGCGTCGTGACCCTGTTGGCGCAAGCGCCGCGAGCTCCGGCAGGAGATGGCCGCCTTCGTCGAACAGCGTCTCCGGTTCGTAGCTGCGCATCCAGTCTTCGAGGATCTGGCGGTGCGCCCCGTCGCCACGTGCGTTCGACACCGGCACCTGGTGCGAGCGCCAGAAATCCTCCACCTTCTTGCCGTCGACCTCTTTCGGTCCGGTCCAGCCCTTTGGGCTGCGCAGCACGATCATCGGCCACAACGGGCGCTCTCCCTTCCAGCCCGCGGCTCGGGCAGGCTCCTGGATCGAGCGGATCCGGTCGAGCACGGCATCGAGCGTGCGGGCCATCTCGCGGTGCATCGTGGCAGGCTCATGGCCTTCGACAAAAAAGGTCTCGTAGCCATAGCCGAGGAACAGGCTCCGCAACGCCTCGTCTTCCATGCGGCCGAGGATCGTCGGGTTGGCGATCTTGTAGCCGTTGAGATGCAGGATCGGCAGGACGGCACCGTCGGATGCCGGGTTCAGGAACTTGTTGGAATGCCAGGCCGCGGCGAGCGGGCCGGTCTCTGCTTCGCCGTCGCCGACGACGCAGGCAACCACAAGATCGGGGTTGTCGAAGGCGGCGCCGAAGGCATGGACCAGCGCATAGCCGAGCTCTCCGCCCTCGTGGATGGAGCCGGGCGTCTCCGGAGCCGCGTGGCTCGGCACTCCGCCGGGAAACGAGAACTGTCGGAACAGCTTTCGCAAACCGTCTTCACCCCTGCCAATCTCGGGATAGATTTCGCTGTAGGTGCCCTCGAGCCAGGTGTTGGCGACCATTGCCGGGCCGCCGTGACCCGGACCGCAGATGAACAGGACATCGAGACCACGTTCACGGATGATCCGGTTCAGATGCACATAGATGAAATTGAGGCCGGGTGTCGTGCCCCAATGGCCGAGCAGCCGCGGCTTGATGTGCTCGGGCCGCAAGGGCTCGCGCAAGAGCGGATTGTCGAGCAGATAGATCTGCCCAACCGAAACGTAGTTCGCGGCGCGCCAGTAGCGGTTCATCAGATCTCCCTGGTCAAGGCCGGTTGTTTGCGCGGGAGTGCGGGCCTCGTCGTTCATGGCAATGCCTCCGGAATACCCTCGTCCGTCGTTATCTGGAGTGGCGTCGCGTCGGAGAAAGGATTTGCCTCGAAATAAGTTTGGGCGGCGCGGCCAGCGCCCGCTTGCCGATCCTACAACCTGCCTCGCAGACAAAAAGCGGGTCGGGCTTTTGGGGAACCTCGGGGCTTGCCAACGGTTAGGAAGATGCACCGCATTGCATGAATCCAAGTGGACTGCCGAGGCCCCGGGATATGGACCGGCCAAAGTGCCGTTGAGCAGCTTGGGCGATTGTGGCGGAGGCCCGTAAGAGGAGCAAAAAAATGCTCGATCTCTCCGATGCCCGCAACCAAATGGTCGACATCCACTTAAGCCGCCGTGGCATTCGCGACCGCAATGTCCTTCAGGCGATGCGCGAGGTCCCGCGCGAGGCTTTCGTCGATCCTGGTTTTGAGGAATTCGCCTATGAGGATGGGCCGCTGCCGATCGCCGAAGGTCAGACGATATCGCAGCCCTATATCGTTGCGCTCATGATCGAAATGGCGGAGATCGGAGCCGGTGACCATGTCCTCGAGGTCGGCACCGGCTCGGGCTATGCGGCTGCCGTGATGAGCCGGATCGTCGAACGCGTCTACACGATCGAGCGCCACGCCGCGTTGGCTGAAACGGCATGGCAACGGTTCAAAAAGCTTGGCTACGACAATATCGAAGTCCGCACCGGCGACGGCACCAAGGGCTGGCCCGAGGCGGCACCCTTCGATGCGATCCTGGTTGCGGCCGCCGGACCCGGCGCACCGCTCGCTCTGCAAGAACAGCTCGACGTCGCTGGCCGGCTTGTCATCCCGGTCGGCGATGAATTCGACTCGCAGCGCCTGCTCAAGGTCACCCGTACCGGCGCCGCAACCTACACCGAGGAGGATTTCGGCGGCGTGCGGTTTGTTCCGCTGATCGGCGAGCAAGGCTGGGGCGAGCCAGGCAGCGACAGCCAAATAGCGGCCGATCTTCCGCACCGGCATCAGCGCAGAAGCAGCCTGCCGCAGATGATAGCGACCGCCGCTGAACCGCTTCCGGATTTCGACGATCCGGCCTTCGGTGCGCTGTTCGACCGGTTTGCCGACCGGCGCGTCGTCTTGCTCGGCGAAGCCAGCCACGGCACGTCGGAGTTCTACCGGGCGCGCGCGGCGATCACTCGCAGGCTGATCGAAAAGCATGGCTTCACCATCATCGCGGTCGAGGCCGACTGGCCCGATGCCGCGGCGATCGACCGCTATGTCCGCCACAGGCCGCCGCGGCCCGGCGCCGATCCGCCGTTCCAGCGGTTTCCCACCTGGATGTGGCGAAACACCGACGTCGCGGTGTTCGTCGACTGGATGCGAGAGCATAATGAGCGGATCAGGATATCCTCCCGGCGGGCCGGGTTCTATGGCCTCGACATCTACAATATGGGTGGATCGATCGCGGCGGTCCTGCAATATCTCGATCGGGTCGACCCACAGGCCGCAAGGATCGCACGCGAACGCTACGGCTGCTTGACGCCGTGGCAGAACGACCCGGCCACCTATGGCCGTGTCGCACTCACCTCCGGCTACCAGAAATGCGAGAAGGCCGTGCTCGAGCAATGTCGCGAACTGCTTTCCAGAGAGCTCGACTATGCGCAGCAGGACGGCATCGACTTCCTCGACGCCACCCAGAATGCCCGTCTGGTCGCCTCCGCCGAGCGCTATTATCGCACCATGTATTATGGCGGCGCGCAATCCTGGAACCTGCGCGACACCCATATGTTCGAAACGCTGGAGCACCTACTGCAGGCCCGCAGCCCGAACGCCAAGGCGGTGGTATGGGCACATAATTCCCATATCGGTGATGCCCGCTACACCGAGATGGGGGTCATCAGAGACGAAGTGAACATCGGCCAGCTCTGCCGCCAGCGTTTTGGCGACGAGGTTGCCTTGATCGGGTTCGGCACGCATTCCGGGACGGTGGCCGCGGCCACGGACTGGGACGGTGACATGGAGGTGAAACCGGTTCGGCCTTCCCACAACGACAGCTATGAGCGGCTTTGCCATGACAGCGGCGTCTCGCCTTTCCTGCTCGATTTCGAGCGCGACGACACGCTGCGCCAACGGCTTCTGGAGCGCCGGCTGGAGCGCTTTATCGGCGTCATCTACCGGCCCGAGACCGAGCTGCACAGCCACTATGCGGATGCCTCGCTTGCCCGGCAGTTCGATGCTTTCGTCTGGTTCGATGAAACCAGTGCCGTGACGCCGCTTGGGCCGGAGCATGTTGGGACAGGCGTTCCCGAGACCTATCCTTTCGGGCTCTAGCGGATTGGACCTGGGGAAGCGGAACATAGAAAGAAGGAGGTCACCGATGGTCGGAAAAAAGACTCATGAGCAGCAATTGCGCATTATCGAAGAGCGCGAGAACACGAAAAACGCCGGCAAGGATTTCGACGCGGAAGCGGATTTGAAAAAGACCAGGCAAGAGCGCGAGGCGTTCCGGCGCGGTGCCGAGCTCAGGTCGGACCCAAAGGACATTGCCGATCCCGACGATCGCAACATCATCCGCGGCGAGCACCAGGAAAGCGCCCATAACAAGCATCGCGCCGGCCGCTGAACGACCGGATTGCTCAACGTTAAGACAGTACGGCGCCGCGTCTCGTTCCCTGATCTGAGGATGGAACGTTCGCGGCCGGAAAATTGGCGGACGAGGGCGCCGTCGCGATCCCTCGGCCCTATTCAGGATTCCTCGGCCCTATTCAGCAAAAAATGTCGCGGCGACAGCAATTGAGATGAGGCTCAGCATCGCCAAACCTGCCCTGGCGACATGCGAGGTCTCCCAGACGTTGCGCAACTCTCTCCAGTCGCCGACCTGCTTTCGAGAGAACATTGAAAAAAACGTCGCGGCTGATTTCGGCGTAGCAACGTCTTGCACCCAGAAATTGTTGACGGGATGCGTGATCAACCAATAAGTCGCATGTTCCGCCAGCAAGAAGACAAGGGCTGCCAAGGTCCACCAGAATCGGGCGCTTGGATAAGGCGTCAGGTAGAGCAGGATGGCGAGTGCGATGATGCCGCCGATCTCGGCGAACCCGCCGACCGTGAAGCCGGGATAGTAGATCGCCTGCACAGATTTGTAGGTGGCCTCCTCGAGGCGCAACTTGCCGGGCAATTCCAATGCGTGCGCAAGTGAGAGCGCCATCGTGATAGCGACCAGAAGAAGGGTGGCGATCATGAATACGCGCATGTTCTTACTCCCAGCACCCCTCGTCGTGCGCGCGTACATAGGACGATCAGTGATGCGGTAAAGGTCATTCCCCGATCTGGCTGGTCGACCGCTCGTGGAGTGCGGCGCCAGTCTGTGCGTCGACCGCGGCCATGCTGACCTCGTAGCCCCAGAGCTTGCGGATATGGCGCAGCGTGGCGTCGCGGCTGCCGCCTTCCAGCACGATGCCGTCTTTGACCTTGTGCTGCAGGCGCAGATGCCGGTCGCCGAGCAGGTCCACGTCCACCACCTGGATGTCCGGCCGGCTGGCGCCGATGTCGTAGCTATGGGCGAGCGCGGCGCGGATGCTCTCGTAGCCGCGCTCATTGTGTATCGACGCAACTTCGTAATGTGGATCGTTGGCAGCATCGGCGAGGACAAAAAACCGCCATTTCCGTATCAGGGCCGGGCTCAGATATTGGCGGATAAAGGACTCGTCGCGATGGTTGGCCCAAGCGTCCAGCAAGGTTTGGCGCCAGTCGCCATTGCCGGCGATATCGGGAAACCAGTCGCGGTCCTCGGCGGTCGGCGCGGTCGAGATGCGCTGGATGTCCTGCATCATGTCGAGGCCCAGCGCATAAGGATTGATGCCGGAAAAGCGCGGATCGTCGAAGCCCGGCTGGAAGATCACGTTCGAATGGTTGCGCAGCACTTCCAGCATCGCACCTTCGCCGATCAGGCCGCGGTCGAACAGCAGGTTCATCAGCGTGTAGTGCACGAAGGTCGCACAGCCCTCGTTCATCACCTGCGTTTGCCGCTGCGGATAGAAATATTGCGCGATGACGCGGACGATTCGGATGACCTCACGCTGCCAGGGTTCCAGAATCAGGCTGTTCTTCTCCAGGAAGTAAAGCAGGTTTTCCTCGGGCAGCTTGAGCGATTTCTTGCGCTCCGTCATGGTATCCGTCTCGCGGGCCTTGTTGCCGTCCTTCGACGGCGGCAGCGTGCGCCACAGGTCATTGTAGGAACGCGCTTCATATTCCAGGCGCTCGCGAACGCCCTCGCGCTGCCTTTCCGACGACAGCCTCGGCGGCCGGTGGTATCTGAACACGCCCTGTTCCATCAGCGCATGCGCGGCGTCGAGGATCTCTTCCACCGCATTGACGCCATGCCGCTCCTCGCAGCGGGCAATGTAGCCCTTGGCGAAGTCCAGATAGCTCAGGATGGCGCTGGCGTCCGTCCACTGCTGGAACAGATAGTTGTTCTTGAAGAAATGATTGTGGCCGAGTGCCGCGTGCGCTGTCACCAGGGCCTGGAGGGCCATGGTGTTTTCTTCCATCAGATAGACGATGCAGGGATTGGAATTGATGACGAGTTCATAAGCGAGCCCCCTTCCGCCTTTGCGATAGAGCAATTCCTGGTAGAGGTAGTGCTTGCCGAAGGACCAGTGCCGGTACATTAGCGGCATGCCGACCGAGGAATAGGCGTCGAGCATCTGCTCGGACGAGATGATCTCCATCTGCACCGGATAGACGTCGAGGTGAAGCTCTTCGGTGGCGACCGCCTCGATGGTCTCGTAGGCGCGCGACAGCGTCCTGAAATCCCAGTCGGAACCGGAAAACAGCAACCCGGATTTGCTCGCCATCAGCCCCCTCTTTCACCGCTCTTTTGATAACCCGGCTGTCTGGCGAAGAGCTGGCGGAAAACCGGGTAGATGTCGGCCGCCGTGGCGATGCGGCTCATCTGGAAATTCGACCATCTCAGCTTGACTGCACTGTAGGCACGCCACAGCGACGTGCCGTTGTCGGTGGCGCCGAAGATGTGGCTCTCGCGTTCGTCGAGGATTTCGACATAAGCGAAATACTGGCAAAGCCGCATGATCTGTTCGTCGAGAAGGGCGATGCAGCGCTCGGAATCGGTGACGAAATTGTCGCCGTCCGAAGCCTGGGCGACATAGATGTTCCATTCGCGGCTGGGATAGCGCTGCTCGACGATGCGGTGCATCTCCTCGAGTGCCGTGGAAACCACCGTGCCGCCGCTTTGGGTGTTGTAGAAGAAGGTTTCCTCGTCCACCTCCTGCGCCTCGTGCGTGTGGCGGATGAAGACCACCTCGGTCCGGTCATAGCGCCGTTTCAGGAACAGGTGCAGCAGCACGAAAAAGCGCTTGGCCAGATCCTTCTCGCGTTCGCCCATCGAACCGGACACGTCCATCAGGCAGAACATAACCGCATTGGCGTTCGGCACCGGCTGGGCGTCGAAGCGGTTGAAGCGGATATCGACCGGGTCGACATAGGCGATCCGCTTGCGGCGGCGCTCCAGCCGCTCAAACTCTTCCTGCAGCGCCACGATGCGCTGGCGCATCTCGGCGTTTTGCGGCTTCGCCTCCAGCGACGCGATCTCCTGCGCGATTGCGTCGAGCTCCACCTGTTTGGGGCGCCTGAGCGCTATGCGGCGGCCATGGCTGTTACGCATCGTGCGCCCGACATTGATGTTGGTCGGCGAGCCGGTCGCGGCGAAACCGGCCCGGCGCGGCTTGAAGGCGAGGATCTCCTTGAGGTTGAGCTTGACCATGTCGGGCAGTTCGAGGTCTTCGAAAAAGAGGTCGAGCACCTCTTCGCGCGACAGCACGAAACGGAAATCGTCCTCCGATTCGGTTCTGCCTGGGGCTGACCCCATGCCGCCGCCCTGGCCGGGCTTGGGGAGCCGGTCGCCCGGGGTAAAACGCTTGTTTCCAGGCAGGACATGCTGACGGCTGCCGCTGTTCCTGGCATCATTGAACGTGGGCTCGCCGGTGCCCCGCGCCGGCATCGAAACGGCATGCTCGGCGTCCACGTCGGCGATCTTGCCGGTGCGGATCTGATCGCGGATGGTGCGCTTCAACTCTTCGCGCGCCCGCCGCAGGAAACGCTGCCGATTGCCGAGGCTTTTGTCCTTCGGGTTCAGTCGGCGATCGATGAAGATCGGCATATGTTACCCCGGGCTGGCTTCAACCCGCCTTGTTCACCCGCATATACCAGTCCACCAGCCGGCGGACCTGGCGTTCGGTGTAGCCGCGCTGGACCATCCGTTGCACGAATTCGGTATGCCTCTTCTCCGTCACGCTGTCCTGCTTGGAGCCGAAACTGATCACCGGCAGCAGGTCCTCGACCTGCCCGAACATCCGCTTCTCGATGACTTCGCGCAGCTTTTCGTAGCTTGTCCATGACGGGTTGCGGCCATGGTTTCTGGCCCGTGCGCGCAGCGTGAACTTCACCACCTCGTTGCGGAAGTCCTTGGGATTGGCGATGCCGGCCGGCTTTTCGACCTGCGACAGTTCGTTGTCCAAAACCTCCCGATTGAGGATCTGGCCGGTATCGGTATCCTTGTAGTCCTGATCCTCGATCCAGGCATCGGCATAGGCGATGTAGCGGTCGAACAGATTCTGGCCGTATTCGCTGTAGGATTCCAGATAGGCCTTCTGGATCTCGTGGCCGATGAACTCGGCATAACGGGTGGCCAGCTCCGATTTTATGAAATCGAGATAAGCCGCCTCGGTTTCCTTCGGGAACTGCTCGCGCTTGATCGCCTCTTCCAGGATGTACATCAGGTGCACCGGATCGGCGGCCACCTCTTCGGTGTCGTAGTTGAAGGTCTGCGACAGGATCTTGAAGGCGAAGCGGGTGCTGACGCCGGTCATGCCTTCATCGACGCCGGCGGCGTTTCGGTACTCCTGGACCGATTTCGCCTTGGGGTCGGTTTCCTTGAGATTCTCGCCGTCATAAACGCGCATCTTGGTGTAGAGCGGCGAATTGTCGTGTTCGGCCAGGCGGGTCGAAACGGTGAACCGGCTGAGAATGTCGAGCACTTCCGGCGCGCAGGGACTGGAGGCCAGCTCGCTTTCGCGCAGCAGCTTGTCGTAGATCTGCCGCTCTTCGGTGACCCGCAGGCAATACGGCACCTTGACCACCAGGATGCGGTCGAGGAACGCCTCGTTGTTCTTGTTGTTCTTGAACTGCAGCCATTCCGATTCATTGGAATGGGCAACGATGATGCCTTGATAGGGAAAGGCGCCGAAATTCTCGGTGCCGTTGTAGCTGCCTTCCTGGGTGGCGGTCAGCAGCGGATGCAGCACCTTGATCGGCGCCTTGAACATCTCGACGAATTCGAGCAGGCCTTGCGTCGTCCGGTTCAGCCCGCCGCTGTAGGAGTAGGCGTCCGGATCAGATTGGCTGAAGTGCTCGAGTTGCCTGATGTCGACCTTGCCGACCAGCGCCGAAACGTCCTGATTGTTCTCATCGCCCGGCTCGGTCTTGGCGATGCCGATCTGGCGAAGCCTGGACGGCATCAGCTTGACGACGCTGAATTTGGAGATGTCGCCGGACAGCTCGTCGAGGCGCTTGGCCGCCCATGGCGAGATCAGGCCGTTCAGCCGGCGCCGCGCGATGCCGTATTTGTCCTCCAGCAGGTCGCCCATGCGATCGGGGTCGAACAGCCCGAGCGGCGATTCGAACACCGGGCTGATCTGGCCGCCGACCTTCAGCGTATAGATCGGACGCTGCTCCATCAGCCTCTTCAGCCGTTCGGCCAATGAGGACTTGCCGCCGCCGACGGGGCCAAGCAGATAAAGGATCTGCTTGCGTTCCTCCAGCCCTTGCGAGGCATAGCGGAAATAGCCGGCGATCCGCTCGATCGTATCCTCCATGCCGTAAAAGTCGGCGAAGGTAGGATAGATCTTGATCGTCCTGTTCGCGAAAATGCGGCCGAGTCGCTCGTCCTTGCTGGTGTCGACATAGGTCGGCTCGCCGATCGCCTCGACCATCCGTTCGGGCGCCGACGCATACATCGACTTGTCCTCGCGGCAGGCAAGCAGATATTGCTGGAGGCTTCTCTCCTCCTGCGCCGCATTCTTGTAAACCTCGGAAAACAGATCGAAGACGTCGGATTGGTTCTCACGCATGATATCCTAGCCCCTGAGCCGGTTTGGCTGCATGTTTGTCTCTTGAACAATCAAATGTCGGAAAGCCGTTGTGGTTCCCTTCACTTCAAAGAGAGTGGATGCGACCCAATGCTAGGAGTCTAGATAGGGCGCCATGATGGCCCGCAAAAGACGTAAAACGTCCTGCTCGGGACATAAAATCCTGATTTCGCACCACGCCGTGCGGGCAACCTCCATCAAGCCGGAGGAACGGTTCTGCTCCTTCCCGGTTGTGAGGGAAAGGAGACGGTTCGATGTTTGAGAATAGTATGTGGTTGCTCGTTGTTGCAGGCGGCCCGCTGCTGCTGGCCATCGTGTTCGCCTACGCCCTCCTCACGCAGCGCCGTCGCGGCCCGGCGGAGCGCAGGGAAGCCGACCGCGCGACCGAGCGCCTGTATCAGGACAAGAAGCACTGACGGACGGAGCGCTGCTCAGCTGCCGGCGACCGCAAGTTCGGCGGCTTTTTTGGCGCGCAGCAGCATGCCGAACAGGTCACGCGGTTCATCAGGATCGGCCAGAAGGTCTAGTTCATCATAAAGGCCGGTTCGCTGAAGCTGATCGCGGACGTAGCGCAATGCGGAAAAATCCTCGATTGCAAAGCCGACGGAATCGAACAGCGTAATCTGGCTGGTGCTTGTGCGCCCTGCTGCCTTTCCTGTCATCACCTGCCACAATTCGGTGAGCGGATGATCGGCATCGAGCTGCTGGCTCTCGCCTTCGATGCGCGTCTGCGGCGCATATTCGACGAAAATATCCGAGCGGAGCAGAATGTCGCGATGCAGCTCGGTCTTGCCCGGGCAATCGCCGCCTACCGCATTGATGTGCACGCCGGATCCCACCATGTTGTCGGTCAGGATTGTTGCCGATCGTTTGTCGGCGGTAACCGTGGTGATGATCTCTGCACCTTCAACGGCCTCCTGCGCCGACGCGCAGAGCTTGATGTCGAAACCCAGGCCGGCAAGGTTCTTCATGCATTTCGTCGAGGCCGCCGGGTCGATATCGTAGAGGCGCAGCCTGTCGACGCCAAGCAGCGCCTTGAACGCGATCGCCTGAAACTCCGATTGCGCGCCATTGCCGATGATCGCCATGCACCTGGCGGCCTCGGGAGCGAGATATTTCGCCGCGACGGCCGAGCTCGCCGCCGTCCTGAGCGCGGTCAGGATGGTCATTTCCGAAAGCAGCATCGGATAGCCGTTGCCGACATCGGCAAGCACGCCGAAAGCGGTCACGGTCTGTCGGCCGTCACGCGTGTTCTTCGGATGCCCGTTGACGTATTTGAAGCCGTAAAGCTGTCCGTCGCTGGTCGGCATCAGCTCGATGACGCCGTCAATGCTGTGCGAAGCGACACGCGGCGTCTTGTCGAACAGCTCCCAGCGCCTGAAATCCTCTTCGATATAGGCGGCAAGCTCGACCAGAAAGCGCTCGACGCCGATGGCAAGCACCAGTTTCATCATGCGGTCGACGCTGACGAAAGGAACGATGTTCAAATTCACGGTCATGCCTCAGAACCCCCTTGTCGGGCGATCCATGATCCGCCGGCCCATCAGGCTTGCGGTCAGGTCGACCAAAAGCGTGGCGGTGCGGCCGCGCTCGTCGAGAAAAGGATTGAGCTCGACCAGGTCGAGACTGGTGACGAGGCCGCTGTCATGCAGCATTTCCATCGCCAGATGCGCCTCGCGGAAGGTGGCGCCGCCGGGAACGGTGGTGCCCACCGCCGGGGCGATCGACGGGTCGAGAAAATCGACGTCGAGGCTGACGTGGAGCATGCCGTTGGCGGCGCTCACCCGTTCGAGAAAGGCGCGAAGCAGTTGCGCGATGCCGTGCTCGTCGATGGAACGCATGTCGTGGACCGTCACGCCGGCTCTGCGCAACGCTTCCCGTTCCGCCAGGTCCACGCTGCGGATCCCCAGCGTGCAGATGCGAGCCGGGTCGACCTGCGCTGCGAGGCGGGGGAAATAGCCCTCGAAGCCGGGCTGCCCGCTGGCATAGGCCAGGGGCACACCATGCAGATTGCCGCTGGTCGTCGTGTCGAGCGTATGAAAATCGGGGTGGGCGTCGAGCCACAGCACGAAGAGCGGCCGGCCGGCATTCGCCGCCCGGCGGGCAATGCCGGCGAGCGTGCCGGCCGAAATGCTGTGGTCGCCGCCAAGAAAGATCGGCATTGCGTCGGCGCTCGCGGCATAGGCGGTTTCGCTGATCGCTGCCGTCCAGGCGGCGATTTCCGGCAGCGCCTTCACCGCCGCATTGCCATGTACGACAGGGCGCATGTCAGCAGGAACGATCGTCCCGAGGTCGGTCAGCGTATGGCCGAGGTCGGTCAGTGCGCCGGCCAGGCCGGCCGTGCGCAGCGCGCTTGGCCCCATCTCGCAGCCCATCCTGCCCGAGCCGGCCTGGATCGGTGCGCCCACGATCGTGCAATGCATTCTCATACCCCACCAAATTACGATGCCTTTATTGAAGCCCGCATCGCTGGCAGAATGAACATGTCAAATTGGCAAATTTGTCGAAGTGCCTTACCATAGTGGCATCATCTACTTCCGTTATGAGTAATCATGGACCAGCTCGACGAGCAGATCATCACATCTTTGCGGCACGACGCCAGACGCAGCATTTCGGACCTTGCCATCAGCCTGGGTGTCTCCCGGGCGACGGTGAGGTCTCGAATGGAGCGACTTGAAAGAGACGGCGTCATCGTCGGCTACACCGTTATTTTGCGCGCCGACGCGGTCGATCAGCGCGTGCGTGGCATCATGATGATCGAGATCGAAGGCCACGCCGCCGATCGCGTCATCCGGGCGCTGGGCGGCTTCTCCGAGGTCTCGACGATCCACACCACCAATGGTCGCTGGGATCTGGTGATAGAACTCGGAACCCAGACCCTGAGCGAGTTTGATGCGGTGCTGAGACGTATCCGACTGATTCCCGGAATTACCGGCAGCGAAACAAGCCTGCTCTTGGCAACGCCGCGCACCACCAAGGCGCGGCTGTGATCTTCGAGGAACCGCCTTGACCTGTAGCGGTAACGAAATCCGAAGCCACGGAACCTTCAATTGCCGCCGCGGTTAGGCTCGGACAGGCCTTCTTCGAGGGAGAACAATCATGGCTCACGCCCACCAGGAACTGGTCGACTTCGTTATCAGCAAAGCGTTCAATCCGGTCATGCGGGCCAAACCAGACGGAAAATCCGATGCCGAACGCAAGACTCTCGAGCACGTCCAGCAGGCCACGAAGACCGAGATCGAGCGCTATCGCCATTACGGCTCAGCCGAGGAGGTCGCGACCAATTTCAAGCGCGACCTGAGCTCCGATGCCGCCAAAAAGTTGCACTCCCAGCTGCGGCGCCTGCACCTGCCGACAATCGAGGATATTCGCGACGACTTTGAGGACAAAGCCCGCAAGCTCGGGGTCAAGGCCTCGTCGTAGATCCGCGACGGGTCCTCGGGCACGTCCGTCAGGGCTGTCATCACAAACCGTCTTTGGTAGGAGGCCACCCTGACCGAACCGTCTCGGGGATGTTGTCCGACGTCAGCTCGCCCTCATTGAGCTTTTCAATCGCTTCATCGGCTTCGCTTTCGTCGAGCCCGGAAAGCGGCAATCCGTCGACCACGACGGCTTCGTCGCTCTCGCTGTCATAGACCTCCCAGAGGCCTTCCGAATCCTGTCGCTTGTCGTAGGGCATGGCCACTCCCCAATGCCGCTATTGTACGCCCGCCACCCATACCAGGGCCTGGGCTTTTTCGTTCTCCGGGAACACCCGCGCCTCGACTTGCGGAAACAGCGCGTCCGTCATTTCCGTGGCTGCCTTGATCCACTGCTTGTCGGAGATCACTGCAGCACGTTTGAAGCGGTGGAGCTCGCCAAGTTTGGTCAGCCCATACTGCAGGTCGCGACGCAAAGCGCCAGCCGTCATGTCCTCGAAATCAGTGAGATCAGTCAGGACGCCGATGTCCTTGTGATCGCTCAGTTTCGCTTCGATTGCCGGGATGACTTTGTCGTAGTCGTCCGCCGTCACGGTACCCGCGACACGAAAGGCGGCTACGTTTCGGGGAGCGGAAATGATCTCGATCATTTTTTCCTCCGTTTTCTGACTTCGCTGGCTGCCCGAAACAAACTCGGGCCACTCACGGATGTTCCCTGCCGGGGACGTGTTTCACTTCGACCTGACATAGCTAAAAGACGATCGGCCGGCGTCCCCGACGGGCCCTCGGATAGCCTGGGTGACGATAGTATAGCGCGTGACCTGGCCCTCCTCGGGATCCTCTCCGTGGAAATGGACTTCTGCGTTCAGCGGCTGCCGCGCAGTGTTGCCGAACTGCTTGACAGCGGAGACATGCACAATCTGCACGTCGGGGTCACGCTTCATAGCGTCCATTGCCGCAAGCTCGGCGGTGCTGCTGCCGCCGATCCGCCAGCTGGCTTCCAGAACGCCCGATCGCCAGACGCCCGAGGAATCGACACCTTGGCCGATGTCGTAATTGCGCCGCGAGGCGAAGAATCCGGGATAGCCATCCATCGCCGCGTCGTAAGTCCTCGCCTGCGCCACAGCCAAACTTCGCGCCGGAGAAAGCTGCAGCCCGTCGAGCGCCTCCCATCCGCCGCGCACGACGACCAGATCGGATCCGCCGTAAACGGGCTGTCCGGCATTGTCGGTCGTCGTCCGCTGCACGCCGTAATAGCTGACCAATGTTCCGTCGATCGCCGTTCTGCCAATGCTCAGCGTGACGATGTCGCGAAGCTCCGTTTCGAGAACAAGCCCGTATTCCCTTAGGTCGGAGGATGGATATCGCTCCAGCAGCCTTTCGATGTCGGCGACCGTCGCGGCGATATGCTGGTCCCGGCCCCGCGAAGCGCGCGGTGGCTTGTACCGGACCAGCCCGAACTCCAGCAGACGTTCCGCTGCGCGCAGCGCATCATAGCGTGAAAATGCGGTGTAGCCGGGCAGCACGGCCGCGCCGACGGCTCTGCCGAAGCCGACTGGCCATTCTTTTGGCCGTGCCACCGACCCGTCCACCAACTCGTGGGTTATGGCCTTGGTGGTTGCGAGGCGCCAAGGCACCACACCGCCGAAGAGGTCGTCGGGCCCGTTGATGCCGAGCCGGACCGCATCGGCAGCAAGCAGGCTGTCGTCCGGCACGAAATACAGCCCGCCGCTGTCACCGCCGCCGTCACTCAGGCCCTCGCGGAAGGCAAAGCCCTTCGACGCCGCAATCGTGCGCGCGACGGCAGCGACGGTTTCCCGCTCGTGGGCATAGATGGTCTCGCCGCCCGGTACGGAGAATGCGACCACAACACCTTTTGCCCCGCTTGATTGCATACCGCTTAGCCCGGTCATGTCGCGCTCTTCGTCCATTGCCGAGCCCCATTGCCGTTATTCCGCGGCGATGCGTCCGAACCGAAAAACCCGCTTCCTCGGCGAATGTTCCGGGCAACGGCGAGCTATCCAGCTTGACCGAGGCGCGGCGACCGGAACATCGGCGGCTCGTGGTTGTTATGCGGAAACCTCAGACAGGGAGATGGAAACCATGGCTTTCACGCTCAAAAGCGCTGCCTTTGCAGAAGGCAAAAAAATACCGCCGCGCTATTCCCGCGACGGCGGCAACGTCTCGCCGCCATTGGAGTGGACGGACGCGCCGCAAGGAACCAAAAGCTTCGTCTTGGCCGTCGAGGACCCCGATGCCCCTTCGGGCACGTTCCGTCATTGGGCGGTCTACGACATCGACGCACAGCGCAATTTTCTTCCCGAAGGAACGACCGCCGGCGCCAAGACCGAGAGGCTCGGTGTCAACGATTTCGGCAATCCTCACTATGACGGTCCCCAGCCGCCGCCTGGGCATGGGCTCCACCACTACCATTTCCGGCTTCTTGCGGTCGACGTCGAGACGCTGCGTCTCGGCGAGAAGGCTGCCGTCGACGACGTGCTGAAAGAGGCCGAGCCGCACGTCGTGGGAGAGGCCGAGCTCGTCGGCACATTCGAACGGGTTTGAGGATGCCGGCTGATAGCGGCTCGCCATCCTACGATGCGCCCAAAGCACGGGCGCGGGCAACGTCGGGCGAGGCCCGGGGTTGCGCTGTCGCGATATGATCGCTAACGACCCATGGTCATCGTCTCATGCACCGGCATCAAATTGTGGTCGAGATTGGCCATGATCCAGATCGAGCCGCCGATCACCAGGATCACGATCAGCACGCCGAAGGCAAGCGCCAGGGCATTGTTCGTGTTGTCCGGTCCCGTCGTGATATGCAGGAAGAAGACGAGATGCACGCCCATCTGGGCGATCGCCAGCACGATCAGTGCCACCGGAATGCCGGGTGCCCAAATCAGGTTCGTTCCCAGAAACCAGAACGAGGCGATGGTCAGCAGCGTTGCCAGCCCGAGACCGATCACATAGCTGCGCAAGCCGGATGCGACATCGGCATCGCCGAGATATTCGTCGCCCGGCGCCGTATCGATGTCGTAGCGTTCCAGACTATCGGTGTCGCGCTGTTGCGCATGGCGATCCCCAGCATTGCTCATCGGCTTGCTCCCAGGAGATAGACCACGGTGAACAGGGCGACCCAGATGATGTCGAGGGCGTGCCAGAACAGGCTGAAGCACATGAAACGCCGAAGGATGTCGTCGCGAAATCCCTTGGCGAAGATCTGCGCCATCATCGTGAGCAGCCACAGCAGCCCCGCCGTGACGTGAAGGCCGTGGCATCCCACCAGCGTGAAGAACGCCGACAGGAAGGCGCTGCGCGTCGGTCCGGCATCGCGGGCAACCATATTCGCGAATTCGCGCAGCTCGAGCAGGATGAAGGCGGCGCCGAGCGCGAAGGTGACGGCCATCGCGACGTAGAACCAGGAGCTTCGCCGCGCTGCCACGGCGAGGCTGGCGAGACCGCAGGTAAAGCTCGACAACAGCAGGGCCGCCGTCTCGATCGCGACGTTGCGCAGGTTGAACAGCTCGGCTCCGCTCGGCCCGCCCGCCGTCTTGCCCGCCAGCACGGCATAGGCCGCGAAGAAGGCCGAGAACATCACGATGTCGCTCAAAAGGAAGATCCAGAAGCCGTAGCCCACGACGATCCTGATCGGCGCCGGGCCGCCCTCGCCATGGCCGGATGCAGGACCGTGCACGCGATGGCCGAGTCGGTAGGGATCGCGGTCTCGAACGTCGATCGCGGTCATGGCCTTGGCCCCGTATACGTGGCCAGCGCCTCGCGGCGGGCGCCTCGGTTGGCGCGGTCGATTTGAGCGACTTCGGCGGCCGGAATGACGTATTCGGGTATGTCGCGCCACGCGAATACGACGAAGGTGGCGAAAGCACCGAGCGCGCCGAGCGCCACCATCCACCAGATGTGCCAGATGAGGGCGAAGCCCATCACGGTGGCAAAGAAGGCGCAGACGAATCCGGTGGGGCTGTTGCGCGGCATCTCGATCGGCTCGTAGTCCGGCTCGTCGCGCAGGCGGTTCTGCTCGCGCGCCCGCTGCTTGATGTTCCAGTAGGGCTCTTCACCCTCGACATGCGGAAGCGCGGCGAAGTTGAAGACCGGCGGCGGCGAGGGCGTGGCCCATTCCAGCGAGCGGCCGTCCCAGGGGTCTCCGGTGACATCGCGAAGCGCCTCACGCTGCCGGACGCTGACGACGAGCTGTATGATTTGCGCGATCACGCCGGCGGTGGTGATGATCATGCCGGCGCCGGCAACCAGCACCCAGGGATACCAGGCCGGCACGTCGAAATGCTGCATGCGGCGGGTCATGCCGAGCAGGCCAACAGTGTAGAGCGGCACGAAGGTGGCGTAGAACCCGATCAGCGTCAGCCAGAAGGCCAGTTTGCCCCAACCCTCGTGCAGCCGGAACCCGAATGCCTTGGGAAACCAATAGGTATATCCCGCGAAGGCGCCGAACAGCACACCGCCGATGATGACGTTGTGGAAGTGCGCCACCAGGAACAGGCTGTTGTGAAGCAGGAAATCGGCCGGCGGCACGGCCAGCAAAACGCCCGTCATGCCGCCGATGACGAACGTCACCATAAAGCCTAGCGACCACAGCATTGGCGTCGCAAAGCGGATGCGGCCGCCATACATGGTGAACATCCAGTTGTAGATCTTCACGCCGGTACCGACAGCGATGATGCTGGTGGCGATGCCGAACGCGGCGTTGACGTCGGCGCCGGCGCCCATGGTGAAGAAGTGGTGCAGCCACACCATGAAGGAAACGATGCAGATGAAGAGCGTCGCGGCCACCATCGACCGGTAGCCGAACAGCGGCTTGCTGGAGAAGGTGGAGATAACTTCCGAGAAGATGCCGAACGCCGGCAAGACGAGGATGTAGACCTCGGGATGGCCCCAGGCCCAGATCAGGTTCACGAACATCAGCATGTTGCCGCCGGCTTCGTTGGTGAAGAAATGAAAGCCGAAATAGCGGTCGAGCGTCAGCATCGCGAGCGTGGCGGTGAGGATCGGGAAGGCGGCGACGATGAGCAGGCTGGCGGCGAGTGAAGTCCAGCAGAACATCGACATGCGCAGGTAGTTCATGCCGGGCGTCCGCATCTTCAGGATCGTAGTGACGAAATTGATGCCGGTGAGCAGCGTTCCGACGCCGGATATCTGCACCGCCCACAGATAATAATCGACGCCGACGCCCGGCGAGTAGGCGGTCTCGCTGAGCGGCGGATAGGGCAGCCATCCGGTACGCGCGAACTCGCCTATGACAAGCGAGATGTTGACCAGCAGCGCGCCGGTGGCGGTGAGCCAGAAACTCACCGAGTTGAGCGTCGGAAAGGCAACGTCGCGGACGCCGAGCTGCAGCGGTACGACCAGGTTCATCAGGCCGATGACAAACGGCATCGCCCCGAAAAAGATCATGATGGTGCCGTGGGCGGAAAAGACCTGGTTGAAGTGATCGGGCGGCAGATAGCCGGGCGCCTGGAAGGCGAGAGCCTGCTGGGACCGCATCATGACGGCGTCGCTGAAGCCGCGCAGCAGCATCAGCAGCGCCAGCAGCGTGTACATTACGCCAATCCGCTTGTGATCGACGCTAGTGATCCATTCGCGCCACAGATAGGGGAAATGGCCGGCCAGAAAGACCCAGGCCAGCACGCCGAGGATTGCCAGGGCGACGATCGCCGAGGCGATCATTGGCAGAGGCTGATCGAACGGAATGACGTCCCAGCTCAATTTTCCGAGCATTGTCAGCCTCCTGCCTTGGGCGATGCGCTCGGCTCGGGGCGTCCGGCCTGGGGGCCGGGCGCGGGCGGAACGCCCTGCGTCGCGATTTCATGGAAAAGGTCTGGCTCCACCGAGCCATAGGTCGAAGACGGCACGTCCATGCTCTGTCTGGCCAGTTCCTGGTAGCTGGTCTTGTCGAGTGCCTGTCCCTGGCTTCGCGCCGAATTGACGAACGCGTCGAAGGCATCCGCTGCGACTGCATGCAGCACGAATTGCATGCCTGGAAAACCGTCGCCGCTGAAATGGGCCGACCGCCCATAAAATTTGCCCTGCTGATCCGCCTGCAGGTGAAGCTGCGTCGTCATCCCGTTCATCGTGTAGATCATGCCGCCAAGCTGAGGCACGAAGAACGCGTTCATGACGCTTGCCGAGGTAAGCGAGAAATGCACCGGCCTGCCCGCCGGCACCACGAGCTGGTTGATGCTCGCGACATTCTGCTCCGGGTAGATGAACAGCCATTTCCAGTCGAGCGAGACGACCTGCACCTCAAGCGGCTTTTGCTGGGAATCCAGCGGCTTCATTGGATCGAGGTCATGCGACCCGATCCAGATGATGCCGCTCAGAAACAGGATGACGAGGATGGGGATCGACCAGACCACCAGTTCGATCCGTCCGGAATAGGCCCAGTCCGGCAGAAACCGCGCTCTTGTATTGGTTTCCCGGAACCACCAGGCAAAACCGAGCGTCGCCACGATGGTCGGGATGACGATGGCCAGCATGATGGCAACCGAATTGAGCAGGATCGTCCGCTGCGCCGCGCCGACTGGCCCTTGCGGGTCCAGCACGCCGCCCTGGCAGCCGGCAAGCAGCCCGGCAAGAAATATCGTCGCGCCGATGCAACAAAGACGGATGGCGGCACAATTTCGAACGATCGCCCTCGGTAACATGAGATCTCGCCGTTTCCTGAAAACCGATTGGAATGCGTTGCAGGCAGCATGGGTGCCAACCCCGAATGTGCGCGCCGACGTGCTCCTGGCGACAGTTTCTTCACGCACGCGGCTCCGGCTGGCAGAACGACACGCCTTGGACGTCGTTGTTAAGCGGTCAACCTGTCGAGAACCCCTCCAAATCCTAAGAAACCAGAGCCAAATCCTAAGAAACCAGCGACAGGACCCAGATTGAAGTTATCGCCAGAAACGTGGCGAATGCCAAGGCGGTAAACCGGTTCATGGCCGCGCCCACAGTTGGTCCATTTAGTCCGCTCCCTGCGACGCGGCGCTGATTCCGGTGACGCTGCTCTGAATGGCTGCGCCAACCGAACGAATGTTCGTCGCGAAAGTTCCAAAAAAGGCAGATCCATTGCAGCCTTTGGTTGCAGGCCGGCGGCAACGTGATGCGCACCACGGGCCGTTGGTGGCTTCCGTGCCAAACGGAAGCCGAGGCCGGCTTTGCGTATGTAAAAATTACTTGTCTAGGTGAAAATAATTGCTACTAATCGGCTGACCCGGCGCATGGACGGTTCAGGGAGGAATTTCGGGCATGACAAGACTGCGCGGTCTCGCGTGGGATCACCGACGCTGCTGGGGTCCGCTCGACGCCAGCATCGGGCCGTATTGCGCCGCCAATCCCGGTCTTGAGATCGAATGGGACCGCCGCGGCCTCTACGAGTTCGGCGAGGGCGCACTTGGTCCGGTGCTCGGCGCCTATGACCTTGTCGTGTTCGACCACCCGTTCATTGGCGATATTGCTGAAGGTGAGCTGATGGTGCCGTTCGATTTGCCGGGTGAGCAGCGCCGCGGCTTCGAACAGGATTCGGTCGGCGCATCCTGGCGATCCTACACAAGGGACGGGCGCCAATGGGCACTGCCGATCGATGCCGCCTGCCAGATCGCTTCATATCGCCCAGATCTCCTGGAGCGCTACGCAGCAGTGCCCACTACTCATGAAGAGGTGCTGGAGCTTGGCCGGCGCGCGCGCAAGGACGGCAAGTGGCTTGGCCTGCCGTTCGTGCCGACGGACGCCATGTGCCTGCTCCTGACGCTCGGCCATCCGCAGGAAAACGGTGAGGAGTTCATTGCAAGGGAGAAGGTCGAGCAGGCTGCCGCGCAGTTGCGCCAGCTTGCCGAGCTGTCGCATCCGAATTCGCCGAAATGGAACCCGATCCGCTGCTACGATCACATGATCGCGCATGACGATGTGGTCTATGTGCCGTTCGCCTTCGGCTATGTGAACTATGCTTCCAAGGCCGACAGGCCGTATCTGCGCTTCGCCGACGTGCCCACGCCGCGATCCGCCGGCGCCTTGCTGGGCGGCGCCGGCATCGGCGTCAGCGCCCAATCGAAACACAAGCAAGCCGCTGTCGACTACGCGCTTTTTCTGTGCTCGCCCGGCTACCAGCGCAGCGACTATGTGAAATCCGGCGGGCAGCCGGGATCGCTGGCGGCGTGGCAGGATGCCGAGGTCAACGCTCTTTCGGGCGACTTCTTCGCTTCGACGCTGGCGACCATCGAGGCGTCCTATCTGCGCCCGACCCATCCGGGCTTCATCAGCTTCTTCCGCCAATGCGCCCCCCATGCCGCTGCGGCGATCGCCGGCGAATTGCCGGCGGCGGAGCTCGCGGATCGGCTGGGCCGGCTCTATCGCGAGACCAAGCAGGGCCAGCCGCAAAGGAGCGTCGCGTAATGGCCGCCGGTATTGCCCAGATCGCCGACGAAGGCGAAAGCGGCCGCAACGGCTATCGCGTGCCCGCGGTGGAGAAGGCGCTCGACGTCCTGGAATTCATGGCTGCGAGCGGCGAGCCGCTGACCCAGACCGAGATCGCCACCGGAATGGGGCGCTCCATTCACGAGATCTATCGCATCCTGCTGCTGCTGGAGAAGCGCGGTTACATTTTCCGGACCCAATCGGACCGCTTCCGCCTGTCGCTGAAGCTGTTCGAGCTGGCACATATGCATCCGCCGGTAAACCGCCTGGTCGAATGCGCGCTGCCGGTGATGCGCGGCCTCGCCGCCAATGCCGATCAGAGCTGCCATCTGGTCGTTCGCGAAGGCGAGAGCGCACTAGTCGTGCTGCAGATCGATTCGCCTTTGCCGATGCGCTATTCGGTTGCCCTCGGCTCGCATTTCCCGATCCTCGAAACGAGCTCCGGCGCGGTGCTGCTCGCCCATTCGAGCCGCGCCGAGCGCGACCGCATCGTCGAGCGGATCGTCGCTGCCGGCGAAGGGCAAGGCAGCCGGACGGAAATCGAAGCGCGACTGAACGAAGTCGCAAGGCTCGGCCATGAAATGCGTGCCTCGCTGGCAGTCGAGGCCTGCACCAACATCTCGATGCCGGTGCGCGACCATACCGGCGCGGTCATTGCGGCGCTTACCGTCCCGTTTCTGCCGCAAAAGGCCGCGCGCTTCGATCGCAAAACCGTTTTCGAGCGGACCCAGGCGGCGGCCGAAAAGATATCGGCGGCGCTGGGCGCGGGCGAAGCTGCCAATTCTTCACGTGCCGACCCGGAACGGGGGGACTATCCGTTCAGCAACTGACAAGAAATACAGGGAGAAGAAACATGAACTGGTCCAAATCAATGCTGTTTGCCTCGGCGGCCGCGCTGGCTCTGAGCGCCGCTGCCGCACAGGCTGAAAACATGCCGAAGCGCATCGGCTACGTCACCAATTACGCCACCCATGAGTGGTATCAGAACGTCATCAAGGGCATGCAGGCCCGCGCCAAGGAACTCGGTATCGAGCTCGAGGTACAGGACGCCAACCTCGACGTTGCCAAGGAGGTTTCCGCCGCCGAAGACTTCATGGCCAAGGGCGTCGACGTTCTGATCATTACACCTGTCAACGAGGAAGGCGTCGTGCCGCTGCTGCGCCAGGCGAAATCCAACAACGTTCCGGTCGTGCTCGAAGGCAATCCGGTCAAGGGAATGACGACAATGGTCGCGATCTGCGACTATGATACCGGCTACACCGCTGGCGTCGAAGCCGGTAAATTCGCCAAGGAAAAGCTCGACGGCAAAGCCAAGGTGATGAATGTCGGCCTTCCGCTCCTGTCCGCCACGGTCCTGCGTTCGCAGGGTTTTATGGACGGCCTGAAGACCATCGTGCCTGACGCGGTCATGGTCCACGACCTCGACGGCGGCGGCAATCCGGACCGCGCGCTCGAAGTCTCTTCGGCAGCACTTGCCAAGAACGCCGACATCAACATCATCTATGGCATCAACGATTCCTCGTCGCTCGGCGGACTTCAGGCCTGGAAAGCGGCCGGCAAGTCGCAGGACGGCCTGTTGACGGTCGGCACTGGCGGCGAAGGCCTTGCCTTCATCAATGCGATGCAGAACGAGCCGTCCTATCGCATCGAGGCCGCGATGTTCCCGGAAAAGGAAGGCTACACCGCCATCGATGCAGCAGTTAAGCTCTTCAACGGCGAAGAGGTGCCGGAGCACATCGTCAGCCCGACCGCGCCGATGAACGGCGACGAGTGGAAGAAATTCTACGACTACGATGGCACCACACGCACGATCAAATGGGATGCCGTCAATGCGCTTCAGCCGCCGGAAAAATGCATGAAAACCTCCGCTGACCTGAAGAAGTAAGGATCCCGGATAGCCCTTCCCGCGCGGCGGGAAGGCACCGGATCGGATGCCGACGACAAAACAGGTCAACCGTCCGGTTTTAGGCCGGCAGGTTCCAAATGGCGACGGCACCGATACGGCCCGGAAATGGAATGGAAATGAGCGAGCTTACGCAATCCTCCGCGCCAAGGCGTTTCATCGGCGGCCAGCTGCTGGGCAGCAGCCACCTGGTGCTCGGCGTGATCCTGGCCGTGCTCTGCATCGCCATCTCGATAGCGGCGCCGCAATTCTATTCCGAGGCCAACATCATCGCCATCCTGCGCCAATGCGCGCTGGTACTGATCGTCGCCTCGGGCATGACGATGCTGATCATCACTGCTGAAGTCGATCTGTCGGTCGGTGCATCGCTCGCCTTTGTCGGCTGCATCGGCATGGCCGTCCTCAATTCAACGCACAGCCTGACGCTCGGCCTGCTGGCGGCGCTAGCCTTTTCCGGCGCGGTCGGCCTGTTCAACGGGCTGGTTGTCACCAGGCTCAAGGTGAACTCGCTGATCGCCACCATCGGCACGATGATGATGCTGCAGGGCGGCGTCTATCTGTTCACCCGCGAGGCGGTGCAGAACCACCACCGGCTTGCAAGCTTCACCGATCTCGGCGCCGGTTATATCGGCGCGATCCCGCTGCCCGTGGTCATTGCCGCGGTGATTTTCGCGCTGGCCGCGGCAACGCTGCGCTTCACCACGCTCGGCCGCTATCTCTACGCGGTCGGCGCCAATGAGCGCGCGGTTCGCCTCTCCGGCGTGCGCTCCGAACGCCTGAAACTGTTCGCCTTCGTCGCCACCGGCCTTTGCGTCGGCATCGCCGGCATGATCCTGTCGTCGCTGATGAATGCCGGCCAGCCGACCGCCGGCCGCGGCTTCGAGCTGACGGTGATTGCCGCCGTCATCCTCGGCGGCACCAGCCTGCTTGGCGGCCGCGGCTCGCTGCTCGGCACGTTGCTTGGCGTGCTGGTGCTGAAGGTCATCGACAACGGCATCATTATCCTCGGCTGGAACCAGGACCTGCAGATGGTGGTGCCGGGCATCGTCATCATCCTCGCGACCTATCTCGACATCGTCCGGAACAGAGCCAATGTCGGTTGATTTCCTTCACTCCGGCGAAGCCGCGGCCGTCGACAAAAGCGTGCCGGCGCTCGAAATGCATGGCATCGGCAAGCGCTTTCCCGGCGTGGTGGCGCTGGACAATGTCGACCTGACCCTGGAACCCGGCAAGATCCACGCTCTGATGGGCGAGAACGGCGCCGGCAAGTCGACACTGATCAAGATCATGGCCGGGGTCTACGGCAAGGATACCGGCAGCATCCGCCTGCGCGGCCGCGAGGCCGACATCAAGTCGCCGCGCGACAGCCTGAAAGAGGGCATCAAGGTGGTATTCCAAGAGATCGCGCTGATCTCCGAATTCAGCGTCGCCGAGAACATCTTCCTCGAGGGCTATCCGACCGGCAAAAGCGGCTCGATCGACTGGAGGAAGATTCGTGCCGACGCTGCCGCCTTGTTCAAGCGCATTGGCTTCAACGTCGATCCGGCGGCGCGCACAGGATCGCTGCCGGTCAGCCAGCAGCAGATGGTCGAGATCGCCCGCGCGCTCGCCCATGAAGCCCGCGTCGTGGTGATGGACGAGCCGACCTCCTCGCTGACGCCGAACGAGGTCTCGCTGCTGTTCACCGTCATTCGCCGGCTGGCCGCGCTCGGCATCGCCGTGCTCTATGTCAGCCACAAGCTCGACGAGGTCTTCGAGATCGCCGACACCGTGACCGTGCTGCGCGACGGCCGCCACGTCTCGACCAGGCCGATCGGCCAACACACCAACGACACGCTGATCCAGGACATGATTGGCCGACGCATCGAAAACCTGTTTCCCCGCAAGCGCGGCGCGCCGGGCAGCAAGGTCGCGCTTTCCGTTGAAGGGCTCAGCACCGCGAAGAAGCTGAAGGATGTGTCGTTCGAGGCGCATGCCGGCGAGGTCCTCGGCTTCTTCGGCCTGATGGGGGCCGGCCGGACCGAACTCGCCAAGGCGGTTGTCGGCTACGACCCGATCACTTCCGGCACGATTGCCGTCGATGGCAGCCGGCTGATGCCGCACGACACGCACACCGGCGTCCGTCTCGGCATCGGCCTGCTCACCGAGGACCGCAAGAGCGAAGGGCTGATGGGTGAGTTGCCGGTCTATCAGAATGCCAGCCTCGCCTCGCTCGGCGCTTTCGCCAAAATGGGCATTGTCGACAAGGCCAGGGAACGCAAGGCGGTGCAGGACTATGTCGACCGTTTCCGCATCCGGACGCCCAGCCTGTTCCAGCAGGTCAAGAACCTGTCCGGCGGCAATCAGCAGAAGGTGCTGATCTCGCGCTGGCTGATGCGAGGCCTGAAGGTGATCGTCGTCGACGAGCCGACCCGCGGCATCGACGTCGGCGCCAAATCGGAGATTTTCGCGCTCATTGACCGGCTCGCCGGCGAAGGCCTGGCGGTCGTCATGATGACGTCTGAAATGCCTGAACTGCTGGGGCTTGCCGACCGCATCGCAGTGATGTGCGAAGGTCGCCTCACCGCGATCATGTCCCGCGACGACGCCACGCAGGAGAAAATCCTCAATGCAGCGATCGGATAAGGCGATGACACTTTGCGGCAGCATTCCCTGTCATTCGGCCCAGGCCTTCGAAGGGAGCAAGCGATGAGCCTTGCAAGCACCGAGTCCATCAAAGCCGGGCCGTCCATGCTGGCGCGGCTCTTCGCGCGGCAGGAACTGGCGCTGCTCCTTTGCCTCATCCTGGTGATCGCCTTCTTTTCCCTGACGGCGGAGAACTTCTTCTCGGTGCGCAACATCACCAATGTGCTCGGTCAGGCGTCGCTTGCGCTCACCGCCGGCATCGGCTGCGCCATCGTTTTCATGTCCGGCGAGGTCGATATTTCGATCGGGTCGCTGCTGGCGACCATCGCCCTGCCGCTGATCATCATCATGAACGACACGAACTCGCTTGCGCTCGGCATCGGCGGCGCGCTGCTGTTCGGGCTGATCATCGGTGTGGTGAATGGCTATCTGACATCCTATGCCGGCATCAACTCGCTGATCGTGACCCTGGGCACGATGTTCATTATGCGCGGCGGCGTCTATCTCTACACCGGCCAGCGCGCCATCCCAGACGATGCCGCGCTCGACAGCTTCATCGCGCTGTCGGACGGCCGCCTGTTCAACGTCGTTCCCTATTCGGCTGTCATCGCCATCGTCCTGCTCGCCGTCTTCGCCTACATGATGCAGCATCGGCCGTTCGGACGGCAGATCTATGCCGTCGGCGGCAATCCCGAAGTGGCAAGGCTGGCGGGCTACGACGTGCGCCGCGTCAAGTTCATCTGCTTCATCATCAGCGCGCTGCTGGCGACGGTTGCCGGCATCATCCTGGCCGCCCGCGTCGGTTCGGCCCAACACACGGCCGGACTGAATTTCGAATTCCAGGTCGTTGCCGCCACCGTGCTCGGCGGGGTGAGCCTTGCCGGCGGCATCGGCAGCCTGACCGGCATGGCGCTCGGCGTGCTGATCCTGCAGTTCCTGTCCAACGGGCTGCGCGGGCTCGGCCTGCCGACCGAGTGGCAATTGGTCATCACCGGCATGATCATCATAGCCGCCGTCGCTTTCGACGAAGCGAAGCGCCGGCGCATCATTGGAGGCTGACATGGATCGTCTCAAAGGGAAAACCGCAATCATCACCGGCGCCGCCGACGGCATCGGCCATGCGATCAGCGAGGCGATGGCGCGCGAGGGCGCGCACGTCTTCCTCAGCGACATCGCCGACGAGAAGGGTCAAAGATTCGCGGCCGAGTTGCGAGCCGCCGGCCACCGCGCCGACTACGTCCATTGCGACGTGGCGGAGGAGGCCGACATCGCCGCCTTGGTGGACGGCGCCGTCGGCAAGACCGGCCATCTCGACGTTCTCGTCAACAATGCCGCCATCGCCATCGGCGGCATGCCGGTCCATGAGATGACCGACGAGCAATGGCACCGGCTGATCGCGGTCAACCTGACCAGCGTCTTCCGCGGCTGCAAATATGCGCTGCCGCACATGATCGCGCAGAAATCCGGGTCGATCATCAACATGGCCTCGGCGCAAGGGCATATCGGGCTCGACGGCTGGACCGCCTATGCCGGTGCCAAGGGCGCGGTAATGGCGATGACGCGCCAGATGGCGGTCGAGTTCGGCCCGCTCAACATCCGCGTCAACTCGATCTCGCCCGGCACCATCAACACGCCGATGAACGACAAGCTGGTCAGGGAGATCGGCGGCAATCTCGCCAAGGCCTGGGTGAAAATGCATCCGCTCGGCCGCATCGGCAAACCGTCCGAAGTGGCCGAAGCCGCCGTCTATCTGGCCTCCGATGCCGCCGGCTTCACCACCGGTACCGACCTGCGCGTCGACGGCGGCCTCACCGCAGCACCCCGCTACGTACCCGACCTGCTTTGACCCCCGATCTGCGTTGACAACAAACGAGACAAAAATGAACAAGGCCCTTGACGGCATCCGCATTCTCGATTTCAGCCACCTGCTGCAAGGGCCGTTCGCTACGCAGCTGCTTGGCGACATGGGCGCCGACGTGATCAAGATCGAGCGTGCCGGTGCCGGCGACATGTTCCGCGGCATGACCTTCTTCGCCAAATGGGTCGGCGGCTCCGAAAGCCCGAATTTCCTCGCCTGGAACCGCAACAAGCGTTCCATCGCGCTCAATCTGAAGAGCCGCAAGGTGCATGCGATCATCATGGACATGGCGAAGAAGGCCGATGTGGTGGTGCAGAATTTCCGCCCCGGCGTGCTCGCCAGGCTTGGCTATGGCTACGAAGACTTCAAGGCGATCAATCCCGGCATCATCTATTGCTCGGGTTCCGGCTATGGCGAGGAAGGCCCCTATGTCGAGCGTCCCGGCCAGGACATGCTGATCCAGGGGCTGTCCGGGCTGATCTCCAACACCGGCCGCGGCGACCAGGCGCCTGTTCCGGCCGGCGCCGGCCTCGCCGACCAGATCGGTGCGATGAACATGGTCTACGGCATATTGTCGGCGCTCTACTATCGCGAGAAGACCGGCAAGGGCCAGAAGATCGAGGTCAATCTGCTCGCCGGCATGCTGGCGCATCTCAACCAGGAATATGTCGCCGTGCTCAATCTCGGCGAGGATTTCGTGCGCCCGAATTCCGGCATCGGCCATCCCGGCATGCAGGCGCCGTTCGGCATCTACGAAGCGAGCGACGGCGGCTACGTGTCGATCGCCATGAGCCCGTTCAAGACACTGTACGAGGTGCTGGAAGCGCCGCAGCTCGCCGTCTACGATGATCTGAAGACCCTGTTCGACAAACGCGACGAGGTGTTCGACAAGGTCAATGCCGAGACCAGGAAGTTTGCGACGCAAGATCTGCTGGCGCGGCTGCTGGCAGCCGATATCTGGTGCGCCGAGGTGAAGGACATTCGGCGCGCGGCCGAGGATCCACAGGTCAAGCACATGGGCATGATCACCAGCTACGATCATCCGCGCGGCGGCAAGGTCAGGGTGGTCGCGCCGGCGGTCAAGATGAGCGAGACGCCGGCAACCATCGAGCGGCCGGCGCCGCTGGTCGGCCAGCATGGCCGCGAGATACTGGCCGAGTTCGGCCTCTCCAGGGACGAGATCGCCGCACTGGAAGCTTCCGGCGACATGACCGTGGACGCTGCCTGACGATGAGCGTTTACCGGACACTCACTCTGGAAATGTCCGGCCGCGTCGCGGTCGTCACCTTCCGGCGCGCCGATCAGCTCAACGCCATGAACCGACTGATGCAAAGCGAGATCACCGATGTTTTCGAGGCGCTGTCAAGGGATGACGGTGTCGGCGCGATCGTGGTGACCGGCGAGGGGCGCGGCTTCATGGCCGGCGCCGACATCAAGGAATACGCGGGCAAGACAGCTGTCGAGTTCGACGCCTTCCAGGCGGCGGGCACACGCATGTATGCGGCCATCGAGCAGAACCGCAAACCGGTCATCGCCGCGGTCAATGGTTTTGCGCTCGGCGGCGGCATGGAGCTGGTGCTGTGCTGCGACATTGTCATCGCCAACCAGTTCGCGAAGCTCGGCCTGCCCGAGATCAAGCTCGGGCTGGTCCCCGGCGGTGGCGGCACCCAGCGCAGCGTCCAAAAACTCGGCCGCAACCGCGCCAACCTCCTGCTGATGACCGGCGCCATCGTGCCGGCTTCCGAGTTCGTCGGCGCCGGGCTGGTCAATGAGATCGTCGATGCCGAAAGGCTGATGCCGCGTGCGCTGGAACTCGCCGGCATGATCGCCGCCGAACCGGCCGCCGCGATCGAGGCACTGAAGGCGCTGACCGCGCATGCTGTGTCGGGCGAGCTGGTCGACGGCCTTGCCATGGAGCGCGACGTCCTGGGTAGCCTTTACCGCAGCGAGATCGGCCAGCGCCGCGTCAAGGAGTTCGCTGAGAAGAGCGCGGCGCGGGCCAAGGCCGCGCCATGATATCCCTGGTCAAGCCGAACCGGCCGCGCTTCACCGATGTCGAAGGCTTGACCGCGATGGTCGGCGGCGGCGACGCCTTCGGTGTCGGCGGGCATCATTTTGCCCGGCTGCCGATCGCCCTGTTGCGCGCCATCGCCCGCTCGGGCGTCAAGGGCCTGCGCTATGTCTGCTGGGCCGGCGGCCTGCCGCTCGAACTGCTTCTCGAAGCGGATGCCGTGGCGGAGATCGATATCTGCTTTTCCAGCCTCGATATTTTTGGCTTGCCGCCCCGCTTCCGCGCGGCTGCCGAGATGAATGCCGTGCCGGTCCGCGACTGGACGGCGCTCGCCATGATCCAGGCGTTGCGGGCGGCGCAGCAGAACCTGCCGTCGATGCCGTTTCAGCTTCCGCAGGGTTCGGACATGCTGGCGCGCGTGCCGGGCGCTGTCGCCGTGCCCGATCCGGTCGAGGGAATCACGACCGGCATAATCCTGGCCTTGCGGCTCGATACGTTCGTCGTCCATGCCCAGCGCGCCGACGAAAGCGGCAATGTCGAGATCATCGGGCCGCGGGCGCTGGACTTCGCCATGGCCGGCGCGGCGCGCCAGGTGCTGGTCACGGTCGAGGAAATCGTCCCGGTCGGTGCGCTGCGGCACGACGGCCGGCAGAGCATTTTGACCCGCAATCAGGTGTCGGCGATCGCGCTGGCGCCAGGCGGCGCCTATCCCGCCTCCTGCCTGCCTTTCTGCGTCACCGATTATCAGGCTTTGGCGAACGCCTTTGCCGTCAGAGAAGCGTCCTTGGCGGACAATCTGCGTCTGCCTTCCGAAGGCGTGCCGGAACTAGTCCGAGACGCCACGAAAGTCCGCGCTGAAACGGCCCTCGCAATGCCTGGCCTCGTGCACAGCGAAAAAAAGGCGTCCATCGACGAGATCATCGCTGCCCGCATCGCCGCCGAGCTCAACAATGAGAGCTTTGCCAGCGCCGGCGCGGTGTCGCCGCTGGCCAACGTCGCCTACCGGCTGGCAAAGGCGACGCACGCGCCGGACATGATCATCGCGACGATGAGTTGCGGCCATCTCGACATAGCGCCAAGCCCGATGATCCTGTCGCTGATCGAAAGCCTCGACTGCGAGACGGCGGTGGCGCATGTCGGCGGCGACGACACCTATTCGACCTATTACCAGGCCGGCGCGGTGACGCATGAGATCGTCGGTGCCGCGCAGGTCGACCGACGCGGCCGCGTCAACACCATTGCGCTGCGCAAGCGCGACGGCAGCCTCATCCGGCTGCCCGGGCAAGGCGGCATGGCCGATGTCGCCAACATGCATCGCGATTATCTGCTCTACGTCCCGCGCCATTCCGTGCAGTCGCTGGTCGACAGGGTCGAGATCGCCAGTTCGGCGCGCGGACTGCTGACAGAGGCCGAACGCAAGCCGATGGGTTACCGGACCGGTGCTGCACTGGTGTTCACCGACCTTTGCGTCTTCCGGCTCGACCGGGAGAACAGGGAATTGGTCGTCGTCGAGACCATGCCGGGCGTGACGCGCCAGCAGATCCAGGATGCCACCGGTTTTGCCCTGACATTCGATGCCGATTGCCGCGAAGTTCCGCTGCCCGCGAACGAGACGCTCGATGTCCTGCGAAACCGGATCGACCCGCTTGGTCTGCGCCGCCTCGAATTCGTCAGCGCCAAGGAGCGCGGCGCGCTTATCGCCGAAATCCTTGCTGCCGACCGGCTGATGGTCGAGCTCTGCATCGCCGCGCAGCGGTCGCATGCCGCGGCAGGCTGAAGAGGGGGCGGCGCATGGCAAAGCCGTTGCTCGAACTATCGGCCGCGAGGGTCTTCTTCGACGGCATCTTCACCAGCCCGCGCGTTGCGCATCCGGAAGGCGTGGCCATCCATCGCGACGGCTCCATCTGGTGCGGCACCGAAACCGGCGACCTGCTGCGCCTGGCCGCCGATGGCGGCTCGGTCGAACGCATGGGCGGCACGGAGGGCTTTCTGCTCGGCATCGCCTTCGACAGCGCAGGCAACTGCTTCGCTTGCGATCTCAGACATGCGGCGGTCTTTCGCTGGGATGCCGCGACGGCTGGTATGCAGCGCTTCGCTTCGGCCGGCATCCGCGTGCCGAACTATCCCGTTATCGACGAGGCGCGCGGCTGGCTCTACGTGTCGGACAGCGTAGGCGAAGACAACCGCTCCGGCATCTTCCGCTATGATTTGAAGAGTGGCAAAGGCGGCCTGTGGTGCCGCGAGGCCATGGCCTTCGCCAACGGCATGGCGATGGCGCCGGGTGGGAACGGACTTTACGTCGTGGAAAGCCATGCAGCCTGCGTCAGCTATGTGCCAATCCTTGCCGACGGCACGGCAGGGCCTCGCCAGCTCGTCGTGGAGGGCGTGAACAACGTTCCCGATGGTGTGGCCTTCGCGCCGGACGGTTCGCTGTTCATCTCATGCTACGAGCCGAGCCGGATCTATCGTTGGCGAAAGGATAGCGGGCTCGAGGTGCTGATCGAGGATCCGGCGGCAACGACGCTCGCCCATCCCACCAACATCGCCTTCAAGGGCGACAAGCTCTACACCGCAAATCTCGGCCGCTGGCACATTACCGAGATCGACCTGACGGCGATTTTATAGATCAGGATCAAAGCTATCCCAGCCGGCCGTGACTGGAGCGGATGCGCAGCACCTGCACGCTCGACGGCAGCTCGATCAGGAACTCTTCGTCCCGCTCGAGATGGTGGATTTTTGTCGGATCGCCGCCGGTGAGCGCCGCCATCGCCTCGATAGTCTCCCAATAGGAGATCGTCACGAATTCCGAATGGGTCGGCGTGTCCTCGCGAAAGGTTTGCACGCCCAGCGCCTTCTCGATCAGCGGCTTGATGCCGGCCTCGTAATTGTAGCTCTCATAGGCATCTGCCTTTTCAGGCAGGGTTCTGCCGCGCCAGATACGAACGATGGTCGGGGTTTTCTGTGTGGCTTTCTCCGTCATGGCCAAATTCCTGCTGTCTCGATTGGTTCCGACCCGGCATTCAGCGCCGCAAGGCCAGCCAAGCAACGCATCTTCCCTGCTGGCAACCCGGTATCCGGTTGCCAGCGGCGGTTTTCATCCTCCCCGGTCGACGTAGGTGGCGCTGCCCAGATAGGGCTTCCTTGCCGACCGCTAGGAGACTTACTCCTGATCCTCGGCGCCTCCTCCATGGAAGAAGGATCGGATTTCCTGCATGTCGACGCTGCCGTCACCGTTCTCGTCGACTGCGTTGAATATCCGCCCGACGAAATCCTGGACTTCGGCCTGAGAAAGCGCGCCGTCGCCGTCGGCATCCACTATGGCGAACATCATTCGCATCCTCGCGCCATGCATCCCGCGTCCAATGCCACCGCCGCCTCCCGTCTCCCAACCTCGGTCAGGCGGGCCCATCCTGTAGTCGCGATGCCAGTGGTCGCGACCTCGCCATTCTGCTCGGGGCCTGCGATCTTCTTGCATTCTCTCCTCCAGCATCTCAGTCATCATCTGGCGCATCATTTCGCGCATGGCATCTTGGCTCTGCCCGTTCATTCCGGGCGACTGTTCGGCGCCACGATCCGGTGCCGGCGCGGCGGGCGCAGGTGGGCTCGTCTGGCCGAATGCCGGCGCGGCCAACATAGCCAGCGCCGCGGCAATTACAGTGGTTTTGCTTGCGAACGTCATCGTAGTCTCCATCGGTATGAATTGGTGGCTGAACGTGTCTGCATCCAGCCAAACCGGTTGCTCGCCTCATGGTTCCTGGGCAGTCGGCACGGCGGCGGAAAAGTCCGCCCGATCGCGGCAACAAAAGCGGCTTACCCACGTTGCCGTTGATGCAAAGCTCCACCAGGAGGAAAAAATGGCCGACGATAAGAGCAAGCGAGATTTCCGCGAGCGCGACCGCGTTTCTGCGGAAGACGACCGTGAAGTCGAGTATTTTGCCCAACAGAACGGCATCACCGCCGACCAGGTCCGCCAGCTGATCAAGAGCTTCGGCAATGATCGCGGGCGCCTGACCGTAGCTGCGAAGGCATTGCGAGGGATTTCACCTGCCGGAGCCGACGAGGTGACCAGAGAAGCCCGCCAGCAGGCGACACCCATGCATCTCGGTAAACCCGACGAGTGATGCCAGGCAACTGCTCTGCCGCTGCGGCGGGCATCAGAACTTGCGGCTCAAATAATCCGAGTCGCGCAGTCCGAACCGCCACTCGGCATCGACAGCCTTGGAAATGCCGATCCTGCGGCCTGTCAAAATGGCGCTGGCTTCGCTCGGCGGCCTGAATTCGAATGGCGGCTCGTCCAGCGGCAGCCCGTCATGGGATTTACCGATCGCCAGTGCCTGGCAAAGACGACCCGGCCCCGAACAAAGCAGTCGGGCATCGTCAAGGCCGCGATTGGCCCGCATCACGTCCAGCCCTGATCGCGGCTCGATTGCGCGGATAAGCACGGCACTGCCGGGAAGGCACACGGCATTGAGGCACCAGTGCAGGCCATAGGAGCGATAGACATACGCGCTGCCCGGGGCGCCGAACATTGCGCCGTTGCGCACCGTCCTGCCACCGAAAGCGTGCGAAGCCGGATCATCGGGGCGATAGGCTTCGGTTTCGACGATGATGCCGCCAACGCCGTGCAAGAGCAGCGTCGCGCCAATCATGTCGCGCGCGACGATGGCGGCGTCTCGGGCAAAGAATTGGTGGTTCGTGGTCAATTTGCATCAGATCTCGGTCGCGCCTGAACCTGGCGTGGCAACAAATTCTCGGACCGGAAGCAAAATGTCCATCCACTGCGTCGCGGTCTGGATCGGCTGTATTCAGCGCAGCATGGCCGCGCCGATGAAAACTGCAGCGGCCAGCACGACGATGGCGGCAATCACCAGGACCGGCCCATATCTGCGCGGCTGGACGTCGCGCTCCCCCCTGAGCGGGCGCATCGCATCGGCATAGCTCGCCTCGTTGGTGAACTTCGGCGTTTTACGGGGCGGAGGCGCGTCGCTCGCCGGAACGTCGCCGGCGGATTCCGCGTCAGTTTCCACGGGAGCGGCAGCCGGGTCGATACCCGGCGTCTTATCCCCTTCGCGCCCGGCATCGATATCGCCCCGCGCCTGTGACGGGTTTCGCCCAAAGGGTGCTGCGTCGGCCATCATCGAGGGCTCCTTCAGAACATCGGCGTCACGCGTCCTAACCTGCGTCTCATTTCAAAGTTCCGGCGAGCGGAAAACCCCCAGAGCATCCTTCCAGGAACAACCGGCGATCGGGCGGGTTGGGGCAGGCATCACGGAGAGCAAGATGGACTTGGCGAGTCACGCGCCTACCTGCGCGGCTGTTCGACAGCAGGCTCCAACGAACGCACATGATCTACTTCACCGCCGACACGCATTTCAGCGACCCGCGCATTCTGCGCATCGATCGCCGCCCGTTCGGCTCGTTGGCGGAACATGATCGGGCCCTCATTGCGTTCTGGAACGAGACTGTCGGGCCGGACGACGAAGTCTGGCATCTCGGCGATTTTGCCAAGCGGTCGGCCACATTCGTGTCTTCGCTTCTGTCGTCCCTCCATGGCAGCAAGCATCTGATCATCGGCAACAACGATGGCGCAGCCACCATCGACGCCACGGGTTGGGCGAGCACCCAACATTACAAGGAACTGACCCTCGACGGTAGCCTGCTGATCCTTTGCCATTATCCTTTTCGCACCTGGAACCAGATCGGCAGGAAATCGATCGACCTGCATGGCCATTCCCACGGCAGGTTGTCCCCCGTCACGCGCCAGTACGATGTTGGCGTCGACAACTGGGATTTTCGTCCGGTCACACTTGCCGCCATTCTTGGCAGCCGAGGCAGAAGGGCGGCCCGGCGAAAGCCCGGCTGAAGGCTGCTGGTCGCAACCGGAACCTCTGCGGAGCTGAGGCGTTCGAAAATTGCAAGGCGTAAAGGCAGCTGCAATGGCTCAGAAGATCACGACAGGCGCGAACGACCGGCCGCGCAATGAAACCATCGGCCAATCCGGCGAAGGCCTGCCGGACGACAGCAGCAAGCCGCTTGAGGTCGACGAAGGCTTGGTCGCCCGGTTGAGAAACAAGCTGCAGGGCCGGCAGGCCGGCCAAACCAACACGGACGAGGTTCCGGCAGGTATTCCCGGCGCTGGCGAGAATATTTGTCGCCGCTGCTCAGGCACCGGCATGGTCGACGGCCGGACCTGCCCCGAATGCGGCGGAACCGGCAAGGTGATGACGCCCATTGGTGGCGGCTGAGGGGATTCGACAGGCTTGGCGACCCGTTTCAGTCAAGCTTCGGCTGTCGAGCGCGGATCAGATCGCCGGCACCCACTTCCAGAACACGCCTTCCTTGCGTTCGGGGTAGTGCTTGAACTCACATTCGAAGCGCCATCCGTAGTTCTTCGCGGCGGCAAGCGCCTCCTTGCTGACCGGGTTCATGCCCGTTCCCGGCGCGAACCAATCCTCCAGCAAGTCGTCGGGTATGTAGGCGCCGATCCTCAAAGGAAGCTTTTCGAGAACGATATCCATTTCGGGCGGTGCGGGCACGGGGGCGCTCCTTCGAATTTATCTCACGAACAAATCATTCGAGGCCGATTGAGTTCCAGGCGATCGCCGGGATCGAAGCTGATCGTCATGGGCGGGCAGGGCTGGATTCGAGGTTCGGTCTACGAGATATGGCTGAACCAGGAGGATCAGCAGATCGTGCCCTTCCCGAGAGATGGGTGCAGTCCACCATGTCTCCGGTATAAATCGTAACCTATGTGTCCGGAATGGACCCCCTAGTATGTTGGCGCACCCGACAGGATTCGAACCTGTGACCTCTGCCTTCGGAGGGCAGCGCTCTATCCAGCTGAGCTACGGGTGCCTTCAGGATCGGCGATCCCAAAAACGAACCAGCCGGGTAACCGGCCAGCCACGGCTTCTTAGCGGAAGCAGGCGCCGGCTTCAACGGGCAATCGCGGGCGGGCCTAAGTTGCCGTAGCAGCCTTGGGAACAGAACACTGTCCCCTGCGGCCACCGCCTGCTCATTCGGTCATGGTGAGGACTGCCTTGCCGCTGATGCTGCGCTGCCGCAGCGCGTCCAGGGCCTGAGCGACGTCCCGCCACCGCACGGTCAGCGCCACGCGCGTTTCGAGCCGGCCGGTTGCGATTAGCGCGAGCAGCGAGGCGATGTCGGCGCCTACCTCCGGACCGGAAGTGTAGTAGGCGAAGGTCTGCAGCCGCGCGCCTTCGTGACCCGGAACGAACTGGCGGAAGCCGATGGGCGTGAGTTCGCCGCTGCTCGAGCCGAACATGACGACGGTCCCGCCAGGCGCCACCCGTTCGATCGCATGGGCGAGGCTGTTGCCGCCGACCGACTCGGTAATCAGCGAGAACAGTCCTTCGGCCAGCTCGATCGTTTCGACGACCCGCTCGGCTCCGAGGCTGCGGAGATCCGCGGCATGCCGGGCGGCGGCGACCGCCACCACCGACGCGCCCTGCTGGCGGGCGATCTGGATCTGGAAACGACCGACCGCGCCGCTTGCGCCCGTAATCAGGACTCGCTGGCCGGCCAAGTCTCCGCCGAGGCGCAGGGTCCGCAGCGCGGTCGTGCCTGCGACCGGAACAGTGGCGGCGGAGACGAAGCTGACGTCGTCCGGCAGGATGGCGAGGTGGTCGGTTGGAACGGCGACACGTTCGGCCCACCCGGCCTGGTCGACCAAAGCCGCAACCCGGGCGCCGACGGCTGGCCCAGAGCCATCGGCCGCGGCGCGCTCGACAATTCCGGCGACGTCCTGGCCAGGTATCCAGCCGTTCGGGCGGATGTTGAGCAGGCGCAGTTCGCCGCGGTTCACGGAGACGGCGCGGACCGAGACCAGCGCCTCGTGCGGGGCGGGCTCGGGCTCGCCAAGCTCGGCGAGCCGCAACCCGGTGGCGCTGTCGAGAGAGGTGACTAAGGCGAGCATGGGGTCATGCCTCCTTGCTGCGGGGTGGACGCGTGGCCTGCTATGCCTCGGACTTGTTCGGCTTGGCGGCACAGGCGGGGCGCTGATGATCTCAGAGCCCGGCCGCACGCCGGATGTTGGGTAGCGTGCCAAATAGGCCAAGCTCTTCCCGTCGCTGCCTCAGATGGCCGCTGACGATGGGATCCACGGCCCGGTCTTTCAGCACGGCCGCTAGGCGTCTGAACAATCTTTCTCATCGTCTTTGCAGGCTCCTGACTCATTCGCAAGTCGGAGCCTATCGACTTTCCCGATGGAATAATTTAGATATCATGGCACTTGATCGCTAAAATAAGTCAATATGAGACAGCCGCTCCGCTACCCTTGGCCGAATTTCGATCCGGATGACATCCTCGTACCGGCAATTGCCGTGCGCGTTGAGGTTACCGAGACCAAGGCGGAGGTACCGGACCATCGCCACCGCAAAGGGCAACTCGTCTTCGCGCTCGGCGGTGGCGTCACATGTCGCGTCCCCAGCGGGCTGTGGATGGTGCCGCCTCATTGCGCGGTGTGGATTCCGGGTGGCATGGAGCACAGCAACGTCGCGACCGCCAATGCCCGGATTTTTTTCGTGTATATCGAGCCGGGAGCTGCCGACCTGCCGGACCGGTGCTGCACGCTTTCGATCTCGCCGTTGCTGCGCGAGCTCATTATCGAGCTGGCGGATCGCGACGAGGACGATGACGCGAGGGGCGAGCTCCTGACCAGGGTTCTGCTCACCGAACTGCCGCGCATGCCTGTTCAGCAGCTACACCTGCCGATCTCGTCCGAGCCGCGCTTGAGGCGGATCGCGGCGGCGCTGGCGGAAGATGCCGCCGACCGTAGCACCCTGGCGGAATGGGCCAATCGCGTTGCGCTCAGCGAGAGCAGTCTCGCACGTCTCGTGGTAAAGGAGACAGGGCTGACCTTCGGGCGCTGGCGCCAGCAATTGCACCTGATCGTCGCAATGCGGGAGCTGGCCTCCGGCGCGAGCGTGCAGCAGGTTTCGGCCGATCTCGGTTACGAATCGGTCACGGCCTTCATCACCATGTTCAAGAAAGCGCTTGGGAAGCCACCGGCAAAGTATCTCAGTAGTGTCGCGCAAAACGGCGGTTCTGCGTTTGTCGCCTGACAAACCCCGCATGCGGCCGACTGAAGGTGTCCATCCCAGTGAATGAACGCCGATCCCAACTTGTGGCGGCAACGCCCCGGTCCGCCGCCCGCTCTGAGGTCAACGGTCACTGCTCCTCGGCATACAGCAGCCGCGTCTTTGCCTCCGAGGTCGGCAACAGGCTGCGCTGGATCAGCGCCTCGACGTGGTCGTTGCGCTGGCGCGCGCTGTCGGCGCCCATCACCACGATAATCAGCCTGTGCCCGTCTGCATTATAGGAGGTAACGATGTTGAAACCCGAAGCTCTGATGTAGCCGGTCTTGATGCCGTCGACGCCGCGCACCCGGCCGAGCATGTCGTTGTGGCCGCGCACCAGCCTGCCGCGGAACATGAAGTCGCTTTCGGAGAAATAGTGGAAATGCTGCGGGAAGCGGGCGTGCAGCGCCATGCCGAGCACCGCCATGTCGCGCGCGCTCGTGTGTTGGTCGCCATCCGGCAGGCCCGAGGCGTTGCGGAATACGGTGCTGCTCATGCCGATCTGGCGCGCCTTGGCGGTCATCATGCCGGCGAAGGCCGCTTCGCTGCCGCCGAGATATTCGGCGACGGTGACCGCCACGTCATTGGCCGATTTGACGACGATGGCGCGAATCGCCGAATCGACGTCGATCGTCTCGCCGCGCCTGAACCGCAGCTTGGTCGGCGGCTGCCGGGCGGCGTTGTCCGACACCGGAATTTGTGTCTCCTTGCTGATGCGGCCAGAATCCAGCGCCTCGAACAGAAGGTAGAGCGTCATCATCTTGGTCAACGACGCCGGATAACGCGGCGCCGTCGAATTGACCTCGAACAGCGTCTTGCCGGTGCCGGCATCGATGACCATCGCGGCATATTTCTGCGGCGGCGCCGGCACGGCCAGCACGCTGTCGGGAGGCGTCACCGTCGTGCAGCCGGCGGCAAACAGCAGCAGCGCAAGCACCGCGACACATTTGTGGATGAGCGGAAGTAAGCGCAAGGCGGACAAGTCGGTTCCGAAGGCAGGCTGTTTCTGAGACGACGCGAAGCTATCTTAACGCAAGGGCGCAGTCCATTTGGTTAATATCGCTCGGGCCCTGGATGGGTGTCTGTCCACAGGCCCACGTGGCGGCTGCGTCGATACAGCCGCCGTCTGATGTGAATTGCCGGCCGCCGCGCTTGCGCAACCGGCGGCGAGTGGGCTTTGCTGGCGCCGGCAGAATCGGGCCGGCAGAATCGGGTCGGCAGAATCGGTAGGTGCACATGGATACGGTCACGATCACGGCAAAGGGCATCTCGGTATCGATCGATCTTGCCGTCGGCCATCTTGCCGACATGGCGGTCGATATCGATGGCCATCGGCTGAAGCCGCTGCATCGCGCACCCTGGGTCGGCGAGCCGCGCGAGACGCTGCCGAAAGACCTGCCTGAAGGTACGGTCCACCTGTCCGGCGATTTCCTCTGCGCGCCGTTCTCGATCAGCGACGTCGAAGAGGCACCTTTGCACGGCTGGCCGGCCAATAGTCGCTGGGAGGTCGTTGACAGCGCGGCAACGGCCGATGGCTGGCGCGCCGTCTTCCGGCTGCAGCGCCCGGTCATGGGCGCGACCGTCGACAAGATCCTGACCTTGCGCGACGATCATCCCTTTCTCTATCAGGAGCACGTCTTTTCCGGCGGCTCCGGCGCCATTCCCGTCGCCCACCATCCGATGACGGTGATGAAGACCGGCGGCAGGCTGGCGTTCTCGCCGAAGCGCCTTGCCGCGACGCCGAACGAGCCGCCGGAGCCCGATCCGGCGCGCGGCCGCTCTTTGCTCGTCTACCCGGCGCGTACCGCCGACCTGACGCGCTTTCCCGCCGCTGACGGCGGCACGATCGACCTGACCGGCTATCGCATGGACCAGCTGCGTGAGGACTTCGTCACGCTGGTCGAGGCCGATCATGGCGGGCCGGGCTGGACCGCACTGGCGCGCCAGGCGGAAGCCGATCTCGTGCTGGTGCTGAAGAATCCGGCTGAACTGCCGGTCACCATGCTGTGGGTCAGCAATGGCGGGCGCGATTATGCGCCATGGAGCGGCCGCCACCGCGGCGTGCTCGGCATCGAGGACGGCCGCACGGCCGTCGGCCATGCCGCATCGCTCGGCGACAACTGGCTGAAGCATGAAAGCGTGGCGACCGCCTTTGCCCTTTCTGAAGGTCGCAGTTTTTCGTTCCGCCATGTCACCGGCGCGCTGCCGTGGCCATCCGGCGAGCCGCCGCGCGACGTCACGACCTCGCCGTGCCGCATGCGCATCCTGGCCGCCGACGGTGCCGTGCGCGACATCGCCTTCGACAGCGATTTCCTGCGGATCGGCCAATCCAGGCCCGATTGAAGGCTTGGCACAATCCGGCGTTTGAAATTTTCGAAAACTGCCGCCAAAATGCGCCAGAACCACCGTAAGGGGGCCAATGTCAGAAATCGCCCATATCGCTGCTGCCATTTTCAAGCGCGCCGGCAAGGCGCCGCGCTTCATCGTTGCCATTGCCGGTCCGCCCGGCGCCGGCAAGTCGACATTGTCGGCAGGCTTGCACGACCTGCTGCCGGAAGGCACGGCGGAAGTCGTTCCGATGGATGGCTTCCATTACGATGACGTCGTGCTCGAGCGGCGCGGACTTCGCGCGCGAAAAGGTGCCCCGGAAACCTTTGATTTTGCCGGCTTCGAAGCGCTGCTGAAGCGCATCCGCGCCGGCGAGCCGGATATCGCCATCCCGGTCTTCGACCGCAGCATGGAGCTGTCGCGCGCCGCTGCTGCGATTGTCGCCGCCGAGACCAAATTCATCCTGGTCGAAGGCAATTATCTCCTGCTCGACGAGGAACCCTGGACGCGGCTGGCGCCGCTGTTCGACTTCTCGATCTTCGTCGATGTGCCGCGCGCCGAGCTCGAGCGCCGACTGCTGGAGCGATGGCACGAGCACGGCCGCTCCGACGAGGACGCGCGCGCCTGGATCGCCTCTAACGACATGCCGAACATCGACCGCGTGGTTGCCCGTCGGCGGCCCGCCGACCTGGTGGTCGGCGACCTGGCCTGACTTGCAAGGAACCGCCCGGCCGGAACCTTAGCAGTTTCAGGCCGTTATCCCGGACACGGCAATTGTGCCCATGAGGGAACCGTTCGATGGAAACCATGGCAAGAAAGCCTGCGCCCGCCAAGGGCAGGGCAACACGATCAAAAGCAACTCGAGCGAAATCCAGCGCCGGCCCGGCAGTGGCAGCCCGCGCCAAGGATGCGGCAAAGCCTAGCTTTGGCAAGGCAGCGCCGAAGAAGGTGATGCCTGCCGCGGCCAAAGCCGCTGCACCCAAGGCAGCGGCCCCCAAAGCCGCCGGACCCAAAAAGCCGGCAAGCAGCAGAGGATCGATCGCGGGCAGCGCAATGCGCACCGTCAGAGCGACGGCCAACGTTGCCGCTGGTGCGGTGCTGGCGACCGCCAAAGGTGCGGCGTCGCTTGCCGCTTCCGTAGTCGGCAAGAGCGGCTCAAAACCGCGGACCAAGGCAAAGTAGCCGGGCCAGTCACGATCAGGCTCTGGCCGGAATGGTGAGGCCCTTCTGCACCGCCGGGCGGGCGAGGCCGCGCTCCAGCCATGCGGCCACGCGGGGGAAATCATCGAAACCGACGAGTTCCCGCGCCTCATAGAAGCCGATCAGATTGCGCACCCAGCCCAGCAGCGAGATGTCGGCGATGGTGTAATCGTCGCCCATGATCCAGCTGCGGCCTTTGAGCCTCGTTTCGAGGACGCCGATCAGCCGCCGCGACTCGTCGCGGTAGCGCTCCAGCGGGCGCTTGTCGGCGATTTCGCGTCCGGCGAATTTGTGGAAGAAACCGACTTGGCCGAACATCGGCCCGATCGAAGCCATCTGGAAGAATACCCACTGGATCGTCTCATAACGCAGCGTTGTGTCTGCCGGGACCAGCTTGCCGGTCTTGTCGCTGAGATAAAGCAGGATGGCGCCGGACTCGAACAGGCCGATCGGCTTGCCGCCCGGGCCGTTCGGATCGATCATCGCCGGTATCTTGCCGTTCGGGTTCAAGGACAGGAATTCCGGCGTCCAGCTTTCGTTCTTGCCGATGTCGACGGCATGCGGCTCGTAGGGCAGGCCAAGTTCCTCCAGCGCGATCGACACTTTCACCCCGTTCGGCGTCGGAAACGAATAAAGCTGGATGCGGTCGGGATGGTTTGCCGGCCACCGCGTGGCAATCGGAAACGCGGACAGATCGGTCATTGAAACTCCTGGTCGGGGAGCGCGCCGAACGGCACGGTCATGGCGGGTTGCAGAGAGTTAGGAGCAGCACCCGGTACGATCAATGTCACCGGCGAAAAGTTTTACTGCTCGGGCACGGGATTGGCCGTCAGACCGCCTTGACCGCCAGCACCGCATTGGTGCCGCCGAAGGCGAAGCTGTTGCTGATCGCGGTGCGCACCGCGCGCTCGCGCGCCACGTTCGGCGTGATGTCGAGATCGCAGTCGGCGTCGGCTTCCCGATAATTGGCGGTCGGCGGCACGATGCCTTCGCGGATCGCCATGACGCAGGCGATCATTTCCAGCGCGCCGGACGCGCCGAGGCAGTGGGCATGCATCGATTTGGTCGAGGAGATAGAAAGCTTGTAGGCATGGTCGCCGAAGACCCGCTTGATCGCTGCCGTTTCGATCTGGTCGTTGGCCTTGGTGCCGGTGCCATGCGCGTTGAGATAGTCGACGTCCTCCGGATTGAGGCCGGCATCGACGAGGCAGAAGCGCATCGCCGCCTCCGGCCCTTCGATGGTCGGCGCAACGATGTCGGAGGCGTCGGCGGAAAGGCCGACGCCGCCGATTTCGGCAAGGATGGCGGCGCCGCGCGCCATGGCATGCTCATACGTTTCCAGCACCACCATGCCGGCGCCTTCGCCGAGCACAAGCCCTTGGCGATCGGCCGAAAACGGCCGGCAGGTGTCCGGCGACAATACCCGCAGGGCCTCCCAGCCCTTCAGGATGCCCCAGACCAGCGGGGCATCGGTGCCGCCGGCGACCATGACGTCGGCACGACCGAGCCTGATCTGGTCGACGGCCGAGGCAATGGCGTGATTGGATGACGAGCAGGCAGAGGTGATGCCGAAGACCGGCCCGCGAAGACCAAGGTTCATGCTGACGTGGCCGGCCGCAGCGCCCGGCATTACTTTCGGCACGGTGAAGATGCCGGCGCGGTTCTTGCCTTCGAGCAGGATGGCGCGATAGCTCTCTTCGATCGCCTCCCAGCCGCAGACGCCGACGCCGACGATGGTGCCCATCCTGTAGGTGTTGGCCGCGTGCGCGTTCAATCCCGCCTGCTGTGCCGCCTCCCGCGCGGCGATCGTCGCCAAAAGGCTGAAGCGATCCATCGACACGACCTGCTTGCGGTCGATGCCGTGATCGGGAAGCGCCTTGATTTCGGAGCCGACCCTGACCTTCAGGTCATGCAGCTCGGAATTGACGATCGCGCCGATTGCCGAACGGCCGGCGCGCATCTCGTTCCAGATTGCTGGTGCATTGGTGCCGAGCCCGCATAACCCGCCGATGCCCGTGATGACGATGCGCTTGTGCATTCAGTCAGGCTTTTTTCGCGATCAGCGCGCGAACCGCCTCGACCATGTCGCCGACATTCTTCAGATTGCTCCAGGCATCGACCGTGTTCATCTCGATTTCGATGCCGTACTCTTCCTCGAGATCGAAGATGATTTCCGTTAGTTCTAGCGAATGGATGCCAAGGGCGGTCAGTTCAGTATTGGTGGTGATTTCCTCGCCGCCCGGCTCGGCATGAGCCTTGATCTTGGCGATGATATCGGTTGCCAGCTGGTCAGCCATTCGGTTTCTTCCCCAACCTATTGTTTCCCGACGCCAACTGATCAGCGCCCTTTTTTGTCCTCGATTACGTCGTCACCGTCGCCTTTTACCCCGCCAGGCGCCGATAATCGTATCAAGGTGGCTCCCTCTATAGAAACCGAAACGCTGTCAAGCAACAAGCTATATATCGACAAAGCCGCCGCAGTGCTTAACGTTGGTGTCGTGGATACGATCGCATATAGCTTGACCTCAGTGCCGCCGGCCCAGCGCGTTGCCGGCGTCGCGCGGCTTGCCTGCGACTGGAACGGTGGCCGCACGCGTCTTCGGCGCCTGTACCAGGACGGCTCTGCCAAGATCCGCATGCCGGCGGTCTCAGCCGATCCGCTCGAAGCCGTCCTGATCAACACTGCCGGTGGGCTGACCGGCGGCGACCGTCTCGCCTGGGAGGTCGATGTCAGTGCCGGCGCCTCCGCAACCATAACAACGCAGGCCTGCGAGAAAATCTACCGAGCCGCATCCGACCGCGCCGAAGTGCGGGTGAAGCTGACCGTCGGCGAAGACGGCCACATTGCCTGGCTGCCGCAGGAAACCATCGTCTTCGACCGCTCGGCCTTTGCCCGCACGCTCGACGTGGAGCTTGCCACCGGAGCCGAGGCGCTAATCCTGGAGGCCACCGTCTTCGGCCGCCTGGCCATGGGTGAACGGGCAGCGCAAGGCCATTTCCACGACCGCTGGCGCGTCGGCCAGGACGGAGCGCTGATTCACGCCGAGGAGTTCCGCGTCGGGCCGGACATTGCGGCCACCTTGAACCGTACTGCGGTTGCCGGCGGCGGCATCGCTGTGGCGACGCTGCTGATGGTCTCGTCGCGGGCAGAGGCTTTGCTCGAGCCGGCGCGGGGCATAGTCGGCGGCCAGGGCGGCGTCAGTTTCTGGAGCGTGCGGAAATCTGGCAAGCTTCTTGCGAGGCTGTTCGCCGAGGACGGCTACCAGCTCCGCAAGCGGCTGGTGCCGCTTGTCGAATTGCTCAACGGGCGGGCGGGCCTGCCCAAATTATGGTCACTCTGATTTCGATTACGCCACCGCAGGAAAAAGCATGAATCTGACGCCGAGGGAGAAAGACAAGCTGCTGATCGCCATGGCGGCGATCGTGGCCCGCAAGCGGCTCGAACGCGGCGTCAAGCTCAACCATCCGGAAGCGATCGCGCTGATCACCGATTTCGTCGTCGAGGGTGCCCGCGACGGCCGCGCGGTCGCCGAGCTGATGGAGGCCGGCGCCCATGTCGTCACCAGGGCCCAGGTGATGGAAGGCATTGCCGAAATGATCCACGATGTGCAGGTCGAGGCGACGTTTCCCGACGGCACCAAGCTGGTGACCGTGCACGAGCCGATCAGATAACACCGCCAAGGAGAGGAAAATGCTTGAGCTGCGTCCCAACTGCGAATGCTGCGACAAGGATCTGCCGCCCGATGCGACGGATGCGGTGATCTGCACCTTCGAATGCACTTTCTGCGCCGACTGCGCACAAAACGTGCTCGGCGGCGTCTGTCCGAATTGCGGCGGCAACTTCTCGCCGCGCCCGATCCGTCCGGCAGCGATGCTGAAGAAATATCCGGCCTCGACCAAGCGTATTCTCAAGGCAGAGGGCTGCGGCCCGGCCCGCAAGGCGGCGTGAGAGGCATGATGATCTCGAAGATGGAAGGTACGCCGATGATCCCCGCTACGATGAAACGCGCAGCCCTCTCGGCGGCCCTGCTGCTGGCAGCAGCAATGCCTGCCTATGCCCATGTCGGCGTCGGCACGGCTTCCTCTTTCGCCACCGGCTTCATCCACCCGCTCTCCGGCCTCGATCATATGACGGTGATGATCGCCGTCGGCCTGTGGGCGGCGCTCAAGGGTGGCAAAGCGATCTGGGCATGGCCGCTGGCCTTCGTAGCCGTCATGCTGGCCGGCGGCGCGCTCGGCATGCTGCATGTGCCGATGCCCTTCGTCGAGCCGGCCATACTGGCGTCCGCCGTGGCGCTGGGGCTGCTGGTTGCGCTCGCGGTCGATCTTCCCGTCTCGGCCGGCGTCGCCGTCATCGGCCTGTTCGCGCTGTTCCACGGCTACGCCCACGGCACCGAGGTGCCTGAAAATACCGGCGGGCTCGGCTATATGGCGGGCTTTGCCTTTGCCACCGCGCTGCTCCACGCCGTCGGCATCACTGCCGGTCTCAACCTCGGCTGGCGTTTCCGCGGGCTTGCCCGCGCCGCTGGGGTCGCCTGTGCCGCGATTGGCGCCGGCCTCGCCTTCGTCCTGTGAGGCCGCGATGATCCCCGGCGAAATCATCACGGCAAGCGGCGAGATCGAACTGAACAAGGGACTGCCGACGGTCACCATGAAGGTGGCCAACAGCGGCGACCGGCCGATCCAGGTCGGCAGCCACTATCATTTCTTCGAGACCAATGAAGGGCTGAGATTCGATCGCGACAAGGCGCGGGGCATGCGCCTCGACATCGCCGCCGGCACCGCGATGCGCTTCGAGCCCGGCCAGGAGCGCGACGTTACGCTAGTGCCGTTCGGCGGCAAGCGCGAGGTCTACGGATTTCAGCAGAAGATCATGGGCAAGCTGTGAGATCGACCGCATCGGCTGCAGATGCTCACCAGAGCTTAGCCAGGGGAAGCTTAACCGGGCGGCTTGGCCGCCGCATAGATGACGACCTTTCCCGGATCATCGAATTCAACCGCCAGAACGTCCTCGGTCTGCACACGCCGCGAGTCGATCGCGTTGAACAGCAATGCGTTCGCCTCGATCTCCTTGCGCAACTCCGCAATGTCGTCCCGATGTTGCCTGACCTTGTTCTCGATCGCCGGCGGCGGGCCGCCTTCGGTGCGCGCGGCGTCGGTAAGAAACACGATATCGACCTTGTCGAGCTTGGATGTCTTGCGCACGGCAGCGATGTTTTCACGCGTGCGATCGATCGCCGAGCTGACCTTGCCAGCTTCCGCATTTGTCTTGGTCTCTTCCTGCCCGACCTCCGAGCCGACGATCCGGTTGACGGTCTCGGCGCTGTCGAGGCTCTGCGCGTTCAGCGCGGCGTGCGGAATGCTGGCTGCCAAAAACGCGGTCGCAGCAATCCCATGCAGCCATCTGGTGTCGGAGAAGGTGGTGATCGCCATCGCTCGTTCTCAGGGTCCTTTTCGAGGCTGGTGTCAGGGCGACAGGACCGAAACGTAACTTCCCCTGTGAAGGTTCCCTTTGCGAGGCGGCGGGCTGATCTTGTGCCGGCCCGCCGCCTCGTCTCGTCAGCTCGCTTTCTTGGTGATCAGCGTCAGCGCGCCATTGGTGCTCATGCTGGCGGCGATCACCTGCGCCGAGGTGAGCCCTTTGGCTTCGAGCGCGGACTTGACCTCCGGCGTCGCGTCGATCGAGCCGCGCAGTTTCTGCAGGTCGGCGTCGCTGCGCTTGGCGATCACCTGGTTGACCTTGGCCTGAGTGTCCGCCGGCAGATCCTTGATATCGACGACATTGATCGCCTGGATGGTGGGCGCCTGCGGCTGCGCCCCGGGCGCGGCTGGAGCAGGCGCGGCCGGCGCCGGACTGGGCTGCTGCGCAGGCTGTTGCTGGGCGCTGGCGGCGGTTGCGAGCACCAGCGTGGCGGCGGCTGCCAGAAGGATTGTTTTGCGCATGGATGTTCCTTTCCATCGATTGGCAAGTGGTCGTTTTGGGGTGGCCCGGCCACCTCAAACGCTAAATGGGATCGGAAAGTGTCGCTCAGCGGGTCATTGCGTGACCATAGGATGGCGGCAATGTGGGACCCGGCTTCGACCAGACTGTATTTCGGGAGCAATTGCTGATGGCTAGAATCACCCGCGCCGCCTATGCCCAGATGTACGGCCCGACCGTCGGCGACAAGGTCCGGCTCGCCGACACCGAGCTGTTCATCGAGGTCGAAAAGGATTTCACCCTTCACGGCGAGGAGGTGAAATTCGGCGGCGGCAAGGTCATCCGCGACGGCATGGGCCAGAGCCAGGTTTCGCGGGCGCAAGGCGCTGTCGACACCGTCATCACCAATGCGCTGGTCGTCGATGCCGTCGCCGGTATCGTCAAGGCCGACATCGGCATCAAGGACGGCCGCATCGCCGCGATCGGCAAGGCCGGCAACCCGGATACGCAGGACGGCGTCGGCATCATCATCGGCCCGGGCACCGAGATCATCGCCGGCGAAGGCAAGATCCTGACCGCCGGCGGCTTCGACGCGCATATCCACTTCATCTGCCCGCAGCAGATCGAGGAAGCGCTGATGTCGGGCATCACCACCATGCTCGGCGGGGGCACCGGTCCGGCGCATGGCACGCTGGCCACCACCTGCACGCCTGGGCCGTGGCATTTGGCACGCATGATCCAGTCCTTTGATGCTTTCCCGATGAATATCGGCCTGTCAGGCAAGGGCAACGCGTCGCTGCCTGCCGCGCTCGAGGAGATGGTGCTCGCGGGTGCCTGCTCGCTGAAACTGCATGAGGACTGGGGCACGACGCCGGCTGCAATCGACTGCTGCCTGTCGGTCGCCGACGATTACGACGTGCAGGTGATGATCCACACCGACACGCTGAACGAGTCCGGCTTCGTCGAAAACACGGTCGCGGCGATCAAAGGCCGCACCATCCATGCCTTCCACACCGAAGGCGCCGGCGGCGGCCACGCGCCTGATATCATCAAGGTGTGCGGCTTGCCCAACGTCATTCCGTCTTCGACCAATCCAACCCGCCCCTACACGATCAACACACTGGCCGAACACCTCGACATGCTGATGGTCTGCCACCATCTGTCGCCGTCGATCCCCGAAGATATCGCCTTTGCCGAAAGCCGCATTCGCAAGGAAACCATCGCCGCCGAAGACATTCTGCACGACATCGGCGCCTTCTCGATCATCTCGTCGGACAGCCAGGCGATGGGTCGTGTCGGCGAAGTGGCGATCCGCTGCTGGCAGACCGCCGACAAGATGAAGCGCCAGCGCGGTTCGCTGCCGCAGGAGACCGGCAACAACGACAATTTCCGCGTCCGCCGCTACATCGCCAAATACACCATCAATCCAGCCATCGCGCATGGCCTGTCGAAGGACATCGGCTCGGTGGCGGTCGGCAAACGCGCCGACCTTGTGCTGTGGAACCCGGCCTTCTTCGGCGTCAAGCCGGACATGGTGCTGATCGGCGGCATGATCGCCGCCGCTCCCATGGGTGACCCCAACGCCTCGATCCCGACGCCACAGCCGATGCACTACCGGCCGATGTTCGGCGCCTACGGCAAGGCGATGACCAATTCGTCGGTGACCTTCGTTTCGAAGGCCGCCCTCGACGCCGGCCTGCGCGGCAGGCTCGGCGTCGACAAGCAGATGATGGCGGTCGAGAACACCCGCGGCGGCATCGGCAAGCATTCGATGGTCCTCAACGACGCCACGCCGCATGTCGAGGTCGACCCCGAGACCTACGAGGTCCGCGCCGACGGCGAATTGCTCACCTGCGAGCCGGCCACCGTGTTGCCGATGGCGCAGCGCTACTTCCTGTTCTGAACCATAGGCGCTAGAACGCCCGATGTAGAACGTGCCGCGCGAGGCCTATGGACCAGCAACTTCCTTACGCCCACGACATCTTCCCGCATATCCGCATCGTCCTGGGCATGGTGATCGGCCTTGGCGTCACCCGCCTTTTGTCGGGGCTCGCCCGCATCGTCCAGCATCCCGGCCAGTACCGGCTCTATCCCGTGCATCTGGCCTGGGTCGCGTCGGTGCTTTTGATGCTGGTGCATTTCTGGTGGTGGGAGTTCGGTCTGTTCCAGATCGAGAATTGGACCTTCGGCAAGTACCTGTTCATCATTTTCTACGCCGTCACGCTGTTCCTGCTCTGCGCGTTGCTGTTCCCGGACTCGATGCTGGACTACACCAGCTATGAGGATTTCTTCTATTCGCGCCGTGCCTGGTTCTTCGGCCTGCTGGCGGCGACCTATCTGCTGGACGTGGTCGATACGCTGCTGAAAGGGCCGGCGCATTTCGCCCATTTCGGCGTTGAATATTTGATCCGCACGCCGGTTTTCGTCGCGCTTTGCGTCGTTGCGATCCTGCTGCGCGACCGCCGCTTTCACATCGCCTTTGTCGCCGCCGCGCTTGTCTACCAGATATCGTTTATCCTGCGGCTCTTCGACACGATCGTTTGAGCGCCATTGGGGCGGGGAACCGGATAGTCTAGGCTTTTTGCGAAAGGCAGTCTTACATGAAGCTCGATATCCGCACCGACTTCACCAAATTCCCGCGCGCCGTCTCCGTCCTGGCCGCAGGCGAAGCCGGAGCGACGACGCCATATGACAGTGCGGTGCTTGCCCATGACGAGCGGCATCTGCGCCGCCGCGCCATCGAAACGGCCCGTAGCGACAGGGTATTGGTCGACCTGCCCGAACCGGTGGCCTTGAACGATGGCGACCGGCTGGTGCTGGAGGATGGCCGCCAAATCGAGATCATCGCGGCCGAGGAGCCGCTCTGCGATATCCGGGCCAGCGGACCTGTCCATCTGGCCGAGCTCGCCTGGCATATCGGCAACCGCCATCTCGCCGCCGCCATCGAGGCTAACCGCATCCTCATCCTGCGCGACCATGTCATCAAGGCGATGCTGGAAGGGCTGGGTGCGACCGTGAGTGATGTCTCCGAACCGTTCAAGCCGGTGCGCGGCGCTTATTCCGGCCATGGCGGCCATGGCCATGCTCATGCCGAGGCGCATGCGCACAGCCATGCCGAAGCGCATTCCCATACCCATAGCGAATCGCATTCCCACAGCCATTCGCACGACCATGACCATGACTGACCAGCCTTCCAACGTCGCCCAGCCTTCCAACATCGCATTGTTGCGGCTGATGGCGTGGCTGTCGCCTTCCTTCCCGGTCGGCGGCTTTTCCTACAGCCATGGTCTGGAACAAGCCGTTCATGCCGGGCTGGTTGCCGACAGCAAAGACCTCGCCGCATGGCTGGAGACGCTGGTCGAGATGGGTTCGGGCTGGAACGATGCCGTGCTGTTTGCCGAAAGCTGGCGGCGGGCGCGTGAAGCCGGCGATCTCACCGAAATTGCCGCACTCGCCGAGGCCTTGGCGGGCTCGCGCGAGCGCCATACCGAGACGATGCTGCAGGGCGCCGCCTTCCTGAAAGCGGCCTCGGCCTGGCCGTGCCAGGTGTTGGACCGCCGCCTGCCGCCCGAATGCGCCTATTGCGTTGTCGTCGGTGCTGTTGCCGGCGGCCACGGCATTGCGCTGCAGGACGCGCTGGCTGCCTTCCTGCAGGCCTTCTTCTCCAACCTCGTCCAGGCCGCGATCCGGCTTGGCGTCCTCGGCCAGGGCGCTGCGATGACGCTGCTCGCCGGCTTCGAGCCGCTGGCCTTGGCCACTTCAGCCCGCGCTGCCGGATCGACGCTCGACGATCTCGGCGGCTGCGCTTTTATCTCCGACATAATGGCAATGACGCACGAGACCCAGTATTCGCGACTGTTCCGCTCATGATCGTCCTCGCTTTCGCCCTCTCGCTCGTCCTGCTGCTGATCACTGCACTGCATGTCTATTGGGGCATTGGCGGCATCTGGCCGGGCAGGGACGCCGCCTCCTGCGCCCGTGCGGTCATCGGCTTTCGCGGCGTCGACGAGATGCCGGCGCCCTTCGCCTGCTTCGCCGTTGCCGCCTGCCTTGGCCTTGCGACACTGTGGCCGATGGCGCTCGAGGGCATCTTTGCCACGCCCTTTCCTAAGGCCGGGCTTGCCGCCACGTCGCTGCTCATCGCGCTGGTTTTTCTGGCGCGTGGCATTGCCGGCTTCACGCCGTGGTGGCGCCGGCTGACGCCCGAGCAGCCTTTCGAGCGGCTCGATCGGCGTTATTATTCGCCGCTGTGCCTGCTGATCGGGCTTGGCTTCGCCATTCTTGCCTTGACGGAGTTCTCCACATGACGTCCCCAAACGGTCCTCTTCGCATCGGCATCGGCGGCCCGGTCGGCTCGGGCAAGACGACGCTTACCGAGAAACTCTGCAAGGCGTTGCGCGACGAGTTCTCGATCGCCGTCGTCACCAACGACATCTACACCAAGGAAGACGCCATGATGCTGGCCCGCCTGCAGGCGCTGCCCGAGGACCGCATCATCGGCGTCGAGACCGGCGGCTGCCCGCACACCGCCATCCGCGAGGACGCCTCGATCAATCTGCAGGCAATCGCCGAGATGACCAGAAAATTCCCGGATCTCGATATCGTCTTCATCGAATCGGGCGGCGACAACCTCGCCGCCACCTTCTCGCCGGACCTGGCCGACCTGACGCTTTATGTCATCTCGGTTTGCCAAGGCGAGGAGATCCCGCGCAAGGGCGGGCCGGCAATCACGCGGTCGGATTTCCTGGTCATCAACAAGAGCGATCTTGCGCCTTACGTGAACGTTAATCTCGAAATCATGGAAAGCGACGCTGCCCGCATGCGCGGCAAGCGGCCGTTCGGCTTCACCGACCTGTCGCGCGGCAAGGGGCTGCAGGAGGTGATCGATTTCATCGTCGAGCATGGCGGGCTTCGGATCGGCACGGCCACCAGCACGGCGGCATAGTAACGGTGCTTGTCTGCACCAAACGAAACCGGTTGCGCGCGTTGCAGCCGCGCGGCATCCTTGCCTCTTTCACGGAGGTTTACGATGAGCATCGCCCGCCTGCAGAAGGAGCCGTTGACCAACCTGCCATTCTACGATGAGCGCGTCGATCTCGCTTGCGCCTTCCGCTGGACGGCGCGGCTCAATATGCACGAGGCGGTGGCCAATCATTTTTCGCTGGCCGTCAACGACGATGGCTCGCAATTCCTGATGAATCCCAACCAGGTGCATTTCTCGCGCATCAAGGCGAGCGACCTGCTTTTGATCGACGCCAACGATCCCGACACGCTGGCCGGCCCGAATGCGCCCGACCCGACGGCGTGGGGCCTGCATGGCGCCATCCATCGCAATGTGCCTCATGCGCGCTGCGTCATGCATGTCCACTCGATCCACGCCACCGTGCTTGCCTCGTTGGCCGACTCGACGCTGCCGCCGGTCGACCAGAACTCGGTGATCTTCTTCAACCGCCATGTCGTCGACGGTCATTATGGCGGGCTGGCCTTCGAGGAAGAGGGTGAGCGCTGCTCGCAGCTCCTTGTCGACCCGAAGGTCAAGGTGATGGTGATGGGCAACCATGGTGTGCTGGTCATCGGCGACAGCGTCGCCGACACTTTCAACCGCATGTTCTATTTCGAGCGCGCCGCCGAAACCTATATCAAGGCGCTGTGGACCGGCCGGCCGCTGCGGGTACTGTCGGACGAGATCGCCGAAAAGGCGGCAAGGGAACAGGAAGACTATCCCGACCAGGCCGAACGCCACCTGTCCGAACTGAAGGCGATCCTCGACGAGCAGGAGCCTGCCTACCGGAATTGAATCTCATTCAACCGGCGTGGCTTAAAGCCCGAGCTCGGCCCGCAACTCATCGGCGCTGTTGATGACAATCGCCCCCGGCGGGCCATCCATCGGCACCTCCGGCCAGAAGATCGTCTTCATTCCCGCCGCCAGTCCGGCCATGGCGCCGGTCCGGCTGTCGTCGACCGCCACGGCATCGGCGGGATCGACGCCGGCCAGCCACGCTGCGCGCAGGAATGGTTCGGCATGCGGCTTGCCCTCGCGCACGTCGTTGCGGCTGACCGTTTTCATGCCGGGATAGACGAGGCCGACGGCGCGCAGATTGGCATCGACGATCAGCCTGTCCGAATTGGACACCACCGCTTGCGCCACGCCAAGCTCTCGCAGCGCGTTGAAAATCTCGATCGCGCCGCTGCGTGGCGTCAGCGTTTCTGCCATCGGCAGATAGTGATCATATTTGCGCACGATCCAGTCGTCGAACGGCAGGTCGAGGCCGAACTCGTCGCGCAGCATCTCGTAGACCGGCCATGCGGCAATGCCGAGCACGCGCTCATGCAGGTCGGCCGGTGGTGCGATGCCGACACTGTGCAGCGCCGCAATCAGCGCCGCCTCGTGCAGTGGCTCACTGTCGACCAGCGTGCCGTCCATATCCCAGAAAACCGCTTTCGGCATCATGCAAGGCTCCATTCTCCAAAACCCCTTAAAGCGTTTAGCTCGGGAGATAAACCGCCGCGCCTGTGAGAACCGACCTAGTGCGACCGCGACTGCCCTGATTACTTCGAAGAGGCTGCATCGGCGATGGCCGCGTCGCTCGAAACACCAACTCCCGACCCTAAGCAATTGCTCTTGCAATAGACAATTGCGCGCAACTTCATTCCCTGCGAAACTGTTGTGCTCCGCCTCTTATGCTTGGCGGAGTTGGGAGGCACGAACTTGAATTCCCGGCAGGATAGCGGCGGCAACAGGCTGGACGACGCGGCGCGCGCCGGCTGGCTCTACTACGTTGCCGGCAACACCCAGGACCAGATCGCCGCCACGCTTGGCATATCACGGCAGACGGCGCAGCGGCTGGTGTCGCTCGCAGTCTCCGAAGGGCTGATCAAGGTGCGTGTCGACCATCCGATCGCCAATTGCCTCGACCTTGCGTCACGGCTGAAATCGCGCTTTGCCCTTGATCTGGTGGAGGTGGTGCCGAGCGACCCTTCTTCGTCCTCCACCATCATCGGCATCGCCGAGGCGGCGGCGGCCGAGATCGAGCGGCGGCTGCGGTCGCCGACGCCGATTGTCATGGCGATCGGCACGGGCCGCACGCTAAAGGCGGCGATCGAGCAACTGCCGCCGATGGAATGCCCGCAGCACAAGGTGGTATCGCTGACCGGCAACATCTCGCCGGACGGCTCGGCCGCCTTCTACAACGTCATCTTCACCATGGCCGACAGGGTCAAGGCGCGCTCGTTTCCGATGCCTTTGCCGGTCATCGCCTCCTCGCCCGAGGAGCGCGAGATGCTGCTCAGCCAGCCGATGATCCAGCCGACGCTGGCGCTTGCGGCCGAGGCCGACGTCACCTTTGTCGGCATCGGCGATCTCGGCCCGAAGGCGCCGCTCTATGAGGACGGCTTCATTTCCGAGGGTGAATTGAGGGCGCTGCAGAAGGCGGGTGGCGTTGCCGAGATCGTCGGCTGGGTGTTCGATCGCGACGGCCGCATGATCGAGGGCATCACCAACGATCGGGTGTCGTCGGCGTCGCTGCCGTCGCGCGAAAAGTCGCTGGTGATCGCGCTTGCCATGGGAGAACGCAAGCTGCCGGGCATCTTCGCCGCCGTCAACCGGCGGCTGGTCAACGGCCTCATCACCGACGAGCGAACGGCCGCGGCTTTGCTGGCCGGCGCATGACTCTTGGCTTAGCGAGGCTCATTCGAAATCGAATGCTGCAGCGTCCTGTTGCGGCGCCCGCAAGAACGGGCACTGCTGCATCGGATTGTCGATAAATTCGGCAAGGCTACTGTCGCCGGCCGCAAGGGTCGTTGCCGTCGAGAAAGCCCATGTCGCGCTGCAGATGTGGCGGCAGTTCCCGAACGTCGAGATAGGCCCGTTTCCGCGCCGCGTGCCTTGCAAATACATGCGCCACCCGTGAAAACCAGCCATGGGCTGGAGTAAGTAGCAGCTTTTCCTGTACCGTGGTCATGATCGTCAGCCTTCGCTATCTCTAGGCGAAATTGATCTTCAACACGGAATATCGGTCGGATCGGCCCTTGCTGCCAATCAAACGTCGATCACTGCCCATAAGGAGGGCTTATGCCGGAACTGAACTCACCGAAGCTGGCTTCGCAGCTTCCTCCGCTTCAGGCGATCCGGGTGTTCGAGGCGGTGGCGCGGCATCTCTCCTTCACCAAAGCCGCCCAGGAGCTTGGCATGACGCAGGCGGCGGCAAGCTATCAGATCAAGCTTCTGGAGGAGCGCATCGGCTCGCCCCTGTTCCTGCGCCGGCCAAAACAGATCGTGCTGACCGAAGCCGGCCAACGGCTAGCGCCGGCGGTCAGCGAGGCGTTCGCGCTGTTGGGCGGCGCCTATGCCGCTGCGCGCAGCGGCGCCGACGGCGTGCTTTGTGTCTCGACGCTGCTGACCTTTGCTTCCAACTGGCTGGCGCAGCATCTCGGCTCGTTCCAGGTCGCGCATCCATCGCTGGCGGTGCGCGTCGATACCTCCAACAGGGTGGTTGACTTTGCCCGAGAGGATATCGATATCGCCATCCGCTCCGGCGGCGGCAACTGGCCGGGCGTCGAGACGCATATGCTTTTCAGGGCCGATTTCACGCCGGTTCTCAGCCCGAAGCTCGCCGCCAGCATCGGCGGCGTGAAGGAACCGGCCGACCTGCTGCGGCTGCCGATCCTCGATCCGGGCGACATTTGGTGGCGGGACTGGTTTGCCGCCGCCGGTCTGCCGGCCGAGGAGTTGGCCAAGCGCCCCGGCACCAGCATGGGCGCGCAGGCCTACGAGGCCAATGCCGCAATCGCCGGCCAAGGCGTGGCGATCGTCACCAAGGCGCTGTTCAAGACCGAACTTGCCGACGGCCGCCTGATCCAACCCTTTGATCTGGTTGGTGACGACGGCCATGCCTATTGGCTGGTCTATCCGACGGCGCGGCGCAACGTGCCTAAGATACGCGCCTTCCGCGATTGGATACTGAGCGAGATCGCTTGCCAGTAGGCTGAGTCCAAACCAGCTCGGGCAGCGAAGCTCAGGCTTTTGGCGGACCGATGGGCCCGACCGAACCCTTCTCCACATACTGTGTGAGCGTCCCCGGTTGCCGCTGCTGAGGTCGGCGTGCTGCGCTGCAGCAACGAATCCGGCTTGACATAATTAACGGAGAGTGAGTAATTGCCCACAGCCAAGGCAAATGCTCATCTTGGTTTATGGGAGGAATTTGATGAAACTTCGCACGCTCACCCTCGGCCTGTTGTCGGCCAGCGCCCTTGCGTTCGCCGCTCATGCCGAATCCATCACCATCGCCACCGTCAACAATGCCGATATGGTCCGCATGCAGACGCTGACCGACGACTTCACCAAGGCGAACCCCGACACCACGCTCAACTGGGTCACGCTCGAAGAGAACGTGCTGCGCGAGCGCGTCACCACCGACATCGCCACCAAGGGCGGCCAGTATGACGTGATGACCATCGGCACCTATGAAGTTCCGATCTGGGCCAAGCAGAGCTGGCTGCTGCCGCTCGACAAGCTTGGCGACGACTACGACGCCAAGGACATCCTGCCGGCCATCGCCGGCGGTCTTTCGGTCGACGGCAAGCTCTATGCCGCGCCCTTCTACGGCGAGAGCTCCTTCGTCATGTACCGCAAGGATCTGATGGAGAAGGCAGGGCTCACCATGCCCAACGCACCGACCTGGGACTTCATCAAGCAGGCCGCCGACAAGATGACCGACCGCGCCAATGGCGTGAACGGCGTCTGCCTGCGCGGCAAGGCCGGCTGGGGCGAAAACATGGCCTTCCTGACCGCCATGTCGAATTCGTTCGGCGCGCGCTGGTTCGATGAGAACTGGAAGCCGCAATTCGATCAGCCCGAATGGAAGAACACGCTGCAGTTCTATGTCGACCTGATGAAGGCCGACGGCCCCGAGGGCGCCTCGTCCAACGGCTTCAACGAAAACCTGGCGCTGTTCCAGCAGGGCAAGTGCGGCATGTGGATCGATGCCACGGTCGCCGCATCCATGGTCTCCGACCCGAAGAGCTCGAAGGTCGCCGACAAGGTTGGCTATGCGCTGGCGCCTGACAACGGTCTCGGCAAGCGCGGCAACTGGCTGTGGGCCTGGTCGCTGGCCATTCCGGCCGGTACGCAGAAGACCGACGCGGCCGAGAAGTTCGTCGCCTGGGCAACCAGCAAGCATTACTCCGAGCTCGTCGCCTCCAAGCTAGGCTGGGCCAGCGCTCCTCCGGGCACGCGTACCTCGCTCTATGCCAATGCCGAGTACCAGAAGGCGGCTCCGTTCGCCAAGATGACGCTGGACTCGATCAACTCCGCCGATCCGACCCACCCGACCGTCAAGCCGGTGCCCTATGTCGGCGTCCAGTTCGTCGCCATTCCTGAGTTCCAGGGTCTCGGCACCACCGTCGGCCAGCTCTTCTCGGCCGCCCTTGCCGGCCAGTCGAGCGTCGACGATGCCCTGAAGCAGGCCCAGGACGCCGCCACCGCGACGATGACCGAGGGCGGTTATATCAAATAAAGCTCCTCCCGGTGCCGGTTGCCCATGGCGACCGGCAACGGCCGCCCGAATCCCAGTTCGGGCGGCCAGCTTCACACCGCTGAAAACTTGGCTGACCTCGAAGGGTGACCGTCATGGCTACTCAGCAGACCCGTTCGCTTGCCCGCTTCATGATGGCGCCATCCGTGGTGCTGCTGTTCGTCTGGATGATTGTGCCGCTGGTCATCACCATTTGGTTCTCCTTCCAGCAGTACAACCCACTCAACCCCATCCGCGATGGGTTCGTCGGCTTCTCGAACTACGCGCTTTTCTATTCCAACCCGGCCTTCCTGCAGTCGATCCTCAACACACTTGTCCTCGTAGGCAGCGTTCTGTTGATCACGGTGATCGGCGGCATCATGCTGGCGCTGCTGATCGATCAGCCGATGTGGGGACAAGGCATCGTCCGCATCCTCGTCATCTCGCCGTTCTTCGTCATGCCGCCGGTGGCGGCACTGGTCTGGAAGAACATGATCATGCATCCGCAATACGGCGTCTTCGCCGATATTGCGCGCTTCTTCGGCATGCAGCCGATCGACTGGTTCGGGCAGCATCCGATGCTGGCGATCATCATCATCGTCGCCTGGCAATGGCTGCCGTTTGCAACGCTGATCCTGCTTACCTCCCTGCAATCGCTTGACGCCGAGCAGAAGGAAGCCGCCGAGATGGACGGTGCCGGCTTCGTCAGCCGCTTCATCTATTTGACGCTGCCGCACATGTCGCGCGCTATAACCGTGGTCATCCTGATCCAGACGATCTTCCTGTTGTCGGTCTATGCCGAAATCCTGGTCACCACCAATGGCGGTCCGGGTTATGCCTCCACCAACCTGCCCTTCCTCGTCTACCAGAAGGCGTTGCTGGAGTTCAAAATCGGCCAAGCGTCCGCCGGCGGTGTCATTGCCGTCATTCTCGCCAACATCGTCGCCTTCTTCGCCATGCGCGCGGTCGGCAAGAACCTGGACAAATAAGGGAGGAAACGATGGCACGTGCAGTCACCACTCAGCACAAGACGATCGCGACCGCGGCCGCCTGGATCGTCGCCCTGCTGATCTTCTTCCCGATCCTTTATACGATCATCACTTCGTTCAAATCGGAGCAGGAGGCCATCCAGGGCTTCAACCTGTTCCCGTCGGGAACCATAGAGAGCTATTCCGAGGTTCAGGCGCAAAGCGGATATTTCAAATTCTTCCTCAACTCGGTGTTCCTGTCGGTCGGCTCGACCATCCTGGCTCTGCTTATCGCCATACCGGCGGCATGGTCGATGGCGTTTTCGCCGAGCAAACGCACCAAGGACATCCTGATGTGGATGCTTTCCACCAAGATGATGCCGGCGGTCGCCGTGCTGTTTCCGATCTACCTGATCTTCCGCGATACGGGACTGCTCGACAGCCGCATCGGCCTGATGGTCATGCTGATGCTGATCAACCTGCCGATCGTGGTCTGGATGCTGTACACTTACTTCCGCGAGATCCCGGGCGAGATCCTGGAAGCCGCCCGCATGGACGGCGCATCGCTCTGGAACGAGATCATCTACGTGCTGACGCCGATGGCGGTGCCGGGCATCGCCTCGACCATGTTGCTCAACATCATTCTCGCCTGGAACGAGGCGTTCTGGACGATCCGGCTGACCACCACCGAGGCCGCCCCGCTCACCGCTTTCATCAGTTCCTTCTCCAGCCCGCAGGGGCTGTTCTGGGCCAAGCTTTCGGCCGCCTCGACCCTGGCGATCGCGCCGATCCTGATCATGGGCTGGTTCAGCCAGAAGCAGCTGGTGCGCGGCTTGACATTTGGTGCCGTAAAATAATGGGCGGTGCCGCCAAATAACGGACATGACGCAAACGACGAAATAGCCCTTCGGGGGAGGAAACCATGGGAAACATTACGCTCAAGAACGTCTCCAAATCCTTCGGGGCAACGTCCATCATCCCCGGCCTCGATTTGGTCATCGAGAATGGCGAGTTCGTCGTCTTTGTCGGCCCGTCGGGCTGCGGCAAGTCCACGCTGTTGCGTCTGATTGCCGGCCTGGAGGACACTAGCGGCGGCACCATCAACATCGATGGCCGCGACGTCACCGGTGAGGCGCCGGCCAAGCGCAAGCTGGCCATGGTGTTCCAGTCCTATGCGCTCTACCCGCACATGACGGTGGCCAAGAACATAGCTTTCCCGCTGAAGATGGCGGGCGAGGACAAGGCGACCATCGACAAGAAGGTGAAGGACGCCGCGCGCATCTTGAACCTCACCAACTATCTCGATCGCCGCCCCGGCCAGCTTTCCGGCGGCCAGCGACAGCGCGTCGCCATCGGCCGCGCCATCGTGCGCCAGCCATCGGCCTTCCTGTTCGACGAACCGTTGTCCAATCTCGACGCGGCGCTGCGCGGCACCATGCGGCTGGAGATCAGCGAGCTGCATCACCAGCTCAAGACGACCATGGTCTACGTCACCCACGACCAGATCGAGGCGATGACCATGGCCGACAAGATCGTCGTGCTCAACGCCGGCAATATCGAGCAGGTCGGCTCGCCGATGGAGCTCTACAAGACGCCGAAGAACCTGTTCGTCGCCGGTTTCATCGGCTCGCCGAAGATGAATCTGCTCGAAGGCGCGCCGGCAGCCAAATATGGCGCCAAAACCGTCGGCATCCGTCCCGAGCACATGAATATCTCAAAGACATCAGGCGACTGGAAGGCGACGGTCGGCGTCGCCGAGCATCTTGGCTCCGACACATTTTTGCATGTGCAAGCCGACGGCGTCGGTCCGCTGACGGTGCGCGCCGACGGCGAACTGGCCGTCCATCACGGCGACACGATCTATTTGACGCCGGATCAGGCCAAGCTGCATCGCTTCGGCGCCGACGGAAAGGCGATGGTGCAATGAGGCTGAAGAGTAAATCGGCGCTGATCACCGGATCGGCGCGCGGCATCGGCAGGGCGTTCGCCGAAGCCTATGTGCGCGAGGGGGCGACGGTCGCGATCGGCGACATCAATCTCGAGGCTGCCGAGAAGACGGCTTCGGAAATCGGCCGCAACGCTTACGCGGTGAAGCTGGATGTCACCGACCTCGCGTCGATCGATGCGGCGGTCAAGGCGGTCGAAGCTAGGACCGGCGGCCTCGATATATTGATCAACAACGCTGCCCTGTTCGACCTGGCGCCGATCGTCGAGATCACCAAGGCAAGCTACGACAAATTGTTTTCGGTCAACGTCGCCGGCACGCTGTTTATGCTGCAGGCAGCCGCCCGTTCGATGATCGCCCGCGGCAAGGGCGGCAAGATCATCAATATGGCGAGCCAGGCCGGGCGCCGCGGCGAGGCGCTGGTTGCCGTCTATTGCGCCACCAAGGCGGCGGTCATCTCGCTCACCCAGTCGGCAGGGCTCGACCTGATCAAGCACCGCATCAATGTCAACGCGATCGCACCGGGGGTCGTCGACGGCGAGCATTGGGATCATGTCGATGCCCTGTTCGCCAAATACGAGAACCGGCCGAAGGGCGAAAAAAAGAGGCTGGTCGGCGAAGCGGTGCCTTACGGCCGCATGGGCACGGCGCAAGACCTCACCGGCATGGCGGTGTTCCTGGCCAGCGAGGATGCCGAATACATCGTCGCCCAGACCTACAATGTCGATGGCGGCCAGTGGATGAGTTGAGGGGGGCGAAGGCGCTCTTCTCCCCGTCTCCTCCACGGGGAGAAGAGCCGTCCCGCCAAAGGATAAAACAGATGACCGTGAAACTCTCGTCCTCAATCCTCGCAAACCTGCCTCCCAAAGTCGCCGGCCCAAACTACGATCGCGCCGCGCTCAAGGCCGGCATCGTGCATTTCGGCGTCGGCAATTTCCATCGGTCGCACCAGGCCGTCTATCTCGACGACCTGTTCAATTCGGGTGTCGGCCATGACTGGGCAATTGTTGGCGCCGGGGTGTTCGAGGGCGAGAAGGTCGGCCGCGACAAGTTGCAGGAGCAGGACTGGCTGACCACGGTGGTCGAGCAGGACAGCGGCCATATGAGCGCGCGCGTCACCGGCGCCATGATCGACTTCCTGATGCCGGGCGATGCAAAGGCGATCATCGAGCGGCTAGCCGATCCGGCGATCAAGATCGTTTCCCTGACCATTACCGAGGGTGGCTATTTCATCGATCCGGCTTCCGGCCTGTTCAACCCGACGCATCCCGACATCGTTGACGATGCGCAACCGGGGGCGATGCCGAAGACCGTGTTCGGCCTTATCCTCGCCGGGCTGATGCGCCGCCGCGACGACGGTATCGTGCCTTTCACCGTCATGTCCTGCGATAACATCCCCCATAACGGCCACGTCACCTCCGATGGCATCATTGGTCTTGCGCGGCTGATCGACGAGGATCTGGCAAACTGGGTGAGCGAAAACGTCGCCTTTCCCAATGGCATGGTCGACCGCATCACGCCGGCCACCACCGACCGCGAGCGCGGCATTCTCTCCGGCGAGTTCGGCCTCGATGACAATTGGCCGGTGTTTTGCGAGCCGTTCAAGCAATGGGTGCTGGAGGACCGTTTCACCGACGGAAGGCCGCCGCTGGAACAAGTCGGCGTGCAGTTCGTCAGCGATGTCGCGCCCTATGAGCTGATGAAGATCCGCATCCTCAATGGCGGCCATGCGACCATCGCCTATCCGGCCGGGCTGATGGACATCCATTTCGTCCATGAGGCGATGCAGGAGCCGCTGGTGCGCGGCTTTCTCGACAAGCTCGAGCATGACGAGATCATCCCGACGGTGCCGCCGGTGCCGGACACCGTGCTGGAGGACTATTATCAGCTCATCGAGCACCGATTCTCCAACCCGAAGATCGGCGACACCATACGCCGGCTTTGCCTCGACGGCTCCAACCGCCAGCCGAAATTCATCATTCCGACCATCGCCGACCGGCTGAAGGCCGGCAAGAGCGTCACCGGCCTGGCGCTGGAATCGGCGCTCTGGTGCCGCTACTGCTTCGGCACAACGGATTCCGGTGCCGTCACCGAGCCCAACGACCCGAACTGGGACCGGTTGCAGGCGACGGCCAAGGCGGCCAGGGGCATGCCTGCCGCCTGGCTTGCCATGGAAGACATCTATGGCGAAGTCGGCCGCTCGGCGCCGTTCGCCGAAGCGTTTGCCCATGCGCTCAAATCGCTGTGGGCGGACGGTGCGCGCGCGACACTGACGCGCTATCTCGCCGGCGAACTCTGAAGCCGATCCAGCGTGATGACGCCTGAACTGGTCATTTTCGACTGTGACGGCGTGCTGGTGGACAGCGAGATGCTCTCCGTCTCGGCATTGCTGGAGATGATCACGCTCGCCGGCGGCACCGTCAGCGAGGATGCTGCCTATGAGCATTTCCTCGGCAAGAGCATGAAGAGCGTCCGTGAAATCCTCGGAAGCGACTTCGGGCTTGAGATCACCGACCAGCATCTGACCGAGATGCGCGCCGAACTGATGCGCAGATTCCGCGAAGAGCTGAAACCGATGCCCGGCGTCGCGCTGGTCCTGCCCAGGCTCGGCGTGCCATGCTGCGTCGCCTCCTCCGGCACGCTGGAGCGCATCCGCTATGCGCTCGAGGTTACCGGCTTGCTTGGACTGCTGGAGCCGTATCTGTTCAGCGCCGCCATGGTGGCGCGGGGCAAACCGGCGCCCGACCTGTTTCTCCATGCAGCCGCTAAAATGGGAGCGGCCCCGCAAAACTGCCTCGTCGTCGAGGACAGCCCGGCCGGCATCGCGGCCGCACGGGCGGCAGGCATGCGCGTCCTTGCCTTCACCGGCGGCTCGCACACCGGCAACCCGGCACTGAAAGCGCGGCTTGCGTCGAGTGAGCCGGACTTTATATTCGCTGACATGTTGCAATTGCCCGATCTGATTGCAGGCCTGGGAGCGAGAGCAAGAACACCTTGACCAACAGTTTCGTTTGCGCGGTCGATGTCGGCACCGGGAGCGCCCGTGCGGGTATTCTCGACACCGGTGGTGCCTTGCTCGGCCGCGCCGAGCACCCGATCGCCATGAAGCAGCCGAAGGCCGATCACGCCGAGCACGATTCACAGGATATCTGGTCGGCGGTGTGCATTGCCGTGCGCGCTGCCCGTGAAAAGGCGGGCGTGAAGGCGCAGGATATCGTCGGCATCTCCTTTGACGCGACCTGCTCGCTGGTGGTGCGGGACCGGCATGGCGGCCAGCTCAGCGTGTCGGTGTCAGGCGAAAGGCGCTGGGACACCATCGTCTGGCTCGACCATCGCGCCATTGCCGAGGCCGATGAATGCACCCAAAGCGGTCATGCCGTGCTCGGCTATATCGGCGGCGTCATGTCGCCGGAAATGGAGACGCCGAAGCTGATGTGGCTGAAGCGCAACCTGCCCGGAACATGGAACGAAGCCGGCTATCTATTCGACCTCACCGACTTTCTGACATGGAAGGCGACAGGTTCGCTCGCCCGCTCGCAATGCACGCTGACAGCCAAATGGACCTATCTGGCGCACGAAAACACCGGCTGGCGGCGCGACTTCTTCGAAGCCGTGGGGCTCGGCGATATCTTTGAGCACGGCAATCTGCCGGAAAAGGGAAGCCCGGTCGGTGCCGATATCGGTCCGCTCGGCGCACAAGCCGCGGCGGAGCTTGGCCTCACCGAAAAATGCCGGGTCGGCGCCGGCGTCATCGATGCCTATGCCGGCGCGCTCGGCGTGCTCGGCGGTTTCGCCGGTGACGCGACGAACATCGGCCGCCATCTCGCCCTGATTGCCGGTACGTCGAGTTGCGTCATGGCGATGTCGACCGATCCGCAGCCTTTCGCCGGTGTCTGGGGTCCTTATTATGGCGCCGCCCTTCCCGGCCTGTGGCTGTCGGAAGGCGGCCAGTCGGCCACCGGCGCGCTGCTCGATCACATCATCCGCTGGCATGGCGCCGGCGGCGAGCCGGATGCCGCCATGCATGCCAGGATCGCCCGCCGCGTCGCCGAGCTGCGCGCCGCCGATGGCGACAATCTCGCCGCAAGGCTGCATGTACTGCCCGATTTCCACGGCAACCGCTCGCCGCTCGCCGACCCGCATGCCGTCGGCGTCATCAGCGGGCTGACGCTGGATTCCTCTTTTGACAGCCTGTGCAAGCTCTATTGGCGCACCGCCGTCAGCATCGCGCTTGGCCTGCGCCATGTGCTGGAGGCGCTGAACGAGAACGGCTATCTGATCGACACGCTGCATGTCACCGGCGGCCATACCAAGAACCCCCTTTTGATGGAGCTTTATGCCGACGCCACCGGCTGCACGGTGGTCGAGCCGCTGGCGGACGAGGCGGTGCTGCTCGGCACCGGCATGATTGCCGCCACCGCCGCCAGGCTTTTCCCCGATTTGAACGCCGCCTGCGTGGCCATGCAGCAAGGCGGCAAGACTCGAGAGCCCAATCCGGCTGCCGCCGGCCGGTTCGACCGCGACTACCGCGTGTTTCTCGAAATGCACAGGCAAAGGCAGGCGCTGGACGCGATCAGATAGATCGGGATCGGCCGCTATCTCTGGTTCCAGCGCCGGACAACCGGCTCGTCAAGATCGCGCTCATAGCCGAGCACGCTTATGCTGGCGGTATCCAGCACGAAAAGCGCGCCGTCTTGCGGCGGCAGGCCGAGCCAGCGTGCGGCCAGCACCCTCAGGAAATGCGAGCTTGAAAACAGCAGGACATTGCCGTCGGCCTCGCGCAACTGGCTGACGATCCGGTCCGCCCTCGAGCCGACATCGGCGGCTGACTCGCCGCCCGGGCAGCCGTCGCGAAAAAGCCGCCAGCCGGGACGCTCGACGAGGATTTGCTTCGTGGTCAGTCCCTCATAAGCACCGTAATCCCATTCCGCCAGATCGTCCTTTTTCACGCCTGGCGAGCCGAAGCCTGCAAGCGCACAGGTGTTGAAGGCGCGCTGCGAAGGGCTCGACCACACGGCCGAGAAAGACGGGTCCTTGAGCCGATCGGCGACCCGCCTTGCCGCGTCCTCGCCGGACGGCGTCAGCGGTATGTCGGTCCGGCCGGTATGTTTTCCGGCCGCACTCCATTCCGTCTCGCCATGCCGAACCAGGTAGATTTCGGGAAACGCGCTCATCAGGGGTGCCTTTAAAATGGATCCGCCGTGACCATAGCGGCTTCCGTGGCCTCTCCAACAGCCTGCATTGAGCTGCCTGGCTTAACCCTTCCGCAAGTCAGCCTCTTGCCACCGGTGCCCATTTCATAGACAAACCCACCGTAAATGCGGGATCTGGCCGATCATGGCCGTTTCCGCGCTGAGACGCGGCTTCCGGCTCTTGCCGACGTGCCGCAATCGGATAGGCGGAAAAAATGTCTGCGATCGAAGCCGGCGCTCACGCGCCGGAAAACCTCTGGCGTCGGGAAATCAGGGCGATGCTGGCGCTCGCCTGGCCGATGGTGCTGACCAATCTCGGCCAGACCGCGATGACCGCCACCGATGTCATGATGATGGGGCGGCTCGGACCGGACACGCTGGCCAGCGGCGCGCTTGGCGCCAACCTCTATTTCATGCCGCTGATCTTCGGGCTCGGCCTGATGCTGGCGACCTCGCCGATGATGGCGACCGAGCTTGGCCGCCGCCGCCACTCGGTGCGCGACCTGCGCCGTACCGTGCGCCAAGGCCTGTGGCTGGCGATCCTCATCTGCCTTCCGATCTGGGTCTTTCTCTGGCACGGCGAGGCCGTGTTGCTGGCCATGGGTCAGGAGCCGGCGCTGGCGCATCAGGCCGGCATCTATCTGCGTTGGCTTGAATGGGCGGTGCTGCCCTTCTACGGCTACATCGTCCTGCGCTCGTTCATTTCGGCGCTGGAGCGGCCGGGCTGGGCGCTGATCATCGTCTTCGTTGCCGTCGCCTGCAATGCCTTGTTCAACTGGTTGTTCATGTTCGGCAATCTCGGCATCCCGTCGATGGGCATCGCCGGCTCCGGCCTCGCCACCACGCTGTCCAGCACGCTGATGTTCGCCGGCATGGCGGCGGTGGTGATGCTTGAGCCGAAGTTTCACCGCTATCGCCTGTTCGGGCGCTTCTGGCGCGCCGACTGGCCGCGCTTCAAGGGCCTGTTGCGGCTCGGCCTGCCGATCGCCGGCATTCTCGCCTTCGAGGTGACGATCTTCAACGCTGCGGCCTTTCTCATGGGCCTGATCGACGCGGCCTCGCTTGCCGCCCACGCGATCGCCATCCAGATCGCCTCGGTCACCTTCATGGTGCCGCTCGGCCTCAACCAGGCGGTGACGGTGCGCGTCGGCCTTGCCCATGGCGCCGGCAATCCGGAAGGTGTTTCCCGTGCCGGCTGGACCGCCTTTGTCATCGGCGTCTCCTTCATGGCGTTGATGGGGCTGGTGATGATCCTGTGGCCGCATCTCCTGATCGGCGCCTTCATCGATCTCGGCAATCCGGCCAATGCCAGGGTGATCGCGCTTGCCGTGTCATTCCTCGCCTTTGCCGCGCTGTTCCAGGTTTTCGACGGCGCGCAGGCGGTCGCCACCGGCATGCTGCGCGGCCTGCACGACACCAAGGTGCCGATGATCTATGCCGCGATCGGCTATTGGGGCATCGGCCTGCCGCTCGGCGTGCTGCTCGCGTTCCGTTTCGGCTTCAATGGCGTCGGCATCTGGATCGGCCTGTCGTCGGGACTGGCGGTGGTGGCGGCGCTGTTGCTGGGGCGCTGGCTGCGGCGCGACCATATCGCGCCGCCATTGGTATTCGGGCGTTGAAATCGATGGCGTCCCGCTCAGCGGGCCGCCGCCCGCTGTTCGAGCGAACGTGCATATTGCGTCAGCGGAAAGCACATGACGAAGAAGATCAGCGCCACCAGCCCATAGACTTTGAACGGTTCGAAGGTCGCATTGTTGATCGCGTTGGATGTCCTCACCAGCTCCTCGAAACCGATGATCGAGGTCAGCGCGGTCGACTTGATCAGCTGCACCAGGAAGCCGACCGTCGGCGCACGGGTGATCGAAAACGCCTGCGGCAGGATGATTAGCCTGAGCTCCTGCAGATAATGCAGGCCGAGGCTGGCGCCGGCGTCCCATTGGCCGCGTGGCAGCGCATCGACGCCGCTGCGCCAGATCTCGGCCAGATAGGCGCTGGCGAAGAAGGTCAGGCCAAGCACCGCCGCGGTCCACGGCTCGATGCGCAAGCCCAGCATCGGCAGGCCGAAGAACATCAGGAAGAGCTGCATCAGCAACGGCGTGCCCTGGAAAAGCGCGATATAGCCCGAGGCAAACCGCCGGGCCCATTTGTTCTTGGCGATACGGAAGAACAGCACGATCATGCCGACTACGGCGCCGCCGACAAAGGCAGCCAACGACAAGAGCACCGTCCAGCGCGCCGCGAGCAGCAGGTTGCGCAGAATATCCCAGAACGTGAATTCGATCATGACACGCCGGCTCCGAGAACCCGGCGCCCGCCGCTGACCAGCAGCCGGCGCAACCCCATCGACAAGACGAGATAGACCACCGTCACCACGAAATAGGTCTCGAAAGCCCGAAACGTGCGCGCCTGCAGCATGTCGGCCTCGTAGGTTAGCTCGCGCACCGCGATCTGCGACACCACGGCGGATTCCAGCATCATGATGACGATCTGGCTGGTCAGCGCCGGATAGATCACCTTGAGCGCCTGCGGCAGCACGATCTTGATGAAGACCTGGCGCGGCCTGAGCCCGAGGGCGAGAGCCGCTTCCGTCTGCCCGGGCGGTACCGCGTCGAGCCCGGCGCCGACGATCTCGATCGTGTAGGCCGCCATGTTGAGCGTCATCGCCAGCATGGCGGCCAGCACCGGATCGAGCCTCACGCCGATGCTGGGCAGCCCGAAGAAGATGAAGAACAGCTGCACCAGAAACGGCGTGTTGCGGATCACCTCGACATAGACACCGATCGCCCGCTTGAGCAGCAGCGGACCGTTCCGCCGCCCTGCCGCGCCGAGGATGCTGAGCAATGTTCCCGCCAGCGTGGTCACGGCGATCAACAGGATCGTCGTGGCCGCGCCGCGCGCGATCGCCCCTGTCGCCCCGGCAAGCCAGCCGAAGTCGAGGCTATAGTTCACCGGCCATCAATCCTTGAGATTGGCGGGATCGAGCGGCGTCTTCAGCCAGGCCTTCGAGCTTTCGTCCAGCTTGCCGTCGGCCAGCATCTTGGCAACCGCATCGTTGACCGCTTGCTTGAGGCGGTCTTCCTTCTTGTTGAGGCCGATATGCGAGGGCGAGGTGAGAAGCTGGAATTTCTGCTCCGGCTTCAGCGCCTCCTGACGGGCGAGCACCTGGGCGCCGACATCGTTGCCGACCACCATCAGCTGGGTCTGGCCCGAGATGAACGCCTGGATGACGGAATTGTAGTTGTCGAAGCGGCGGATGTCGGCCGAGGCGGGTGCTGCCTCGGTCAGCGACGTGTCCTCCAGCGTGCCGCGATTGACGGCGATCGACTTGTCGGCGAGGTCTTCCTTGCCTTTGACAGCAAGTGCTGCCGGGCCGATGACGGCGATGTAGTAGGGTGCGTAGGCGGCGGCGAAATCGATCACCTGCTCACGTTCCTTGGAGTAGCCGACGCTCATCAGCAGGTCGACGCGCTTGTCGGTAAGATACGGGATACGGTTCTGGCCGGTCACGCTGACCAGGTTGAGCTTGACCTTGAGCTGGTCGGCGATGAATTGCGCCACGTCGATGTCGTAGCCCTTGATGCTCATGTCGGCGCTGGCCGAGGAGAAGGGCGGGAAGTCGGAAAAGATGCCGACATTGATCGCGCCTGCCTTGGTGATGTCGTCGACGGCGTCGGCATTGGCGGCCTGGGTGAAAACGCCGGCCGCGCCGAGCATCAGCACGGCGGCGATGGTTGATTTGAGCGTCATATGAAATGTCATTGTCGTTCCCCTGCTGGAAGCTTGTTTGTTGAGCGCAACCGCCGGCTCCAGCGCGGCGGTCGCCTTTGGGATTCTCTACTGGACCATGATCTTTTCCGAAAACCGGTTCCCACTTTTCGGGATCATGGTCGAGCGCATCAGGCAGCCTTGCCGGTGATTGCCGGGCTGAAGACCATCAGGCTGAGGATCTCGAACAGCACCTGCGCGCCGGCATGCGCCGTGTTGGTGGTCGCATCATATTGCGGTGCCACCTCGACGACGTCGCCACCGACGATGTTGAGGCCCTTCAGGCCGCGCAGCAGCTCGAGCACTTCGCGCGTCGTCAGCCCGCCGACTTCCGGTGTGCCGGTACCCGGCGCGAAGGCCGGATCGACGCTGTCGATGTCGAAGGAGACATAGGTCGGGCCGTCGCCGACAATTCTGCGCGCCTTCTCGATGATGGCGGGGATGCCGAGGCCGGTCACCTCTTCGGCATGCACCACGGTCATGCCGGACTCATAGGTGAACTCCCACAGATACTCGGCCGAGCCGCGAATGCCGATCTGGATGGTGCGGCTCGGATCGAGCACGCCGTCCAGCACCGCGTTGCGGAACGGGCCGCCATGGTGGAACTTGGTCATGTCGAACAGGCCGCTGGTGTCGCAATGGGCGTCGATATGGATCATGCCGACAGGCGCCTTTTTGCCGACCGCCTTCAGGATCGGGTGGCTGATCGAATGGTCGCCGCCGACCGAAAGTGGAAGGACGCCGGCGTCGACGATCTGGTTGGTGCGGCGTTCGATGTCGTCATGGCTGGTCTCCAGCCGGTAGCGGCTCTGGAAGGGCACGTCACCGATGTCGGCCACCTTAAGCTCATGCGTCGGCGCGCATTCCAGCACATGGTTATAGGGGCCGATGCGCTCGATGGCGCGCAATGCCCTTGGCCCGAAGCGGGCGCCCGGCCGGTTGGTGACACCGAGATCCATCGGCACGCCGATCATCGCCACCTGCAGATCGCCGAAATCCGGATTGTCGGCGGCGATCTCACGGTAGGGCGCTGCGAGGAAGGTCGGGATGCCGGAATAGGGCGCCAGCCGCGTGCCGGTCTTGGAGAAGATCTTATCGGCGACACGCTGGAATTTCGGGTCGAACATTTCGCCGCCATGGCTCTCGCCATATTTGCGGCGCAACGCTTCGAGCTTGCTGCGATCATAACCCATGTCGGTCCTCCATGGCTGGTGCAGCGCGCCGACAACGACCTTCGTAGCCGTCATCCGGTCCGGCCGTTGGCTGTCTCGATGCAATGCTTGGGTAAAGTGTCTTGTAGCTGCATTGAAAAATCAATTGATATTGTTAGTGTGTTTCCTGTGAGAAAATCTCACATAAGCCCTGAGTGCGCATGGCCAAGCGTCTGCCCCCCTTAAATCCGCTGCGTGCCTTCGAGGCGACGGCACGCCACGCCTCGCTAACCAAGGCCGCGGCCGAGTTGAACGTCACCCACGGCGCCATCAGCCATCAGATCAAGGCGCTCGAGCAATCGTTGGGCGTCAAGCTGTTCGAGCGCGCCGGCCAGCGGGTGAAGCTCACGCCGCACGGCGCCGAATTGCTGCCGGCGGTGTCGACCGCCTTCGACGGCATCGCCGCCGCCACCCAGCGCATGACGAGGCCGGCCAGCACCGGCGCGCTGTCGGTATCCTGCGTGCCGGCGCTGCTGTTGCTGTGGATGATCCCGCGGCTGGGCAGCTTCACCTCGCAATACCCGGATATCAGGCTGACGCTGATCCCCTCCAACGACGCCAAGGACATCCGCGCCCCGCATATCGATATCTGCGTGCATTATGGTGACGGCAGCTGGACCGACTGCTGGATGCGCAAATGGTCGGGCCTCGAACTGTTCCCGGTGGTCAGCCCGACACTGATCAACAACCGTCCGATCCGCACCGTCCGCGACCTCGCCGATCACGTCTTCCTGCATGGCGACGACGGCCGCGAATGGCACACCTGGCTGGCCGCCGCCGACGCGCTGGACCTCGAGCGCAGCCGCCGCCATCATCTCGGCGATGCGCGCATGGCGACCGAGGCCGCGGTTCACGGTCATGGCGTGGCGCTCGGCGATACGGTGACCGCAAGCGGACTGCTCGCCAGGGGTCTGCTTGTCGCGCCATTCAGCCTTTCCGTGCCAGCAGTGGACGATTTCTACGTCGTCTGCCGCAACGAGATGAGATCGGCGCCGATCGTGCAATTGTTCATCGACTGGCTTTTTGCCGAAAAAGAGCAGGCCGACCGCCGGGCCGATGCGCCGGTGGCGGGCCGCATCGGCACTCGCCGCAAGCGTCCGGCGCTCAAGGTGGTCGGCGCCAAGACCGTATCCTGAGGTCGACACTGCCATAGACGCCGCTTGCCGCAGGGGCTTCTTTTTGTCGGGCCAGCCCGCAAAGCGGGAGGCGCTTTCAAAAATTCAATGCTAAGAGGCATTCCGCAGAGCAGCGAAGGCGGCATTCAGACATGGCTAGGACCGATATAGCGCGGCGCGTCTACAACCACACCTGGAAGCTCGACCCGATCGTCCGCAGCTTGCTCGACACCGATTTTTACAAGCTTCTGATGCTGCAGATGATCTGGGGCATGTATCCTAAGGTCGACACCACCTTCTCGCTGATCAACCGGACCACTTCGGTCCGCCTTGCCGAGGAGATCGACGAGGCAGAGCTGCGCGAGCAACTCGACCATGCCCGTACGCTGCGCTTCAGCAAGAAAGAGATGATCTGGCTCGGCGGCAACACCTTCTATGGCCGCAAGCAGATCTTCGAGCCGGAATTCCTCGCCTGGCTGGAAAATTTCCGGCTGCCCGAATACGAGCTTTCCAAGCGCGACGGCCAATACGAGCTCACCTTCAGCGGTCCGTGGATGTATACGACGCTGTGGGAGATCCCGGCGCTCGCCATCATCAACGAACTGCGCTCGCGCGCCGCCATGCGCGCGTTCGGGCCCTTCGCGCTCGACGTGCTCTATGCCCGCGCCAAGGCCAAGATGTGGGCCAAGACCGAGCGGCTGAAGGCGCTGCCCGGCATCCGCATCTCGGATTTCGGCACCCGCCGCCGTCATTCTTTCCTGTGGCAGCGCTGGTGCGTCGAAGCGTTGAAGGAAGGCATCGGTGAGGCCTTCACCGGCACCTCCAATGTGTTGCTCGCCATGGACAACGACCTCGAAGCGCTCGGCACCAACGCGCATGAACTGCCGATGGTGTTCGCCGCGCTCACCAATTCGGAAAAGGAATTGAAACAGTCGCCCTATAAGGTGCTGCAGGACTGGCAGCGCTACTACGGCGGCAACCTTCTGATCGTGCTGCCGGACACCTTCGGCACCGCGGCGTTCCTGCGCGATGCGCCGGACTGGGTCGCCGACTGGACCGGCTTCCGCCCCGACAGCGCGCCGCCGATTGAGGGCGGCGAAAAGATCATTTCCTGGTGGCGCGAAAAGGGCAAGGACCCCAAGCAGAAGCTGCTCATCTTCTCCGACGGGCTCGAGGTCGAGACCATCGAAGAGACCTACCGTCACTTCCGCGGCAAGGTGCGCATGTCCTTCGGCTGGGGCACCAACCTGACCAATGATTTCGAGGGCTGCGCGCCGACCGAAACCAACCGGCTCGACGCCATCTCGCTGGTCTGCAAGGTCACCGAAGCCAACGGCAGGCCGGCGGTCAAGCTCTCCGACAATCCGGCCAAGTCGACAGGCGACGAGAAAGAGATCGAGCGTTACCTGCGCATATTTGGCCAAAAGGATCGCGTGGAGCAGCTGGTGAAGGTGTGAGGGGTGGGGAACTCTTTGCATAATACGAGTTCCTTCGCGCCCCCCTCTGTCCTGCCGGACATCTCCCCCACTTGGGGGGAGATCGGCAGGACAGAGGGGGGCGCCGTAGAGCGCCGTCGTTACAGTTTAGCTCTCGTCATTGTTGCCTTTGCATTCTTGCCCACTCCCGCCTTCGCCCATGCCTCCGACCGCGGCCACGTACTGCTCCTTCCCACCGGCTACTACGTCGCCGGCGGCGCGCTCGCCGTTGCCGCCAGCTTCATTGTCCTGGCTCTACTCCCGCCGGACTCCCTCGACCGCTTTTGGCGCAAACGCCTGCCGCTTTTCACCTTCGGGGACGGCGCGCGGACAATCGTCAGCCGGATATCCTTTGCCGGCTTTGCAATTCTTATTGCGGCCGGCATGTTCGGCAGCCGCGACCCGCTCTCCAATCCGCTGCCGCCGACTGTCTGGACGCTGCTCTGGGTTGGGCTGGCTCTGCTGCAGGGGTTGTTTGGCGACCTCTGGTCATGGCTCAATCCCTGGTACGGGCCGTGCCGCGTCGTTTCGCACCTGTTCGGCAGGAAGGAGCCACAGCGGCTGTCCCCGTGGCTCGGCTATTGGCCGGCTTTCGTGCTGTTCTTCGCCTTCGCCTGGTTCGAGCTGATCGATCCGGCGCCCGACGACCCGGCACGGCTGGCCTGGGCGGCGGGCCTCTATTGGCTGCTAAGCTTCGTCGCCATGCTGGTCTTCGGCTACCGCGACTGGAGCCGGCGCGGCGAATTCCTGACCGTGTTCTTTTCGATGGTTGCGCGCTTCGCCGTCGTCGAACGCGGCGAAGGCGGCAGGACGAAACTCTGCTGGCCGGGCGCCAAGCTGCTCGGTGCCGCGCCGCTGCCGCTCAGCGGTATCGCTTTCCTGCTGCTGGCTCTGTCGTCGGTGTCGTTCGACGGCCTGTCGAAAACCTTCTTCTGGCTAGGCTGGTTCGGCATCAATCCGCTGGAGTTTCCTGGACGGACGGCCTTGATCGGCAGCGGCAGTTTCGGCCTCGTGCTGACCTTTGTCGTGCTTGCGGCCGCGTTCGCGCTTGCCGTCTTTCTTGGCCAGCATCTGGCCGGCAGCAAGCATTCCCTCGGCCACGCTGCCGGGCTTTTGGTCTGGTCGATCGTGCCGATCGCGCTCGCCTATCACTTGGCGCATTATCTGACCGCGCTGCTGGTCGACGGCCAATATGCCGTTGCAGCCCTCTCCGACCCGTTTGCGCTGGGCTGGAACCTGTTTGGCACCGCCGACATGCCGATCGAAGCCGGCGTCGTCGCGGGCGCCGGCTCGGCATGGTGGCTGTGGAATCTCCAGGCCGCCGTCATCATAGCCGGCCACATGCTTGCAGTGCTTGTCGCCCATGGCTTGGCCTGGCGGCTGCACCCCATTCCCGCCCGCGCCGCGCTCAGCCAGTTTCCGCTCACCCTGCTGATGATCGCCTACACCGTCTTCGGCCTGTGGCTGCTTGCCACGCCGACCGCCGGATGAATGAGGCTAGCTTGATGCCCCTGATTGAACCTCGGGGAAAGCTCGCTTGCCACGTCAGGGCTTTGGTGATTTAGTTTGTACACATGCAATTTCGGCCCTCTCCCAAGAGTGGCCCGCCTCGTTACAGCCATTGGTCAAAGCTCAAAAACAAGGGGAACTGCCGTGACTGACAAGAATGGGTTTTTCGATCTCTCCAAATCCACTCTTACCCGCCGCACGGCGCTGAAGGGGTTGGCCGCCGGCGCCGGTCTTGCGGTCGCGCCGGGCTTCGTTCGCTACAGCCAGGCGCAGAGCTCGGCGCCGATAAAGATCGGCTTCCAGTCGCACCGCACCGGCATTGGCGCCGCCTATGGCCGTTGGTACGAGAAGACCACGGCCGCGGCGATCAAGGCGATCAACGATGCCGGCGGCATCAACGGGCGGCCGGTCGAGGTCATCATCGAGGATGACGGCACCGACCCCGGCCGTGGTGCCGAAGTGGTCGGCAAGTTCGCCTCCCAGCACAAGACCGACATCGTCTACGGCACCTTGTTTTCGCATGTCGTCATCGGCTCGGCGCCGGCTGCCGGTGAGGCCAAGATGCCCTATTTCGTTGTTAGTGAAGGCCACCACGTTGCCTCGACCAAATTGAACCGCTACGTCTTCCAGCCCGGCATCACCGACGTGAAGAGTCAGATTCAGTCGATGGCGCCGTGGATTGCGGCCAATGCCGGCAAGAAGGTGACGCAGATCTTCCCCGATTTCGCCTTCGGCTACGACCATCGCGATTACCTGCCGCCGGCGTTGAAGGCGCAAGGCGCCGAGGTCATCGCCCAGATCGCCATCCCGCCGACGGAATCCTCCTTCACCAAATATTTCCCGCAGATCCCGGCCGAGACCGAGGTGATCTACCACGTCATGGTCGGCCCGGCGGTGCTGACGTTCGTCAAGGAGCTCGGCGAGTTCTACGGCTCCAACCGGCCGCAATTGTTCGGCTTCATCGATTCGCTCGAAGCCACCGACATCAACAGCCCCGGTCTTGAATTCCTTGACGGCAGCCATTTCTGGGAAGGCTCGCCGCGCTATGCGCAGCCTGATGATTCCGCCGCGCAGAAGGCTTACCGCGCCGCCGTCGGCATCGACGACAATGGTGCCGCCGTCGGCGATCCCAAGGACGTCTCCACCGCCGCGCACATGTTCGGCTGCTGGGAAACGCTCTACGTGGTCAAGAAGGCGATGGAAGACGCCGGCTACAAGGGCCCGGAAGACCGCGCCAAGCTGGTCGAGGCGACCGAGGCGTTGACCGAGTTCGCCGAGGGACCGGAGCACCCGCAGGGGCCGAAAACCTTCAACGGCAAGATCCACCAGTGTTTTGGTATCCAGAACATCTCCAAGGTCGAAGGCGGCCGGCTGAACGTCATCCACAAGACCAAGATCGAGGACGGCCTCTACGAGCCGGAAGGGAATTACACGACGCAGGCGCTGTGAGCCGCCTTACCCTCTCCCTCGTGGGGAGGGTCGGCACACAAGCTTCGCGTTCGCGAAGTTTGTGAGACGGGGTGGGGTCGTGACAGTCCGTGCCCTATTCTTCTCACCCTCACCCGACCGCTTCGCGGTCACCCTCCCCACAAGGGGGAGGGCAAGGGCGCACTGAATGCACTTCGGACCCCACCTTCTCCTCGCCGCCCTCGAAGGCCTCGTCACCTCCGCCGTGCTGGCGCTGACGGCGCTCGGCCTGTCGCTGGTGTTCGGTGTCATGCGCGTCGTCAATGTCGCGCATGGCGAATTCTTCATGTTGGGCGCCGTGCTTGCCTGGGCGATCTCTACGGCGATATCGGGCCATCCGGCGCTCGGCTTCCTGGTCGCCCTGGTGCTGGCGCCGCTGATCGTCGGCCTGATCGCACTGGTCGCCGAACGGCTGGTGCTGCGCCGGCTGAACTACAATCCGGAAGCCACCATCGTCGCCACCATCGGCATGCTCTACATCATCCAGCAATTGGCGCTGACCTTCTATGGTCCGGAGGCGCGGCCGGTGGAGCCGCCCTTCAGCTACCGCATTCTTCTGCCGTGGTTCGGCTATTCCGGCTACAAGCTGTCGATCATCGCAGCGTCTGCGCTGCTGCTGATCGCAACCTGGCTGGTGCTGACGCGCACGAAAATCGGCCTTGTTATGCGCGCCACCCAGTATGACAGCGAGACGGCGCAGGCCTTCGGCATTCCGGTCGATCGCGTCTATGCCTGCGTCTTCGCGCTCGGCGCCTTGCTGGCTTCCATCGCCGCGGTGTTGATCGTGCCGATCAGCCAGGCGCATTATCTGATGGGACAAGACCCGCTGCTGCTCTCGTTCATCGTCGTCATCATCGGCGGCCTCGGCTCGTTGCGCGGCACGGTGGTCGCGGCGGTGCTGATCGGCCTTTCCGACGGCATCATCTCGGTGTTCTTCTCGCCGACGCTGGCCAAGATCATCGCCACCTTGCTGGTCGCCATGGTGCTGGTGTTCCGGCCGCAGGGCCTGTTCGGGACGGCATCGCGATGAAGGATGCTTCGCCGGCAAAGCCCTATGCACTGCATCTCGGCGTCATCGCCCTGCTTTTCGCACTTAGCTTTGTCCTGCCGGAATACCATCACGGGCTGCTCGCCCGTATCATGGTGCTGGCGGTCTTCGCCATGGGCTATAACTTGCTGTTCGGCTATGTCGGGCTGCTCAGCCTCGGCCACGCCATGTTCTTTTCAGCCGGGCTCTATGGCGCCGGCCTTGCCATCATCCATCTCGGCTGGAGCGTGCCGGCGGCCTTCGCAACCGGGCTTGCCTGCGGCGCGCTGCTTGCGCTGGTGATCGGGCTCCTGGCACTGCGCACCTCCGGCGTCGCCTTCATGATCGTCACCATGATGTTCGCGCAGGTATTCTACCTCGTCATCCTCTATTTCGCCGCCTGGACCGGCGGCGACCAGGGCATGGTCGTGCCGCAGCCGATGCGTGTCCTTGTCCTCGGCGGCGCGTCGTTCGACCTCACCAACCCGACCGTGCGCTACATGAGCGCGCTGGCGCTGTTCTCGATCGTGCTGCTCATAAGCCTGGCTATAGTCCGCTCCAGCTACGGTCGTGTGCTGGTCGCCATCCGCGAGAACGAGGAGCGGACAAAAATGCTCGGCTACAACACGTTCTCCAACAAGCTCGCCGCCGTCGTCGTCTCCGGCACCATCTGCGCGGCTTCGGGTGCCGCCTATGCGCTGCTGTTCGGCTATGTCGGCTCGAGCTTCGCTTCCGTGCAGTATTCCATCCTGCCGCTGCTCTGGGTGCTGCTGGGCGGCGCCGCTACCACGCTCGGGCCGCTGATCGGCACGCTGTTCATGTATTATGTCATCGACGTCGCCAGCGGCTACACCTCCGCCTATCTGCTGATCGTCGGCATCGCGCTCATCCTGCTGGTGCTATTCTTCCCCAAGGGCATCCTCGGCAGCATCCGCCAGCGCTGGCTGGGGTGGCTGCCATGATGCCGCTGCTGACCACCAAAGGCCTGTCCCGCAGTTTCGGCGGCCTGCGTGCCGTCGACGGCGTCGACTTCGCGCTGATGCCGGGCGAGGTCCGCGCTGTCATCGGCCCCAACGGTGCCGGCAAGTCCACCTTCGTCAGCCTGGTCAGCGGCCGTATCCAGCCCTCGTCGGGCATGATCGTCTTCGACGGCGCGGACATCACCAATCTGCCGGCCTACGCCAGGGTTCGCCTGGGCGTCGCCTACACTTTCCAGATCACCAGCGTCTTTGCCAATCTCAGCGCCTACGACAATGTCGCCCTGCCGGTGCAGCGCACGCTGACCGATGGCCGTTCGAAGGGCGCGGTTCACAGCGGCGTCATGGCGGCTCTCGAGCGTACCGGCCTTGCTGATCGCGCTCAAATGCCGGCCGGGCAATTGTCCTACGGTCACCAGCGCCTGCTGGAAGTGGCGATGGGGCTGGCGCTGAAGCCACGCCTGCTGATCCTCGACGAACCGACGCAAGGGCTGGCCGACAGCGAGATCGACAATTTCATCGAGCTGGTGCGCGAGATCGCCGATAGCGCCACAGTGCTTTTGATCGAGCACAACATGCCGGTGGTCATGCAACTCGCCGACCGCATCACCGTCTTCAACGCCGGCAGGATTCTGGCCGAAGGTACGCCCGAACAGATCCGCGCCAATGCCGCGGTGCAGGACGCTTATCTGGGGACCACGCATGGCTGAGGTCCAGTCCAAGGCACTGACCATTTCCGGGCTCGATTGCTTCTACGGCGAGGTCCAGGTGCTCTATGGCCTGGATCTGGTGCTGAACGAGGGCGAGGTGCTTTGCCTGTTCGGCCGCAACGGCGCCGGCAAGACGACAACGCTGAAGGCGATCATGGGCCTGGTGCCGGCAGCCGCCGGCTCGATCAGGCTCGAAGGGCGGGAATTGACCGGCCTGCCGGCACATGAGGTGCCCAAGGCCGGCGTCGCCTATGTGCCGCAGGGCCGGCGGCTATTCGCCGAGATGACGGTGGCGGAGAACATCGAGATCGGTCTGATGGCCCGCAACAGGGGCAAGGCGACGCGCGAAAACGTGCTCGATCTTTTCCCGCTGCTGCGCCAGCGTCTCAGGCAGCGTTCCGGCACGCTGTCCGGCGGCGAGCAGCAGATGCTGGCCATGGCGCGGGCGTTGTGTCTGGAGCCGCGGGTGCTGCTGCTCGACGAGCCGACAGAAGGGCTGATGCCGTCGATGATCGCCAAGATCCGCGAAACCGTGTCGAAGCTGCGCGCGCTTGGCGTGTCGACAATCCTCGTCGAGCAGCGCGTCGATGCCGTGCTGTCGGTCGCCGACCGTATTTGCTTCATTGAAAACGGCCGCAACCGCGAGACGGTCGACGTCGAGGAACTGCGTGCCGATCCCTCGGCCGTCCGTCGCTATGTCGGCGTTGGCTGATCAGCGAAAGAACAGGAAGCCGGCGAGCAGGAAAGTCGGGATCAGCACGGCACCCGACCATACCATGTAGCCAAAGAAGCTCGGCATCTTGATGCCGCGATGCCTGGCGATGGCATAGACCATGAAATTCGGTGCATTGCCGATATAGGTGTTGGCACCCATGAACACCGCGCCGGCCGAGATCGCCGCCAGCGTCGAGGCGAGCTCGGTCATCAGATGCTGCGGGTCGCCGCCGGCGAGTTCGAAGAACACCAGATAGGTCGGCGCATTGTCGAGGAAGGACGACAGCGCCCCGGTCAGCCAGAAATAGGCGAGATTGTCAGGCGCGCCGGTCGGCGAGCTGACCAGCAGCACCAACGGCGCCAGCGCGCCGTCGAGGCCGGCCCGCAATATGGCGACCACCGGCACGATGCAGATGAAGATGCTGGCGAACAGCTTCGCCACCTCGGCGATCGGCCCCCAGCTGAAGGCGTTTGCACCGCGAAACTCCTTCGGCGAGACGACAAGCGAAGTGAAGGCCAGTATCATGATGGCGGCGTCGCGCACCAGGTTCTGCAGCTCGAGGCTGACGCCCTGAAAAGAGAAGCTCACTCCCGGCTTCCAGGCAGCAGAAATCAGGATCGCAGCGATCACCCCTGCCAGCAGCGGTATGTTGGCCAGGCCGCGAATGCGCACCTTGGCGTCAGGCGTCGGATCCTTGATCTTCGGCGCACCTTCCTCGCGGTGATGCAGGATGATGTCGATCGCCAGGAAAACGGCCAGCACCACGCCGGCGACGAACAGCGTCTCCGGCAGCAGGTGAACGGTCGTCCAGAAGAAATCGACGCCGCGCAGGAAGCCGACGAACAGCGGCGGATCGCCGAGCGGCGTCAGAGACCCGCCGATGTTGGACACCAGGAAAATGAAGAAAATGACGACATGGGCGTTGAAGCGCCGGTTGTCGTTGGCGCGGATGAGCGGCCGGATCAGGATCATCGAGGCGCCGGTTGTGCCGATGACCGAAGCAAGCACTGCGCCGCCCAGCAACAGCCCGGCATTGACCAGCGGGGTGCCATGGATGTTGCCGGCAACGAAGATGCCGCCCGAAATGGTGAACAGCGCAAACAGCAGGATGATGAACGACATGTACTCGGTGAGCAGCGCGTGCAGCACCGCCTGCGTCGCCGACGGGATGCCGAAGGCGATTGCCAGCGGCCCGATCACCAATGCTGCCCAGAACGCGGCAATCTTGCCGTAATGGTGCTCCCAGGCATGATGGAAGAGCAACGGCCCGGTCGCGATGCAAAGCAAGAGCCCGGCAAACGGCAGCACCCACCACAGCGACATGGCGGCACCCGGCAGTTCGTGCGCTTCGGCCGCAAGAGCCGTTCCCGGAGAAAGGATTGCGGCAATAAGTGCAGCACCTGCCGTCAACGCCGCCGCAAACCGCATGAAGCCCCTCAAAAATCTGTCAGGTTCGGCTCGGTGACGTTCAAATCAGTATCACGCCGGCATCGCGCATCCGGCCCAGCATCGTCTCCATGGAGCCGTTGAGATCGATGCCGCGGCAGGCGTCGAGCCGGACGGACGTCGTAAAGCCGAGCTTGACCGCGTCGACTGCCGAAAACGCGACGCAGAAATCGGTCGCCAGGCCGACCAGCGTCAGCGTATCGATGCCGCGCTCCCGGAGATAGCCGGCAAGGCCGGTCGGCGTCGTGCGGTCGTTCTCGAAGAATGCCGAATAGCTGTCGATTGCAGGCCGGAATCCCTTGCGGATCACCAGCTCGGCCTTGCTCCAGGCGAGGCCCGAGTGGAAATCCGAACCCAGGCTGCCCTGGATGCAGTGGTCAGGCCACAGCGTTTGCTCGCCATATGGCATATCGATCGTTTCGAACGGTTGCTTGCCGGGATAGCTGGAGGCAAAGCTCGAATGGCCGGCAGGGTGCCAGTCCTGCGTCAGCAGGACGTGCTCGAACCGCCGGATCAGGTCGTTGACCAACGGCACGATCTCGTCGCCGCCGGCCACCGCCAGCGCGCCGCCCGGGCAGAAATCGTTCTGCAGGTCGATGACAACAAGCGCTTCGTCGGCCATGGAGCCTCCTGTCTTCTTGGTCTTGAGCTTAGGCTCCATTGAAAATGCGACCGGACGCAGAAACTCGACCAGATGGCCGGCTGCGTCAACCTCTCATGGCATACAAATGCGTTCCGGGACGTGCTGGTGCGAATGGCAGAGCAAGTCTGGCTTTGACAATTCCCGCTGGCTTGATATCATTTGCATACGAATGAATTTCCTGCCTTGCATGCTCGGGAAAATCTTTCGGCAAGATCCCCTCTCGGGAGGGCCCATTCTGGGAAGGCAAAGCGTGATCCGTTACGCAAAACCCACCACGGTCGACGATGCCCTCGCTCTGCTGGGCGAAGGCCAATGGCGCATCCTTGCCGGTGGCACCGATTTCTATCCGGCACAGGGCAGCAAGCCTTTCCGCGACAATGTCCTCGACATCAATGGCTTGGCGGCATTGCGCGGCATAGCCGAAGCCGAGAACCATTGGCTCATCGGCGCCCGCACCACCTGGACCGATCTCGTCCGCCATCCGCTGCCTGCGGCTTTCGACGCGCTGAAGCAGGCGGCGCGGGAAATCGGCTCGGTGCAGATCCAGAATGTCGCCTCGATTGCAGGCAATCTCTGCAATGCCTCGCCGGCCGCCGACGGTGTGCCGGCGCTGCTGGTGCTCGATGCAGAAATCGAACTGCGGTCAGCGGCAGCGATCCGGCATTTGCCCCTTGCAGAATTCATCCTCGGCAACCGCCGCACCGCTCTGCAGCCCGGCGAAATGGTCACGGCAATCCGCATTCCCAAACCCGCGACCGCCGGCAGCTCTGCCTTCGTGAAGCTCGGCGCACGCCGTTATCTCGTCATCTCCATCGCCATGGCGGCCGCCCGCCTGGTCGTCGAAGATGGCATCGTCAGGAACGCGGCCGTCGCCGTCGGTTCCTGCTCGGTTGTCGCCAGGCGCCTGGCGAGCGTCGAGGCGGCGCTGCGCGGCCTGCCGGTCGGCCACGCGCTGGCCGCTGCAATCCGGTCCGCGCCGATGGACGAGCTTTCGCCGATCGGCGACGTGCGCGGCAGCGCCGAATACCGGCTGGATGCCGCGCGCGAGATCGTCGCCCGTGCTGTGCTTGGTGCTGTGGGCGCTATTCCCGGCGAAAGGGCGGCAGCCTGATGGGCATGGAGCGCGCCGAGATTGCCTTCGAAGTCAACGGCGCCGCCGTCAGGCTGTCGGTGCCGCCGGTGCGACGCCTGTCGGCGGTGCTGCGCGACGAGCTGCGGCTGACCGGCACCAAGATCGGCTGCGATGCCGGCGATTGCGGTGCCTGCACGGTGCTGGTTGATGGCGAGCCGGTCTGCGCCTGCCTGATGCCGGCGGCTTCCGCTTCCGGCACCGTGGTGACGACCGTCGAAGGTCTTGGCAACGGCAGGCTGTCGGCGCTGCAGGCCTCGTTCCTCAGCCACGGCGCAGCACAATGCGGCGCCTGCACGCCCGGCCTGCTCGTCGCGGCAACGGCTCTTCTTAACAGGACGCCTTGCCCCACCGAGGTTGAGACGCAGGACGCGCTCGGCGGTGTGCTGTGCCGCTGCACCGGCTACCGCAAGATCGTCGCCGCGGTGATGGATGCTTCGCGCCATGCCGACGGCCTCGATCGGCGCATGCCACGATCCGGCCATGCCGTCGGCTCCTCCCCGATCCGCCTCGACGGCGTGCCGAAAGTCACCGGCGGCGAAAAATTCGGCGGCGATTCCTTCCCGGCCGATGCGCTATCGGTGCTGGTGGTCCGCTCGCCGCACTATCATGCCGCCTTCAGCTTCGGCGATCTCGACGCCTGGGTGAAATCCTGCCCCGGCATTGCCGGAGTCTTTACCGCCGCCGACATCCCGGGAAGAAATTGTTTCGGCGTCATTACGCCCTTTGCCGACCAGCCGGCCCTGGCCGAAGGGTTTTCGCGCTTTCGCGGCGAGGCGGTGGCGCTGGTTGCCGGCGAACGCGAGGCTATCCTCGATCTCGACCTTGCCGATTTCCCTATCCGCTGGACTGAATTGCCGCATTTTCTGGAAACTTACGAAGCGCAGGCCGGCGGCGCGCAGCTGATCCATGAAAACCGGCCGTCGAACCTGCTCACCTCCGGCTTCGTCGAGCGTGGCGATCCCGAAACCGCACTTGCGGATGCGGCTTTCGTCGTTTCCGGCGCTATCGACACGTCCTATGTCGAGCACGCCTATATTGAACCGGAAGCCGGCTATGCCTTCATGGACGGCGATACGCTGGTCGTCGTCGCCTGCACGCAGGCGCCCTATATGGACCGCGACGACACGGCAAAAGTGCTCGGCCTTGCCGTCGACAAGGTGCGCATCGTTCCAACTGCCACCGGCGGCGGCTTCGGCTCCAAGCTCGACGTCTCGCTGCAACCGCTCATCGGCCTCGTCGCCATGAAAACCGGCCGGCCGGCGGCCCTCGCCTACAGCCGCAACGAATCGATGATCTCGACCACCAAGCGTCATCCCGCTCGGATGAGAGCGAGCATCGGCGCCGATGCCGACGGCCGGGTCACCGGCATGGTCTTCACGGGCGATTTCAACACAGGCGCCTATGCCAGCTGGGGGCCGACGGTCGCCAACCGCGTGCCGGTGCATGCCTCCGGTCCCTATGCAACACCGAACTATCGCGCCGAAGGCCGCGCCATCCACACCAATGGCCCGATCGCCGGCGCCTTTCGCGGCTTCGGCGTGCCGCAGGCGACGATCATGCAGGAGACCCTCTACGATGAGCTGGCGGAAAAGCTCGGCATGGATCGGCTCGACTTTCGCGTGAATAACTGCCTTCGGAACGGATCCGAAACGGTTACGGGTCAGCGACTCGAATCCGGTGTCGGCATCGCCGACTGCCTGGAGGCCCTTCGCTCGCATTGGCAGCGCGCGCTAACTGACGCCGAGGCGTTCAACGCCGGCAACAACGCAAGAAAACGCGGCGTCGGCATCGCCTCCTGCTGGTACGGCTGCGGCAACACCTCGCTGCCCAATCCGTCGACCATCAAGGTCGGCATCTCGGCTTCGGGCGAAATCGTTCTGCATCAGGGTGCCGTCGATATCGGGCAGGGCTCGAACACCGTCATCGCGCAGATCTGCGCCGACGCGTTGGGTCTTCCGCTCGAAAAGTTGCGGCTGAAAGGCGCCGACACGGCGATCACCCCCGACGCCGGCAAGACCTCGGCCTCGCGCCAGACCTTCGTCACCGGCAAGGCCGCCGAAAAGGCCGGCCGCGCCTTGCGCGAGACCATACTGCGCTTCGCTAATGTCTCGGAAAAGGCGGCGATTGCGCTGGACGGCACAAGCCTGAGCATCAGGGAAGGCGAAGCGATGCGCCGCATCGATCTTTCGGCACTGAAGGCGGACGCCGACGGCTTCGTCTTCCGTGCCGAGGAAAGCTATGATCCGCCGACGCTGCCGCTCGATGCCAAGGGCCAGGGCAAGCCTTACGCCGTCTACGGCTATGGCGCCCAGATTGCCGAGCTCGAGGTCGATCTCAAGCTTGGCACAGTGAAGCTTGTAAAGATCACCGCCGCGCACGATGTCGGCAAGGCCATCAACCCCTTGCTTGCCGAAGGCCAGATCGAGGGTGGCATCGCCCAGGGCATCGGCATGGCGCTGATGGAGGAATACATCCCCGGCCGCACCGAAAACCTGCACGATTACCTGATCCCGACCATTGGCGACGTGCCGCCGATCGAGACTATCCTGGTAGAAGTTCCGGATCCGGAAGGACCCTTTGGCGCCAAGGGTTTGGGCGAGCATGTGCTGATCCCGACGGCGCCGGCGATCCTCAACGCCATCCGCCACGCCACCGGCGTGCTTGTCACCAAAATTCCGGCGACGCCGAGCCGCATTCGCGCCGCGATCCGCGACAAGGAGGCGCGCCGATGAGCGAGCTTGCCGAACGCTTCGAGACGCATGATCCCGGCGAGAAGCTGGTGGCGGAGAAGATCCGCTGCGATGCCTGTCCGGTCATGTGCTACATCGCCGATGGCCGCACCGGCGCCTGCGACCGCTACGGCAATGTCGGCGGCAGGATCGTGCGGATGGATCCGCTGACCATCCTCGACCATGCGGCGGAGACCGGCGCCGCAATCGTGCCCTTTGCCGGAGAAGGCGAGGCCTGGGGCGGCGAACTGGTCAACACCGGCCGCCGCTTCGTCACCGCGATCGGCGCCGGTACCACCTATCCCGACTATAAGCCGGCGCCTTTCATCGTCAGCCAGGAGGTCGAAGGCGTCGATCTGGTCACTGTCGTCACCGAGGGCATCTTCTCCTATTGCGGCGTCAAGGTGAAGATCGACACCGACCGTCATATCGGCCCCGAAACGGCAACGGTTCGTGCCGAAGGCGAGGCGATCGGCCATGTCACCACCGGCGAATACGGCTCGCAGATGCTGTCGCTGGGCGGCGTGCATCATTTGACCGGCGGCTCGAAAGCTGAAGGGCGCGCCACCTGTGACGCGATGCTCAGCCTGTGCAACCGCAAGCCGGTCGAGCTCGTCATCGACGGCGGCGCCACCGTCATCGTCGAAGCTGGCAAGCCGCCGGTCATTGACGGGAAGCTCGAGCAGCGCATGCGCGTTGGCTGCGGTTCGGCGACGATCGGCATGTTCGCCACCCAGTGGCGCGGCCTTGTCGACGAGGTGGTGGTGGTCGACGACCACATCACCGGCGTCGTCTCGGAGCATCAGGCCGGCAAGGTGCTTGGCTGGCAGGATACCGGCATCAAGATCATCGGCCGCCGTTCGACGCCGGGCCGCTATTTCAAGGTGTCGGAGCCCGGTCTCGGTTGGGGCGGCACCAGCATCTCCGACCCGCTGTCGATCCTTGGTGAGTGGAATGCTAAAAAGGGTGCGCGCCCCGGCCTGTCGCTGCTGATGGTCTCGACCACCGGCGAGCAGTTTGCCTATTACGAACTCGACGACGACTTGAAGCCGGTGCGGAAACCGTTCCCGGAGCGGCTGCAGAAATCGGTCGAATTGATCGAGGACAATTGCGAGCCGGCGCTCTGCACCGTGCTGTTCGTCGGCGGCGCCGGCGGCTCGCTGCGCGCCGGCGTCACCGAGAACCCGGTCAATTTGACCCGCTCGGTGCAAGGCCTGAAGACTTATGTGACCGTCGGTGGTGCGCCGGTCTATGTCTGGCCGGGCGGCGGCATCACGCTGATGGTCGACGTCACCCGCGTGCCGGAAGGTGCCTTCGGCTATGTGCCGACCCCGGCGCTGGTGGCGCCGATCGAATTCACCATGCGTCGCGACGATTATGTCAGGCTCGGCGGCTATGAGGCCGAAATCCGCAGCGTCGACGATATACTGGCCAAGGGCGGCCAATATCTCAATCCGCGCCGCGACACGGCCGCAGCCAGCGACAATCCGTGGCCGCCGCTGGCGCAGTTGCGGCGCGCGACGACAAATGGGGCGGGGTGATGAAGGGCCCACAGGCGCATTGGCTCGAGGACGGCCGAAGGCTTCACCTCAATCATGGGCCGATCGATCTGATCGTCGAGGCATTCGGCGAGGCGAGTGAATGCAGCGCCGCCTATCGCCAGGCAGTGGCGCGCTTCCAGACAATCCTGCCCGAACTGGTCGAAGAGTTGTCCGAGCTGCGTCGCCCGGCGTCGCTGCGCCCCCGCATGTTTGTCGGCCCGACGGCGCGTCGAATGGAAGCGGCGGTCGTTCCGCTGGCGAAACAATTCATCACGCCAATGGCTGCCGTCGCCGGTTCGGTAGCCGACGAGATACTTGGCGCGCTGCTGGCCGGGCGCCGGCTCGAGCGCGCCTATGTCAACAATGGCGGCGACATCGCGATCCATCTCGGCAGCGATCAGTCGATGACGCTGGCTATTGCCGGCAGCGGTCACGGTCTTTCCGACCGCATCATGGTTCACGCGGGGGACGAGGTTCGCGGTGTTGCGACCAGCGGCTGGCGCGGCCGGTCGTTTTCGCTCGGCATTGCCGATGCCGTCACCGTGCTGGCGCGGACGGGTGCTGAAGCCGACGCCGCCGCGACGCTGATCGCCAATGCCGTCGAGCTACCCGGCCATCCGGCCGTCACACGCGTGCCGGCGCGCGATCTCGCACCGGACAATGATCTCGGCGATCGCCTGGTAACGCAAGGCGTAGGGCCGCTCTCCGCCGCCGAAATCGCTGTTGCGCTGGACTGCGGGTTTGCCGTCGCCGAGGACTTCCGGCAGCGCGGCCTGATTGTCGCCTCGGCGCTTTTCCTTGGCGGTCAGGCGCGCATCGCAAGTCCGATGGCGCTCGCCAATAAAGCTTTAGAGAGGGAAATCGCCCATGCCTGAGTTTCCGATCCGCAAGATCGCGGTGCTGACCGAAGAGATATTTCACGAAGGCGGACCGGTGGCGAAGGTGCCGCGGCGCCGCGCCGCGGCCATGGCACTGGTCAAGAATCCGTTCGCCGGCCGATACGTGGAAGAGCTGCAGAGCGCCATGGAAGATTTGAAGCCGCTCGGGCTGCTGCTCTCCGACAGGCTCATCGCCGCGTTGGGCGGCGACGTGAAACAGATCGACGGCTACGGCAAGGGCGCCATTGTCGGCATGGCGGGCGAGCTGGAACATGGCGCGCTTTGGCATGTGCCGGGCGGCTATGCCATGCGCGAACGGCTCGGCGACGCCAAGGCGATCGTGCCCTCGGCAAAAAAGGTCGGCGCCTTCGGTGCGCGGCTCGATGTGCCGCTCGGCCACATCAACGCCGCCTATGTCCGCAGCCATTTCGATGCCATGGAAATTGGCATCAGCGACGGCCCGCGTCCCGACGAGATCCTGTTCTGCCTCGCCATGACCTGCGGTCCGCGCGTACACGATCGGATGGGCGGCCTAGCGGCCAAGGACATCAAGGCATGGGACGGGCTGCGGTGAGCGCCGAAGACAATCTGCTCAAGCTGGTCGAGGCCGAGGAGCCTGACGAAAATGACTATCGCTTACAGGAGCAGGTCGGCTTCATCCTGCGCAAGGCGCACCAGCGCCATGTCTCGATCTTCGCCGCACACATCGCCGATCTGACGCCGCCGCAATTTGCCGCTTTGGCCAAATTGCGCGACGTCGGCGAGACCTCGCAGAACCAGCTTGGCAGCCTGATCGCCATGGATGCGGCGACGGTGAAGGGTGTCATCGACCGGCTGAAAGCGCGTGGCTTTGTCGAACTTAGCAAACACGAAGTCGACAAACGACGCCTGCTGGTCAATCTGACCGCCGAAGGCCGTGACGCAATCGAGCGGCTGATTCCGCTTGCCCGCGAGATTACGCAGGAAACGCTGGCACCGCTTTCCGCCAAGGAGGCGGCCATATTCATGAAGCTGCTTGCCAAGCTGGCTTGAGCTGCCACCTGCCGACCGTTTAGTTGTTATTCTTGCCGGGCGCAGAACGCCCGGCAGGAAGCCTTGTCTCAGAGGCCGTTGTCCTTCAGGACCTGGGCGGAGTTTTCCTTGGTGATCTTCTCCGTCGGCAAGGTGATGGTCTTTTCCACCTTCTCGCCGTTCAGGAACTTGATCGCCTGCCGCAGTCCTTCGGCGCCGGGCGTCACATAGGTGAAGGTCGCCGTCAGTTCGCCATTGTTGACCAGCGTTACGCCTTCATTGGGCAGACCATCGATCCCGATGAACTTGATGTCCTTCTCGCGTCCGGCATCCTTGGCGGCAAGATAGGCGCCATACGCCATCGGATCATTATGACCATAGACGAGGTCGATCTTCTCGTTGTTGCGCAGTGCCGTGGCCATGATGTTGTAGGCCTGGTCCTGTTTCCAGTCGCCCGACTGCTGGTCGAGCAGGTTTTTGATGCCCGGCTCCTTGTCGGTGAACTCATGGAAGCCATCGTGGCGGTCGTGCGCCGGCTGGGTGCCCATGCCGCCCCAGATTTCGACGACGTTGCCGGCGGCCTTGCCCTTGCCGCCGAGCAGCTCCACGGCATATTCGCCCGCAGCCCGGCCGATCAGCTTGTTGTCACCGCCGACGAACTGCGTGTAGTCGTTGGTTTCGACGTTGCGGTCGAGCACGAAGACCGGGATTTTGGCATCGATCGCCTGCTGCACGACGCCGGTCAGGCCGGCGGATTCCTTCGGTGATACCAGCAGCGCATCGACCTCCTGACGGATCAGGTTCTCGACATCGGCGACCTGCTTCTCAGTCTTGTCCTCGCCGTCGGTGACGATCAGCTCGACTTCCGGATGCTTGGCCGCTTCGGCCAGGATGTCCTTGTTGAACTGGGCGCGCCAGGGTTCGATCGTCGTCACCTGCGAGAAGCCGATCTTCCACTTCTTGTCCTGTGCGTGGGCGCTACCGCCGGCAAGCATGGCGGTCGTGGTCAGGAGTGCCGCTGTCAGCGCGGCAAGCTTCAACAATTCACGTCGTTTCATTTCTTGTTTCCTCCAACATTTAGAGACGCGGTCTCTTGCGACGGCCGCTTTGCCGCGGCCGTTTCCTTGTGCGCTTGCCCACCGGGCAAGCGCAGATAGAAGAGAAGATCGCCGGCGTTGCGCTCCTGCACGAGCACCGTGCCGATGATGATCATCCCCTTCAGCACCAGCTGAAGGTTCGAATTGATATTGTGCAGCTGCAGGATGTTCGAGAGCAGGCCGAAGATCAGCACGCCGCAGAATGTCCCGATCAAGCTGCCGCGCCCGCCCATCAGGCTGGTGCCGCCGATGACCACGGCGGCAATCGCGTCGAGCTCCAGCCCGGCGCCGGCGTCCGGCTTGCCTTGCCGGTACTGCGCGACATAGAGCACAGCCGCGATGCCGGCCAGCAGCCCCGAAACCGCGTAGGTGGCGATCTTCACGCGGCCGGCGGCGATGCCGGACAGCCGTGCCGCCTCTTCATTGCCGCCGATTGCATAGACATAGCGGCCGAACGGCGTGAAGCGCAGCACGGCGCCGTAGATCAGGATGGCGCCGAGGAAGAACAGGCCCGGCATCGGGATCACGCCGAACACCAGCGAGCGCAGCATTTCGAAATCGGCGGTGGCGTTCGACCCGGTATAGACCGGCAGCACCGCGTTGTTCTGGCCGGCGGTCAGCCGGGCGATACCGAGCGCCGTGACCATCATTGCCAGCGTGACGATGAAGGGCTGCAGCCGCCCGGCGACGATGATGAAGCCGTTGAGCGCGCCGAACAGCAGGCCAACGCAAGGCGCCACCAGCAACACGCCGAGCACGCCGAATTTTGAGCCTACCTGCGGCAGCAGGAACCACAGCACCAGACTGCACAGGATCACCCCGACAATGCCGGGCGTGACCAGCCCACGAACGCTATCCAACCTGATGTCGTGCGTGGCCTGCGGGCCGGCGCGGGATTTTTCGATGTTCAGCAGGATGAAACGAGTGACGAGAATGCCGAGGCAAAGGGCTGCCACGGCAACTGTCGGCACCCCCACCACCACCGCCGGCGTCACGCCGGGGACCGTCAGCAGCATGGCACAGACCACCGTGCAGATCGCCATCAGCGAGCCGACGGAAAGGTCGATACCGCCGGTGATGATCACCGCCGTCATGCCGGTGGCAATCAGGCCGGTGGTCGACACCTGGCGGAGCACATCGAGCAGATTGCCGTAGGACAGGAAGATGTTGTTGCCCTTGGAACTGATCGGCGAGCCGAGCACGCCGATCAGGAAGATGGCGATCAGGCCCCAATAGAGCTTCGTCCGGGACAGGATATGCAAAATGGTCATGCGGCAGGCCTCGTCATGGTCCGTCGCGGCGCTGCAAGCCGCATGATGGCCTCCTCGCTGGCTTGCGCGCGGGACAGGATTCCCGTCTGGCGGCCGTCGGCCATGACCAGGATACGGTCAGAAAGATGCAGCAGCTCCGGCAATTCCGAGCTGATGACGGCGATCGCCAGCCCGTCTCGCGCCAGCTTGAAGATGAGATCGTAGATTTCCCGCTTGGCGCCGACATCGATGCCGCGGGTCGGCTCGTCGAGCAGCAGCACCCGCGGCCTCGTCGCCAGCCACTTGCCGATGACGACCTTCTGCTGGTTGCCGCCGGACAGCGTGCCGGCCGGCTGCTCGATGGTCTCGCAGCGAATGCCGAGCGCCTTGACGGCGTCCCGTGCCAGCCCTTGCTCGCCGGCCAGCGAGCGGAGGCCGAACCGCGCCAGCGCGCCGACCAGCGGCAGCGCGACATTGTCGGTGATCGAGGCCTCGAGGTGCAGGCCTTGCGTCTTGCGGTCTTCTGTGACCAGGGCGATGCCGAGCCGGCGTGCATCGCGCGGCGAACGGATTTCTACTGCCTCGCCATCGAGCCTGATCTCACCGCCGGCACGTCCGCCACTGGACCCGAAGATCGTTTCCAGGATTTCGGTACGGCCCGAGCCCAGCAACCCGCCGATACCGAGGATTTCTCCGGCGGCAAGGTCGAAGCTGACGCCGTCGAGCACGGTGCGCCAGCCATGGCGATTGGGCTTTGACAGCGACAGCTCGCTTACGGAAAGGACGGTGTTGCCATCCGGGATGCGGTGCTCCTGGGAGGAAGCAAGCAGGTTTCGCCCGACCATCGCCGAAATTATGGCGTCTTCGTCGAGCTTGTCCATCGCCTGCGTCAGGACGTGGCGTCCATCGCGAAACACGGTGACGCGGCTGGCCAGATGCATGACCTCGTCGATGCGGTGCGAAATGTAGATGATCGCCACGCCGCTATTGGCGAGCTGGCGGATGATGCGGAACAGCCGCTGGCATTCGGCTGGCGAAAGGGCGGAGGTCGGCTCGTCCATGATCAGAATGCGTGCCGACATCGACAGCGCCTTGGCGATCTCGACCAGTTGCTGTTCGCCGACGCGCAAGGCCCCGACGCGCGCATCCGGGTCGAGCTCGATGCCGAGCCTCTGCAAGAGCGTGCCGGCGGCGCGGCTGCTCGCCTTGCGGTCGACGATCAGTCCGGCAATCAGCTTCTCGCGGCCGAGAAAAATGTTATCGGCGACGCTCAGTTCGGGGACGAGGTTCAGCTCCTGGTGGATGATGGCGATGCCGGCACGCTCGGCTTCGCGGACGCCGGTAAAGCGCACCGGGTGGCCATCGATACTGACCGTGCCGTTATAATCCGTGTAGACGCCGGACAGGATTTTCATCAGCGTCGACTTGCCGGCGCCGTTCTCCCCCATCAGGGCATGGACCTCGCCGCGCCGCAGCTCGAAGCCGACATCGACAAGCGCGGCGATACCGCCGAAGGACTTGGAGATGCGCTCGGCGCTCAGCACGACAGCCGAGCCGTCCGCCATAGCGCCTTCCGCAGGGATGGAATTGCCGTGCTGCATGACAAGGACGGCCTCCCTCCGTCGTCACCGAACGCCCCAAACGCTAATCTAAACGTTTCGATCATGTCAAGCCAATATCTGGAACCTAAGATTGTTCCATTTCAATTCTTGCGCAAAATCATAAGATTCCGTACGTATTGCTGCCGCGGAGTGGTGAAACGTTTCGAAAATGACAGCGTCAGGACGAAAAAAGCAGCGCAAATCCACTGCACCGACCATGCTTCATGTGGCCGAAGCGGCCCGTGTTTCCGTGGCCACCGTATCGGCGCTGATCAACCGCACCGCGACCGTCAGCCCCGAGCTCAGCCGCCGCATCGAGCAGGCGATCCGCGACATCGGCTATAAGCGCAACGCCATCGCCCGCAGCCTGAAGATGGGCACCACCCGCACCATTGGGCTTACCGTCCCCCATATCACCAATCCGTTCTTTACCGACGTGGTTTCGGTGATCCAGCAGGCTTTCGACAGGGCCGGCTACGCCGTCATGCTGTGCTGCACCGACGAGCATCTGAACACGCAGGACGACCAGATCAGGCTGTTGCTCGACCGGATGGTCGACGGGCTGATCGTCGCGCGTGTCGGCGACGGCGCGATCCTCAAAGAGATTGTCGACGACGCCAACGTGCCGGTCGTGCTGCTCGACCGTGTTTGCCAGGGAGTCGACACCGATACCGTCGTTCTCGACAATCAGCGCGCGGTGTTCGACGCCATCACCTATCTGATCGATCTCGGCCATCGGCGCATCGGCTACATCTCCGGCTCGTTCGATATCTCGCCGATGCATGACCGCATGGCGGGATATCGGGAAGCCCTCCAGGCCGCCGGCCTGCCGGCCGAGCCCGAGCTCGTCCGCTTCGGCAATTTCCACGAAGTCGATGGCTACAACGCCACCATGCAGCTGCTTTCGCTGCACGACCGGCCGAGCGCCATCTTTTCGGCCAACAACCCGATGGTGATCGGCACGATGAAGGCCATTCGCGATATCGGCCTATCCTGTCCGGAGGATATTTCCGTCGCCTGCTTCGACGATTTTCCATGGTCGGATGTGTTCCGGCCACAATTGACCACGGTCGCACAGCCCGTGCAGGCGATCGGCGAACAGACGGCCAATCTGCTGCTCGACCGGCTCGCCGGAAACAGAGATGCGCCGCCGCGCAAGCTGACACTCAAGGGACGCCTGATGATCCGCAATTCATGCCGGCCACTTGGCGCGATCGCACAAAGCGTCAGCGTGTAGCGCTTGGGCTCCTCTGTTCAGAAACTTTCAGATGCCGGCGGCACAGCGCGCCCTCTGTCCCACCGGACCCGGCCCTTCGCTGCCGCCCGCACGAGGGTGGCCGTCATCGCATTGCGGCAAAGCGGGTCGCATATGGCCGGTGAGGAATGAGGCGTTGTGTGCGGGCTATTTGCTACTTTTAGTTAAGGCGCGGCGCCGACCGAGCGAAGCGGCCAACAATCAGTCGACCGACAAGACGGAAAGCTTGGCAATCGAGGCATACCGGATTAGGAATATAATGAGATGCGGCTGATCACCGATATAGGCGCAGGCTTGAGTCATGCGCGTGAAATCGATCCTAATCGGGCTGGGACTTGCTGGGATGGTCGCATTCTCCGGCTGCACCACCGGCGGAGCATTACAGACCTTTCCCTCGGCCTATGGCGGCCTCACCGACGCCGGTTTCCGCATTCCGCCGGTTCCGATCTACAAGGTCGACCAAAAGTTCCATCGGCAGACAGTGCCTTATGCAACTGACGAGGAGCCTGGCACCATCATTGTCGATACAGGAGCGAAGTTCCTCTACTACGTGCTGGGAGACGGTCAGGCACTGCGCTACGGCATCGGCGTCGGCAAGGCGGGCTTCGAGTGGCATGGCACTGCTCACGTTGCGAGGAAGCGCGAATGGCCGGATTGGAGCGCGCCGTCCGCCATGATTGTGCGCGAGCAGAAGCGAGGCCGCATCATACCGGCCCATATGGAGGGCGGACTCGTGAACCCGCTCGGTGCACGGGCGCTTTATCTTTTCAACGAGAAGGGTGACACTGGATATCGCCTGCACGGTAGCCCCGAATGGTGGTCCATCGGCAAAGCCGTGTCTGCGGGCTGCATTCGCCTCATGAACCAGGACATCATCGATCTCTATGACCGCTCCACAATCGGCACCAAGGTGATTGTTATTTAGACGCCGCGTTCGCGATGTCCCCGAGTCCAAGAAAGGGGAGATTGGCCCTCGTCGCGGCTTGGTCAATCACCACGTCGCAGGCGGAGGGGAGCGCGAAGGATCGCCGCAGAACGGCTCTTGGGCCGCTCCGCGAGCGTCGGCAAAAATGCCGAGCGGCAAGGAGCAAAATTTCAGGCTGCTTGCGATAGCGATTTGTGAGCCTCGGCCAGGATCTCGAACGAGCGCACCCGCGCCGCATGGTCGAAAATCTGCGCTGTGACCATCAGTTCGTCGGCGCCTGTACGGCGCACGAACGCCTCGATGCCTTGCCTGACCGTTTCGGGGGAGCCGACGACGGCGCAGGAAAGCGCCTGGCCGAGCATGGTCTTGGCCATTGCGTCGAGGTCGCGCTCATATCCTTCGACCGGCGGCGGCAATCGGCCGGGCCGGCCGGTGCGCAAATTGACGAAAGCCTGCTGCAGCGAGGTGAACAACAGCCGCGCTTCGGCATCGGAAGGGGCGGCAAAGACATTGAGGCCGAGCATTACATAAGGCTGGTCGAGCTGCTCCGACGGCTGGAAGCGCGAGCGGTAGATCTCCAGCGCATGATCGAGCTCGGCCGGCGCAAAATGCGAAGCGAAGGCGTAGGGGAGGCCGAGCATGGCAGCAAGCTGCGCGCCGTAGAGGCTGGAGCCCAGGATCCAGATCGGCACCTTTTCGCCTTCGCCGGGCACCGCGCGGATGCGTTGGCTCTCCTCGGCCGGCTGGAAATAACCCATCAGTTCCACGACATCTTGCGGGAAATTGTCGGCGCCGGCCTCGAGGTTGCGGCGCAGCGCCCGCGCCGTCGCCATGTCGGTGCCCGGCGCCCGGCCGAGGCCGAGGTCGATGCGACCGGGATGCAGAGCGTTAAGCGTGCCGAACTGCTCGGCGATGACAAGCGGCGAATGATTGGGCAGCATGATGCCGCCGGCGCCGACGCGTATCGTCTTGGTGCCGCCGGCAACGTGAGCGATGACGACCGAGGTGGCGGCGCTGGCGATGCCGGGCATATTGTGGTGCTCTGCCAGCCAATACCGCTGGTAACCCAGCCGCTCGGCATGGCGGGCAAGGTCGAGTGAGTTGGCGAGCGACTGCGAAGCGCTGCTGCCTTCGACGATCGGCGACAGGTCGAGAACGGAAAGAGCGGTCATCGGCGCGGGATTCCTGTGGACCGGACGGATGTAGGAAGCCATTGCCGAAGCGGCAAATTCAAAATGTTGATGGCGCCCAACGGACGCGCAACCGATGCAAGGTCGTTGATCTGCACACCAATCAGTGGACGCTTTTGGCCTCTTAAGCCGCTACTTTTTTGCCTCGGAAATCTCCTCATCCTCGATCACCGCCGTATGCTGCGCCGCCAGGAAATTGCCGACATGGCTGAGGCCGTCGAAATGATCGCAGAACACCTTGATGACGACCAGCAGCGGCACCGCCAGCAGCGCGCCGACGAAACCCCACAGCCAGGACCAGAAGGCGATGGCGATGAGGATCGCCACGGCATTGATCTCGAGGCGGCGGCCGACCACCGTCGGCGTCACGAACTGGCCTTCGATGATGTCGCATAGAATGACGAAGGCCGGCGCCAGCAGCGCGTAGGAGATCGTCTCGAAGCTGATCAGCGCGATGACGGTGACCAGCGTGATGGTGATCAACGCTCCGATATAGGGCAGGAAATTGAGCAGAGCCGCTGCCGCGCCCCAGACCTGCGCGTTGGGCACGCCGAGTGCCCACAGGCCGAGCCCGATGACCACGCCCAGACATGTATTGATGACCGTGACAGTAAGCAGATAGTGCGAGATTTCACGTTCGACGTCATAGACGACACGCAGTGCCCGCTTCTTTTCGCTGAGACTGGGGAAGGACTGTACGATCTTTTCATAGAACATCGTGCCGGAGGCGAGCAGGAACAGCGACAGCACGAAGACGATGGTGACGCTGGTGCCGGCCGACAGTACATTGCCGGCGGCCTGCGAGAGAATACCGGATGGCGCCATCGCCACCCTCTGAACGCCCGGCTCTTGGGATGTCTGCGTCAGTCCCTCTATCTGACGTGAAATCTCCACGATCCTTTCGAACGGACGGCGCAGTTGTGCCAGACGTTCGGTAAGCTGCTGGCCGATCGACGAGGTGTTGTTGATGACGTCGATAACCGGGCCACTGAGCAGATATCCCGCGACGGCTACGAGGCAGAACGAAAGCAGCACCAGCAATGTCGCCGACATGACATCGGGCATGCCATGCTTGCGCAGGAAGCGAACGATCGGCGTCAGCGTCAGCGCCAGCAGGAAAGCCAGAATGACCGGCATGAAGAAGGCACGGGCGAAGTAGAGTGCGAAGATCGCCATAAGGATGAAGATGCCGACGAGCAGCGAACGCATCAGACGCGTATCCGTCCGCGCCTCGACGCGCGGATCCGGGCTTTCGGTAGCGCTTGCGCCCGAAGCGGCGGGTTCGGCTTTCATTCTGACCCTCGGCGGCACACCGCGATTGGTATTGGTGTTGACCGTTGGCGAAAACGCCTTCGTGGCTTCAAAGTTCCGTTAGCCGGCGTCACCGGCAAGGCCGTGCGGCCTTGCCAATGAATCAGGTGACTGGGAATCAGGCGACCGGCGCCGCCACGGCAGGAACGGCCTTCGCCGTTTCCTTGCGCACGATCGGCGCCACCTTGGTGCCGTAGAGCTCGATAGCCTTCATGATCTTGGCGTGCGGCATGATGCCGATCGCCATCTGCAGCAGGAAGCGGTCGTTACCGAAAAGCCTGTGCTGGGCGATGATCTTTTCGGCCACCTGTTCCGGATTGCCGACGAACAGCGCGCCGTTCGGGCCGCGCGATTGGTCGAAATGCGCCCGCGATGTCGGCCCCCAGCCACGCTCGCGGCCGATGCGGTTCATTACCTCGGCCTGTGGACCGTAGAAATCGTTGGCTGCCTGATCGGTGGTCTCGGCGATGAAGCCGTGCACGTTGAGGCTGGTGGCAAGGCTCGCCGGATCGCTGCCGGCCCGCCTGGCTGCATCCCTATAGGTGTCGAACAGCGGTGCGAACCGCGCCGGCTCGCCGCCGATGATCGCCAGCGCCAGCGGCAGCCCGAGCACGCCCGCCCGCGCCGCCGATTGCGGCGTGCCGCCGATCGCGATCCAGATCGGCAATTGGTCCTGTAAGGGCCGGGGATATACGCCGCGATCGTTGATCGGCGCGCGCAGACTGCCCGACCAGGTCACCTTGACGCTGTCGCGGATGGCGAGCAGCAGGTCGAGCTTCTCGGCAAAGAGCTCGTCATAATCTTCGAGATTGTAGCCGAACAGCGGAAAGGATTCGATGAATGAGCCACGCCCGGCCATGATCTCGGCCCGGCCGCCGGACAGAAGGTCGAGGGTCGCAAACTGCTGGAAGACACGGACCGGATCGTCGGAGGACAGCACGGTGACCGCGCTGGTCAGCCTTATGCGCTCGGTTCGTTCGGCAGCCGCCGCCAACGCCACCACCGGAGCGGAGGCAGCGTAGTCGGGACGGTGGTGCTCGCCGAGACCAAAGACGTCCAGCCCGACCTGATCGGCGAGCTCGATCTCCTCAATCAGGTTGCGCAGCCGCTCATGCGCACCAATCGCACCGGGACCCGGCTCCGGGCTGACGTCGGCGAAGGTGTAGAGACCGAGTTCCATAGTATGTCATCCCAGCGTTTTGTCTTCGCGCTACAGGTAGCGGTCAGTCCGTCGCACCGCCAGAGGCCTGGATGGTGAACAGTGCAGGTGGCTTTCAGCCGAATTCAATCGAAAAGGCGTCTCCCGGCTGCAACAGATCAGAATTTCATGGCTGGCATACCGTTTTGGCGCTTGAACTCTCGGTTTTCACGCGTATGTAAGCCTCGCAAATTGACTCCAGGGAAGTGGACTTGGCTATCTACAGGGAAAAAGACGTTTTCGAGCGGCGCAATGCCGCAAATGAGGCAAAGAAGGCGCTTCTGGAGCGCTTCAAGTCAAAGCCGGCGGCAGATGATCCTGCGGTGCTGGCACGACAGGCCGAGCGCAAGGCGATCCTCGAGGCCCGCGCTATACGCGAGGCCGAAAAGGCGAGGCTGAAGCAGGAAAAACTGGCGCGCGAAGCGGCCGAAAAGGCCGAGCGCGAGGCAGCTGCCGAAGCAGCACGCATCGCCGCGGAAGAAGCCGCACAGGCCGAAGCGAAGATCCGGGAAGCTGAAGAGAACGAGCGCATCGCCCGTTTTCTTGCCGACGAGGCCGAACGCAAGGCCAAGCGTGACGCACGCTATGCGGCGCGCAAGCAGCGCACCGGCAGGACGCCGCCTGGCTTCTCCGCGCGATAGCGCCTTCCGGCGCTGATCAGCTGAAAGCAAGAATCAGGGCCGCCTTGCAGCGGCCCCGAACGCGTTGGTCTGTCGGAATCGACTAAGCCGCGAGCTTCAGTCCCATAATGCCGCAGACGATAAGCGCGATGCAGGCCAGCCTGATCGCGGTCGCCGGCTCGCCGAGCAGCCATATCCCGAGCAGTGCCGTGCCGACGGTGCCGATGCCGGTCCACACCGCATAGGCGGTGCCGACCGGCAGTGCCTTCAGCGCCAGGCCGAGCAAGGTCAGGCTGACGATCATCGAGGCTACCGTCAGGACGGTCGGCAGCGGCTTCGAGAATCCGTCGGTGTATTTGAGGCCGATCGCCCAGCCGATTTCGAACAGGCCGGCGAAGAACAGGAAAATCCACGACATCGGATCGCTCCGTTTCGATGGCTCCCGGCCGATTTCTTGAGAAGCGCAAAAACTATCTTCGCTGCATCCATATGGGATGCTCGTGCGCTTAATGAACAATAACACCGGCCGCATTTTCGGCCGGTGGAAATAAGCCAAAACGATAGCGCGGCCCTACTTGTCCTTGAGCTTCATCGCCTTCACCGGCGGTGCCTTCAGGGCCGGCGCCGGAGCGGGTTTCTTCGCGTCCTTCTTCGGTTTGCGGGCTTCCTTGCCTGCCTTCATCGCACCTTTAGCCATGATTCGTTCCTCCGGTTGACGTCTGGCGAAGTGAAACAAGAGAAACGTTCGACTGCAAGAGGCCGTTGCCATGCGAGCGCCTTGGCCGATGGCTGTCAACCGGTTTCTAATTCCCTCGCAAACCGCGGCGGTCCGTGCGATGGTCTTCTTCGCACTGCAGCATCAGCCCTGCGTTTCGCCGGCTGATGATCGGGCAGGCCGGTCAGGACGACAATGCGGATCCACATCGGTTGCCAGATGAGCTTCGACTTCCCGCAGGAAACACCGCTGATCGCGATGCTAAACGTCCATTATTCGCGCGCATCCGATCTCGAGCGGCCGGACTTCCTGACGTCGAACCCGCCGGTGCCGATCGAAAGCTACCGCGACAGTTTCGGCAATTGGTGCAACCGTCTTGTTGCGCCGGCCGGGCGCTTTGCGTTCGGCACGGACGCGGTGATCCGCGACCCCGGTTCCTTCGAGACGCGCGACCTGACGGCCTGGCAGCACGAGGTGCGCGATCTGCCGTCGGAGACGCTGCTGTTCTTGCTGCCCAGCCGCTACTGCGAAAGCGATGTGCTGGCGAGCGAAGCGTGGCGGCTGTTCGGCAACACCCCGCTCGGTATTCCGCGCGTCCAGGCGGTCTGCGACTTCGTCCATAACCATATCGTCTTCAACTATTTCAATGCACGGCCGACACGCACCGCCGCCGAAGCCTATCGCGAGCAGAGTGGTGTGTGCCGCGACTTTGCCCACCTCGCCGTCGCCTTCTGCCGCGCCCTGAACATTCCGACCCGCTACTGCACCGGGTATATCAGCGATATCGGCCTGCCAAAGCCGTGGTCGGAGATGGATTTCGCCGCCTGGATGGAGGTTTATCTCGGCGGCCGCTGGCACGCGTTCGACCCGCGCAATAACGCGCCGCGCATCGGCCGCATCCTGATTGCCTCCGGACGCGATGCCGCCGATGTGCCGCTCACCCACATTTTTGGACCGGGCGCGCTGGCTGACTTCAAGGTCTGGACGGAGGAGGTCGTGGAATAGCCCCTCGCGCTGCCCTTTTGAACAACTCGACGCTTCGGGCGTTGTGACAGCTGTGGAGCTTGGGCGGATGCTCCGCTAATCTCGGTGCATCAACCAAGGCAGCACACCATGGCGGCGCATGGCGGGTCGAAAAAAGTGATCTACGCGGCGCTCGCCGGCAATCTCGCGATCGCACTGACCAAATTCGCCGCTGCCTTGTTCACCGGCAGCTCGGCGATGCTCTCGGAAGGCGTCCACTCGCTCGTCGATACCGGCAATGGCAGCCTGCTGCTTTACGGCATGCACCGTGCCGCCCGCCCGGCCGATCGCACGCATCCGCTCGGCCATGGCCGCGAGCTGTATTTCTGGAGCTTCATCGTCGCGCTCCTCGTCTTTGCGCTGGGCGCCGGTATATCGTTCTACGAAGGCGTGATGCACATCATGGCGCCAGAGCCGATCGCCAGCGCCAAGGTGAACTATTTTGTACTTGGCCTTTCCTTTCTGTTCGAAGGAAGCACCTGGCTGGTGGCGCTGAAGGAATTCCGCCGGCAAAAGGGCAGCCACGGCTGGCTCGAGGCGGTGCAGCTCAGCAAGGATCCGAGTGTCTACACCGTGCTTTTCGAGGACAGTGCGGCACTTCTCGGGCTTGTTGTTGCCTTCGCCGGCATATCGGCGGCGGAGCTGCTGGAGATGCCGGAGCTCGACGGCGCCGCGTCGATCGGCATCGCGCTGATCCTGGGCGCGACCGCGATCTTCCTGGCGCGCGAAAGCAAGAGCCTGCTGCTGGGCGAGCCGGCCTCGCCCGAGGTGCAGACAAAGGTGCTGGCCATCGTCCAGCTGGATCCGGCGGTGCAGCGGGCCAACGGCGTGCTGACGCTGCATATGGGTCCGCAGGAGATCGTCGCCGCCCTGAGCGTCGAATTCGAGGACCATCTATCGGCGCCCGAAATCGAAAACTGCGTCGAGCGCATGGAGGCGCGGCTGCAAACGGAAATGCCGGAGATCACGCGGCTGTTCGTCAAGCCGCAGACCAGCGGCACCTGGGAACAGCGGAGCAAGGCCATGGCGGCGGCGTCCGGAGAAGAACCGGGCTGACGAAACGGATGCGCCACCGGACGCTCCCAGCTATAATCAGCAGGAACAGCTCGGGAGGAACGAAGATGAAAATCGACGGCGGGTGCCATTGCGGCGCCATCACTTACGAGGCCGAGGTCGATCCGGAAAAGACCAGCATTTGCCACTGCATCGATTGTCAGCAATTAACCGGAACGGCCTTTCGCGTGACCGTGCCGGCGTCCGAGGACAATTACAGGATCATCAAGGGCACGCCGAAGATCTACATCAAGACCGCTTCGAGCGGCGCCAAGCGTGCCCAGGCTTTTTGCGGCGAGTGCGGTTCGCACCTCTACGCCACCTCGGTGGGTGACGGACCGAAGGTTTACGGCATCAGGGTCGGCACAGCGCGGCAACGTGATCAACTGGTGCCGAGAAAGCAGATCTGGCACCGCTCGGCACTGCATTGGCTGCCGGAATTCGAAGGCACGACCGTCATCGAGGAGCAGTAGCGCCGGAGCCGGGCCAGGCTCTCGTCTCCGGGTTCCAGCATAGCTCTCAATCGTCGCCTTCGACGACCCTCAGTCTCAATTGCCCGGTTTTCGAATCGGCGACACGCGGGCTGCTTTCCGCTTTTGCTCCGCCGCCATTCGAACCAGCGGTGTCCTCCGCCGGTTGCGCGCCAAACTCCAGTGCCTCGATCTTTTGCCCGCGCCTGGTCACCTTGGATGTCGAGACGAGGATGTCATCGATGTCCTTGGCCGATTGGCCGAAATGCGTCTGCAATTTGCGCACCCGCTCATCGAGCCGTGAGACGTCTTCCATCAGCCGGATGACTTCGCCCTGGATCAGGTGCGCCTGCTCGCGCATGCGAGCATCCTTGAGGATTGCCTGGATGACCTGGATCGACAGCATCAAAAGCGACGGCGAGACGATGACGATGCGGGCGCGGTGCGCCTTGTGGACAACCGCTTCGAAGTTCTCATGGATCTCGGCGAATACCGATTCCGAGGGTACAAACATGAAGGCGGTGTCCTGCGTCTCACCTTGGATCAGGTATTTTTCGGAAATATCACGGACATGTACCTCGATGTCGCGGCGGAAAGCCTGTGCGGCGGACTTCTGCAGGTCGGCGCCTTCGGCGGCACGGATGGCATTCCAGGCTTCGAGCGGAAACTTTGCGTCGATGGCAAGTGCGGGCGCGCCATTCGGCATTTTCACCAGGCAGTCGGGCCGGCTGCCATTCGACAAGGTCGCTTGGAATTCATAGGCACCGTGCGGCAGGCCGTCGGCGACGATCGCCTCCATGCGCGACTGGCCGAAGGCGCCGCGCGTTTGCTTGTTGGAGAGGATCGCCTGAAGTTGCACGACCTGGCTAGCGAGCGACTGGATGTTGCCTTGCGCGGTATCGATGACCGCGAGCCGCTCCTGCAGCTTGGCAAGGCTCTCATGCGTCGATCTCGTCTGCTCGGTCATGGTCTGGCCAAGACGGCCGGTCATGGCGTCGAGGCGCTGGCCGATCGACTGCGTGAGTTCCGCCTGCCGCGCCCCGAACACTTCGGCGATGGCACCCATGCGGCCCTGCATTTCCGCCTGGCTTGCCAAGATGCCGGCCATCCGCGCCTCGGCGTCGCGGGCGTGGTCGGCGGATTCCGCGGCCGCCACCGCACGCGCCTTGGCCGATCGCCACAGCGCGACGACAAGCGCCACGAACAGCCCGAGGAACAGCATTGCGCCGAACGCCAGGGCATGGCCGAGCGTGATCGTGGTGGCGCCGAGCCGGGCGACAGGTTCGGACAGGATGGCGGCCAGTTCGTTCATGCCGACAGCATAGATGATTCGGGACGCCGGCACAGATCAAAACGTGAACGGCCCGGAGGCGCCCCGGTTGACGCTTTTCGTGCGACGTCTTAGGTGAGACGCCATGTCGATCAAGCCGCTTATCATCCTTCCCGATCCCGTCCTGCGTCAGGTTTCGAAACCGGTCGAGCGTGTCGACGGCGATCTGCGCAAACTGGCCGGCGACATGCTGGACACCATGTATGACGCGCCCGGTATCGGACTGGCGGCGATCCAGGTCGGCGAACCTTTGCGCGTGCTGGTGATCGACCTGGCCAAGGAGGACGAGACGCCGGCGCCGCACGTCTTCATCAATCCAGAAATCCTCGAAAGCTCCGACCAGCGTTCGGTCTACGAGGAAGGCTGCCTGTCGATCCCGGACTACTATGCCGAGGTCGAGCGCCCCGCGGCGGTGCGGGTGAAATATCTCGATCGCGACGGCAAGCTGCAGGAGATCGAGGCCGAGGGGCTGATGGCGACTTGCCTGCAGCATGAGATCGACCATCTCAATGGCGTGCTGTTCATCGATTATATCTCCAAGCTGAAGCGCGACATGGTGGTCAAGAAGTTCAAGAAGCTCGCCAAGGATAAGATGCCGGGCAAGATGGTGGGGTAGCTCACTCGATAATCCGCCAAACGTTACAGCCAGACTTTAATTCTCCTTGAGCAACTCTCTTCGCGATGATATCATTGATATCAAATGGAGGCGGCGATGGGCGATATGCTGATCAGAAATATTCCCGAACCGTTGAAGCATGAAATCGAACAGGCGGCGCAGAGGGGCGGCCAGAGCTTGTCACGCAAGGCGATCGACCTTTTGCGGAAAGGTATGATCGCCGAAAAAGAGAGCAGGCCGGAGCCGGGCGTTTCCGCGTGGGACGCCATCCGCGGAGCATTCGCTGCCGAAAACGCAATTGGCGACGAATTCGCAGAAATAATGGACGAAATCGAAGCGGAACGGAAACGCGACTTCGGTCGCCCGGTCAAGGATTTCGAGTGATTGTCCTCGATACCAACATTGTCTCGGAAGCCAGCAAACCCGCGCCCGATTCGAATGTCTCCGCATGGTTTCGCAAACAGAATTTTCTTGAGCTCTACATGTGTGGCCCCGTCATCATGGAGCAGTCTTTGGGCGCGGAAAAATTTTTGAACAGGACAGGATCGGACCGTTATGTTCGCGTGCTCGACCACCTGATTTCGCAGCAGTTTGCCGGCCGCGTCGTGGATTTTTCCGGCTCGGTCCCTCGCCTGGCCGGAAAGCTTCGCGCCGCACGGGAGCAACATGGCCGCCCGATCAGCCTCCCTGACGCGATGATCGCCGCAATCTGCCTGGCGCATGACGCCACGCTTGCGACCCGCAACGTCCGCGACTTCGACGGGCTTGACCTGAAGCTCGTAAACCCGTTTGAAGCGGGTGCCTGAGCCGATTTAGCGGCCCGATCAAGACGGATCCCGGAACAAAATGCCCCTGCGCGTCATCTTCATGGGTACGCCTGAATTCTCGGTGCCGACGCTGCGGGCGATTGCCGAGGCCGGGCATGAATTGGCAGCCGTCTACACGCAGCCGCCGCGCGCCGCGGGCAGGCGCGGGCTTGAGCTGACGCCGTCGCCGGTGCAGCGCGAGGCCGAGCGGCTGGGCGTCGACGTGCGGTCGCCGGTGTCGCTGAAAGGCGAGGCGGAGCAGGACGCGTTCCGCGCTTTGCGCGCCGACGTCGCCGTGGTGGTCGCCTACGGGCTGCTTCTACCCAAACCCATTCTCGAGGCGCCGCGGCTCGGTTGCCTCAACGGCCACGCATCGCTGTTGCCGCGTTGGCGCGGCGCTGCCCCCATCCAGCGCGCCATCATGGCCGGCGACGCCGAGACGGGCATGATGGTGATGCGCATGGACGAAGGCCTCGACACCGGCCCTGTGGCAATGGTTGAAAAATGTGCCATTGGACCCGACATGACGTCCGGCGATCTGCAACACCGGCTGATGGTCGCGGGTGCTGCGCTGATCGTGGAAGCACTCGAACGGCTGGAACGGAATACGTTGACATTTACCACACAGGCAGAGGTGGGGGTGACCTACGCCAAGAAAATCGATAAATCGGAGACTCGCATAGATTGGCTGCGGCCTGCCGGCGACGTGCACAACCAGATTCGCGGCCTGTCGCCCTTTCCCGGTACATGGTGCGAGGCCGAAATCGGCAGCCGCATGGAACGGCTGAAACTGCTTCGCTCGACGCTCTCGCAAGGCGCCGGCGAACCGGGAGGAATTCTCGACGATCGGCTGACGGTTGCCTGCGGGTCAGGCGCGATCAGGCTGGTCGAAGTTCAACGTGCGGGCGGAAAGCCCATTGCCGCGCAGGAGTTTCTGCGCGGGGCCAAGCTCGAAAAAGGAATGAAATTGTCATGAGCATGATGTCCATACGCGCGGCGACGCCGCGGGACCGCGAGGCGATCCGCCTTGTCGAAGAACACGCATTCGGCCAGCAGGCGGAGGCCGGACTGGTCGACGCGCTGGTCACCGGTGGTGATGCCGTCGTCGAACTGGTGGCGGACGAAGACGGGCAAGTGGTCGGCCATATCCTCTTTTCACGGCTCTTCGTGCAGAATGGCGGCAAGAGCTTCCCGGCGGTGGCGCTGGCGCCTCTGGCGGTCGAGCCGTCGTTCCACGGCACGGGCATCGGCGGTGCGCTGGTCCGCGAGGCGCATATCCGCCTGAGGGCTGCCGGCGAGACGCTCGCCGTGGTGCTCGGCGATCCGGCCTATTATGGCCGTTTCGGCTACGGCCGTGCCCGTGCCGCCAAATTCGACAGCGACTATCAGGGCGAAGCCCTGCAGGCGCTTGCCTGGGGCGAGGCGCCGGAGACCGGCAGGCTGGTCTACGCCTCGGCCTTCGGCTCAGCCCTCGCCGCCTGATTTCGTCTTGATCCGGGAATGCCGCGTTTTCGCCTCGACATCGAATATGACGGCAGTCTTTATGCCGGCTGGCAACGACAGGCCAACCAGCCTTCGGTGCAGCAGGCAATCGAGCAGGCGATCGAGAAATTCTGCGGCGAGCAGGTTTCGCTTCGCGCCGCCGGCCGCACCGATGCCGGCGTCCACGCGACCGCTCAGGTCGCGCATGTCGATCTGATCAAGGCATGGCCCGGCGACAAGGTGCGCGATGCGGTCAACGCCCATCTGCAGGCGGCCAAGGCGCGCATCGCCATTCTCGAGGCGGCCGTTGTGCCGGATGGGTTCGATGCGCGTTTCTCGGCGATCGGCCGCCACTACCGCTACCGCATCGTCAACCGGCGCGCGCCGGCGGCGCTCGACAAGGGCAAGATCTGGTGGGTACCGAAGCAGCTGGATGCCGGGGCCATGCACGAAGCGGCAAAGGTGCTACTTGGCCGGCATGATTTCACCACCTTCCGCTCGACCCAATGCCAGGCCGCCAGCCCGGTCCGCACGCTCGACCGGCTGGACGTCAGCCGCACCGGCGATTTGATCGAAGTTCACGCTTCGGCGCGGTCCTTCCTGCACAATCAGGTGCGCTCGATGGTCGGTTCGCTCAAGCGCGTCGGCGAAGGCGGCTGGACTATTGCCGACCTGAAGGCGGCGCTCGAGGCGCGCGACCGTGCCGCCTGCGGCCAGGTGGCGCCGCCCGACGGGCTTTTTCTCGTGCGCGTGGATTATCCGGCTGCCGGAAATATCTAGACACCGTCAGGCATGCTGATCCCGAGCAGCGCCTGCAGGCCGAACAGCACGATCAGCGACGCCACGAACATGCCGGCAAAAACAGCGGTGCCGGCAGCCGCACCCTTGCCGATGGCAACGTTGGTCATCCGCCAGGTCAGCACCATCGACAGCGCGAACAACAGCAGCGACACCAGCCCGGAGACTTCGTCGGCGGACGACAGAAAAAGCCGGATCAACGCTGACGGCAGCATCATCCAGGCGATAATCGCCGAGGCCCAGTTGCTGGCCACTACATAATGCACATAACGGCCGCCCACACCGACCCGAGGCGCGACCAGAGCGAGGGCGATGAGCGGCAGCACCCAGGCACCGATGTCAACGGCGGCCAGGCGGATTAATATGCTGAAACGTCCGGCGAACGCATCGGGATCGCCGATCTCGTTGGCAAGGCCCACCCAGCCGACGATCATTGCCGGCGCCGCGACGACGATGGCAAAAAAGGAATTCCAGAAACCGTCTGCCGAAAGGTCGAGCTGGCGAAATCCGTCGGCCTTGCCGAGCATCAGCCGCCAGGCGCCGGCAAGCGAAGCATAGGTTTCGTCCGCTGAAAGCATCACTAGGATATGTCCTGCGCAAACCAATCTTCAACGAAGCGCAGGTAAATCTGCGTCAGCGTCTCAAGGTCGGCAATCGCCACGCGTTCGTCGACCATGTGCATGGTCTTGCCGACCAGGCCGAATTCGACCACCGGACAATAATCCTTGATGAAGCGGGCATCGGAGGTGCCGCCGGAGGTGGAGAGCGCAGGCTTCCTGCCGGTCACCGCCTTGACCGAACCGCCAAGCGTCTCGATCAACCTGTCGTCGCGTGTCAGGAAAACATGGCTCGGCCCGTCGCGCCAGACGATCTCGTAGTCGACCGGTGTCTTCTTGCCGGCGCGGTATTTCTTGCGTTTCGCCGCCCGGTCGAGGCGGTTGTGGATCTCAGCCTGGATCGTCTCGGCAGTCCATGTGTCGTTGAAGCGGATATTGAAGGTAGCCGCCGCCTTCGCCGGGATGACGTTGGTGGCAGGATTGCCGACATCGATGGAGGTCACTTCAAGATTGGTCGGCTGGAAATCCCTTGTTCCGTTGTCGAAGACGGGGTGCAGCAAGGCGTCGACCAGCGTCATCAGGCCGCGCACCGGGTTGTCGGCTAGCTGCGGATAGGCGGCGTGGCCCTGACGGCCGTTGACGACGACCGTGCCCGACAGCGAGCCGCGCCGACCGATCTTGATCATATCGCCAAGCGCGTCGGGATTGGTTGGCTCGCCGACGATCGAGGCATCCCATTTCTCGCCCTTGGCAGCCGCCCATTCGAGCAGCTTCGTCGTGCCGTTGATCGCCGGCCCTTCCTCATCACCGGTTATCAGCAGCGAGACCGATCCCCTCGGGCCGCCCTTCTGCTCAACATGTCGCGCCACCGCCGCCACGAAACAGGCGATGCCGCCCTTCATGTCGACGGCGCCGCGGCCGAACATCTCGCCATTGGCGATCTCTGCGGCAAAGGGCGGGTGCGTCCAGGCTGCTTCGTCGCCCGCCGGTACCACATCGGTATGGCCGGCAAACATCAGGTGCGGGCCATTGCCGGAACGCCGCGCATAAAGGTTCTCGATGTCCGGAGTGCCGGCTTCGGAAAACACCGGGCGCTCGACCGCAAAGCCGAGCGGCTTCAGCATCGCCTCCAGCGCGCTCAGCGCACCGCCTTCGGCGGGCGTCACCGAAGCGCAGCGGATGAGAGCAGCGACGTTTCTGGCCGGATCGGTAGGCAGCGTCATGGCAAAAGCGATAGTCGAAAGCGCAAGGCCTGTCACGGCCAGACGTGAGGGCCAGCCATGCCGCCGACATTATGGTTTTCATGTCGTATAATTGCGGCAAGGCCTCTCGATCAGGACAGGGCTATCGCATGGTCACGCGTGGCAAGACGATCGTAATCGCCGGTGCCGGCAGTATCGGCTGCTATGCCGGCGGCTGCCTGATACTTGCCGGGCGAAAGGTGGTTCTGCTGGCGCGACCGCGCATCGAGAAGGCTCTGCAAAAAGGTGGATTGCGCATCACCGACCCTGACGGCCGCGACCGCTCGATCAAGCCCGACGCATTGTCGGTCACGGCGGACCCGGCAGCCGCATTCTCCGTTGCCGATATCATCGTGGTGACGGTCAAGAGCGGCGCGACGCAAGACATGGCCGGGCTGATTGCCGCCCATGCCCGACCGGACGCGGTGATACTCAGCCTGCAGAACGGCGTCGACAATGCCGATAAATTGCGAGCCCATCTCGCCCCCCGGCCGGTGCTCGCGGGCATGGTGCCGTTCAATGTGGTCCAATCGCCGGAGGGCGAATTGCCGCTTCGCCTGCATCGCGCCAGCGGCGGCAAAGTGATGATCGACGAGAGTCCGACAGGCCTCGATGAACTGCTTGACGTCGAGGGGTTTGCCGTCACCACGCATGGCGACATCAAAGCGGTGTTGTGGGGCAAGCTGCTGCTCAACCTCAACAACGCGCTGGTGGCGCTTTCCGGCCTGCCGCTGGCGGCAGAGCTTGCCGATCGCCGCTGGCGGCTGGTCCTGGCCGGCCAGATCGACGAAGCATTGGCGGCAATGACGGCGACAGGCACCGAACCCGCTCGCATCTGCGGCCTGCGTCCCGCACTGTTGCCGAAAATGCTTCGCCTGCCCGACTGGCTGTTCAAGCTCTTGGCGCGGCGGATGCTTGCGATCGATCCGGACGCGCGTTCGTCGATGTGGGATGACCTGCAGCGCCGCCGGCCGACGGAGATCGGCGAACTGCAAGGCGCGGTCCTGCGCCTGGCCGAAAAGGCCGGCACGCCGGCGGCTTTGCTGAAGCGTGTCACGGCACTGGTCCGCGCGGCCGAGCAGGAGAGGCGCGGATCGCCCTGCTTGACGCCGGAAGCCGTCGCGGCGACTGTCAGATCGTAGCCCGCAGAGGCGCCCAGTAACGGCCCTTGCCGGTGCGCTTGGCTTCGTAGAGCGCATGGTCGGAACAGGTGAGCAGGATTTCCGGATCGCCCCCGTCGGCGGGTGCGAAGGCACTGCCGACGCTCAAGCCGACATGGATGGCAGAACCGACCCCGAGGTCGAAAGGCACCGAAACCTTTTCGATGGCCCGCTTTGCCAGATAGGTGGCCTCGATCTCCGAGGTTGCGGGCAAAAGGATGACAAATTCGTCGCCGCCGATACGGAAGACCACGTCGCCCGGCCGGAAGCCGCGCTTCAATCGTTCGGCGACCTTGCGCAGCAGCACGTCGCCGACCGCGTGGCCAAAACGGTCGTTGACCTGTTTGAAGCCGTCGAGATCCATGCTGAGCACTGCAAACGGCTTGCCACCATTGGCGGCCGGCGCCGCAAGGTCGCGGCACATGTCGCGCAATTTCTCCTGCAGGAAGATGCGGTTTGGCAGGCCGGTCAGCGCGTCCTTGATGGCCAGGTCGCGATTGTCCAGCTCGGCGCGGATCATGCGGGCATTGATCGCGTGGTTCTGAAGCAGCACGATGATGACGCCGGCCACATAGAACGGCGTTTGAATTCCGACGATCGACATTCCGGGCGCCGCAGAAAACAGTGCGCCAACCACGTAAGGCAGGCTTACGGCCAACATGACGAATATGGCGAAGCGCGGGGTCGCCGCGTTGCGTGACGACACCACGCCAACGACACCGGCGACATTCAAGGCGGCCAGTACGGAAAGCGCCATATTCCCACTGGCAACACAGCCATAGCAGCCAAGGCCGAAAACAACCGACCATACGCCACTGGCTGCCATCAGGCCCGCCAGCGGCCCCTTCGAGCCGCGCCTGCGGGCCTGCTCGCATTCCCGCATCAGCAAAACGCGGACGGCGAAAAGCATCAGGTCGGCTGCGATCCAGGCGTAGGGCCACCAATCCCCGGTGGCAAGTGCGGTGCTGACCGCAACCAACAGAACGCTGACGGTACCGAACAGGACTGCGAATTTGCGATCGAAGGTGGTGTCGAGAAGCCGTGCACGGACAGCTTCCGGTTCCAATTTCATCGGCGAAGAGAACCAGGCAAACAGGCGAGCGCCGACGCTCCACGTTTTGCGTGGCTCCGTGGTCGTCAGGGATAGGTCGCTTGCCAGTCGAGCGCTCCGTGCCGGTCGACACAGTCTTCGCCGGCATGCTGGGCCAGGGTGATTAACATTCGCTTAGAGCATCCGGCCCAAACCGGGCTTTCGGAAAATCCGCGGCTCCGCCGCTCTAGAGGACCTGCCGCCGGGTCGCGGGTTTTAACTTGCCGGCCCCGGTCGTTTGCGGACCGCAGGCCGACGCGGCGGACCTGGCTCGGGATCGGTCTTCCCCGCACGTGCCGGCTGCCCATGAGGGGTTTCGATCAGCGTGATCTTCTGCCAGATCTTTCGCGACAGGTTCGAAGCCAGGTTCTCGATGTCGTTGACGCCGTCGATGACCACGGTGTCATTGACCGACTGCGCAAACAGCGCGGCGATCTTGCCGGTGATCGACAGCATTTCGGAGCAGTAGTCGAGATAGCGGGCAAGGTCGGCGGCATTGGTGATGCGGGCTGGCGAATGCGGCGTCGGCTTGAAACTGGCTGAAAGCGCTGCCGGATCCTTGGTCAGCTGGTGCATGTCGATGACATGGATCAGCGAACGCAACCCGTGGAGCTGGCGAAACACCCGCTTGCGCTTGATCCGCTCCTCGGAGCGGATCAGGGCCAGGAAGCCCAGCACGGCGAGGATGATCATGTTGAGTGAGGCTTCGATGCCTTGCACCGACTGGAAGGCGTCGTGGTTTCCCGAAATGCGGCCGAGCGGCAGGATCGTGCCGACGAACAGGAACATCAGCGCTCCGACGGCGAAGGCGGCGATGATGAGGCCGCGCAGCCACCAGATCGGCGCCTCTAGCGCCTTGGCGGCTTTTGCCAGATCGCGCGACAGCGACACGAGCTCGGCGGCGACACCGTGCAAGCCTGCATCGGGAAAGCGCTCGGCGATGCGCTCTTCCAGCCGTTCGGCGGTTTCGAGGATCAGTTTCGAATCAAGCGAGCGGTAGCGCATGACGAAATGTCCGACCGGCGCTCAGGGTTCGGCCGGTGCATTGGTGCGCTTGCCGTAGCGGTTGGGGCCCGGCTGCCCGGGAAATAGGCAAAGCACGAGAAAAGCGATGATCGAGACAACCGGCACGAACAACACCAGTGCCGCAACACCCGGCTTGTCGAGGTCATGCAACCGCTTCACCGCCAGCACCACGTTCGACCAAAGCGAGGCAATGAAGGCGATGAAGAAAATGAACGACCACATGTTGCTCTCGGTAGTGCCTTCCGGCACCAGCGTGAAACGATAGAGCGGGAAGGCCTGTATGATGGCCACCAGCAGTCCTCCCAGAAAATAGACCGCGCGGCTGACGCGGCCCGAAGTTCTAAAGAAAAGCCAGATGAGGTCTGATCTGTCAGGCAAGCGAATCCCGTTCGTATTCGTGGGGAAAGATCAATCGCGAAGCAATTCGTTGATCGAGGTCTTGGACCGGGTCCTGGCGTCGACCCGCTTGACGATGACGGCGCAGTAGAGGCTGGGGCCGGGCTCGCCGTTCGGCAAGGGCTTGCCCGGCAGGGAGCCGGCGACGACGACGGAATTGGCCGGCACTTCGCCGTAGAAGATCTCGCCGGTGGCACGGTCGACGATTTTGGTCGACTGGCCGATGAAGACGCCCATGCCGAGCACGGAGCCTTCGCGCACGATGCAGCCCTCGACCACTTCCGAGCGCGCGCCGATGAAGCAATTGTCCTCGATGATGGTGGGGCCGGCCTGCATCGGCTCCAGCACGCCGCCGATGCCGACGCCGCCCGACAGATGGACGTTCTTGCCGATCTGGGCGCAGGAGCCGACCGACGCCCAGGTGTCGACCATGGTGCCGCTGTCGACATAGGCGCCGACATTGACGAAGGACGGCATCAGCACGACGCCCGGCGCGACATAGGCGGAGCGGCGCACGATCGACGACGGCACGGCGCGGAAGCCGGCCTTCTCGAAATCGACGGCGCTCCAGCCGTCGAACTTCGAGGGCACCTTGTCCCACCATACCGCCTGACCGGGACCACCCTTGATGATCTCCATCGGATTGAGCCGGAAGGACAGCAGCACCGCTTTCTTCAGCCACTGGTTGACGTGCCATTTGCCGTCGGCCTGGTGCTCGGCGACGCGGGCGACACCCCGGTCGAGCAGGTCGAGCGCCGACTGGATGGCCTCACGCGTCTCGCCGCGGGTTGCGGTCGAAATCGTGTCGCGTTCCTCGAAGGCGTTCTCGATGATCTTCTCGAGACTCGCGAGATCGGGCTTCGACATGAATTCGCTCCATTACCAAGCTGTTAAGGGCCGGCGCCTTAACCTGTTTGAAAGTCGCGCGGACCCTATGTGAAGGCTTGGGGAGGGTCAATCGCGGCAGCGTCACGGGACGGCGCAAGTGAATGATTGGACGGGTAAAGCTGAAATGACTCCTATGGAAAAGGCGGGGTGGACGCCGCTGCCGCATTCGGACGAGGACCTGGAGCGGTCGAAAAGCGTGCCGGACACGCCGCAAACGCGCGCGGAGACGTATCGGCTGGCCTGGAACGACCCCGATTTCATGACGCGGCGCGAGTTGCGCGCGGTCAGGCTGCAGCTCGAACTGCTGAAGCCGGAGATGATCCTGGCCGAGCGCGGCATTCAATCGACCGTCATCCTGTTCGGCGGCGCCCGCATCCCCGAACCCGGCGGTGAGGCCTGGGCGGCCAAGAACGAGACGCAGAAGAAGAACCTCGAGCAAAACAGCAAATATTATGAGGAGGCGCGCAAATTCGCCCGCCTCTGCTCGCAGCAGTCGGCCACCTCGTACTATCGCGAATTCGTCGTGGTGACTGGCGGCGGGCCTGGTGTCATGGAGGCCGGCAATCGCGGCGCCGATGATGTCGGCGCGCCATCGATCGGGCTCAACATCGTGCTGCCGCACGAACAGGCGCCAAACGCTTACGTGACGCCGGAGCTCTGCTTCAATTTCCACTATTTCGCGGTCCGCAAGATGCATTTCGTCATGCGTGCCAAGGCCGTTGCGGTGTTTCCCGGCGGCTTCGGCACGATGGACGAATTCTTCGAGACGCTGACCCTGATCCAGACCGGCCGCATGGAACGCGTGCCGGTCATCCTGTTCGGCAAGGCTTTCTGGGCAAGGGCGATCGACCTCGATTTCCTCGCCGAGCAAGGCACGATCACGCCCGGCGACCAGGACATCATCGATTTCGTCGACACCGCCGACGAGGCCTGGGGGATCGTCAGCCGCTTCTACAAGCTCTGATGCATAGGAAACAAAGGTTTGAACCGCGCCGCCGCGATCAAGCGGTGACTTCGACGATCGCCGTGAGAAAGCTGGCGAGGTCGTCGGTGACGAAGTCCACGTCGTCCTCATTGGCCGGGTCGCGCTCCCAGATTTCCGAGAAGGTCGGCTCGAAATTGCGCGGCACCACCAGCACCGTGGTCATGCCCAGCGATTTCGGCACCGACAGGTTGCGGGCGAGATCTTCGAACATCACCGCATTTTGCCCGGTAACAGCGTGGAGTTCGGCAAATTTCTCGTAGGACTGCCGTGCCGGCTTGGGATTGAGCCCGGCTGCGACAATGTCGAAAATGTCGTCGAAATGCTCGAGGATACCGAGCTGCCGCGCGGTGCGTTCGGCATGCCGGCGATCGCCATTGGTGAAGATGAATTTACGGCCGGGAAGCTGGCGTATGGCCGTGCCAAGGACAGGATCGGGCACCAGCCAGGAATAATCGATGTCGTGCACTTTCTCGAGAAAATCGTCGGGGTCGATGCCGTGGCGCGTCATCAATCCGTTCAGTGTCGTGCCGTATTCCCGGTAGAGCTCCTTTTGCAGCTTGCGTGCTTCCTCGCGCGGCAGCGTCAGCAACTCTCCGACATAGGCGGTCATCTTCACATCGATCTGCGAGAACAGATTCGAATGGTGCGGATAGAGCGTGTTGTCGAGATCGAACACCCAGTCGGTGACATGGGCAAAGCGGGCGGGATCGGGAAGCGCGGTCATACCGTCCTTATGGCACGAAACGATCTTTCTAGCAGGGGGTTTATCCACAACCTATGCGCGCTAAGAGTGGTAAAAAACGCGACACGATTAAAATCTTACGCATCGCCGAAAGGTGACATTCAGCGCTTGCTGACACGAAGACGGACCAGTGGGAGCAAGCGATGAATCGCATATTTCTAAAGTCTGCCGCCATCGCTTTCGCCTCCGTCGCCGCCTCACTTCTGTTGACGCTGATCGTTGTTCCGGCAATGGGGTTTTCGATCAATCGCACCATCTGGCTGACGTCGACCCTATGCCCGCTCGCTCTGGCCTGGGGCGCCGGCGCCTATTCGTTCTGGCAGAGCGAAAGGTTGAAAAACGCGCACCGCGACCTTGCTCGCAATCATGCCCAGCTTGCCGCCGCGCATCGGCGCCTGGCGGAAAAGGCGAGCCGCGACGACATGACCGGCATGCTCAACCGCGAAAGTTTCTTTGGCGCCCTCGACGGCTCCCGGCGCAAATCCGATCGCGGCGCATTGCTGATCATCGATGCCGACCATTTCAAGACCATCAACGACAGTTACGGCCATCTGATCGGCGACGACGCGCTGCTTCTGATCGCAAATGCAATAGAGCGCGGCGTGCGTAGCGGCGACATGCTTGGCCGCATCGGCGGCGAGGAATTCTGCGCCTTCCTGATCGGCGCCACCGAACACGAAGCCAGGCGCGTCGCCGAGCGCATCCGCCGTGAAGTCGAGTGTATCCGTTTCCGCCCCGTCGACGAACGAACGGTTCCGCTGACCGTCAGTATTGGCGGCATCACCTGCGGCGAGGAAATCGACGTGTCGGATCTGATGCGAGCCGCCGATCGGCGGCTCTACGAGGCCAAGCATCGCGGCCGCAATCTGTCGGTCCTCGACAGGGACATTTCCGAAGCGGCGTGAGCCTTGGCGGTCGTTAAGAAGAACTAACCTTTTAGATCTTTGCCGGGTCGAGCGCCGGCTCGCCTTTGCGGCGCGCGACGATCGCCGCAAGATCGGCAGTCTCGAAAGCATCACGCAGGACGTCGAAGGATGGCAGTACGAAATAGGCGCGCTGGAACTTGTCGATCTCGTAGCCGGTGCGCATTACGGTTTCCAGGTCGAAGGGGACATGGTGCGCCTCGCCGCCTTCAACGGCGAACTGAAGCTCCGTGAAGGATGACATCAGCCCGGCGCCGAAAGCCTTCAGCGGCTGGCCCGCCTCGCGCATCAGCCCGTATTCGACGGTGTACCAGTAAAGCCGGGTGATCATCTCGTCGCCGCCGAGCGCAATCACGCTGTCGGCCTTCTTGCCATACATCTGCATGAAGTCGGCAAAGACCGGCTGCGTCAGGATCGGCACGTGACCGAAGAAATCGTGGAACATGTCGGGCTCGACAATGTAGTCGAGCTCCTTTTGGGTTCGCAGCCAGTTGGTGACCGGGAACCGGCGGTTGGCGAGGTGGTCGAAGAACGGCGTGGCGGGAATGAGCCCCGGCACAGCGACGATCTCCCAGCCGGTGAGCTTGCGCAGCTTCTCGCTGACCGCACCGAAGTCCGGGATCTTGTCGAGAAGGCCGAGCGCCGCGACGCCATCGAGGTAGGAGTGGTGGGCCAGCTTCCTGGTCAGCTTCGTCTGGCGGTCGCACAGCGTGCGCCACACCGCCTGTTCTTCGTCGGTATAGTTATAGCCCTGCGCCACGGTGAAATCGGCACGGCAGACCGAATAATCGCCGCGAAGGCCTCGCGCCGCGCATTCGCGGGCATAGTCGGCAACGTTCATCGTCATTGGTTTGCTCTCCCTACAAATCATGATTAGCGGATTGCCGGAAATTCTAGCCGGAGGGCGCGAGGCAAATCAGCTTTGATGGTGGCCCAAATGCGGGCTTGGAGGTAAAAGACTCCACGATCGAGCTTCGGGAGAGTGAAAATGCCTCAGTTTGACGAATTCGAGATCAAGATGCTCGACATCCTGCAGCGCGACGGGCGCAAGCCGGTATCGGAGCTGGCGCAGGAGATCGGCCTGTCGACGACACCTTGCGCGCGGCGCTTCGAGGCTCTTCAGCAGGCGGGCATCATTAAGGGCTTCGCCGCGGTGCTCAGCCGTCGCGCCGTCGGGCTGATGGTCGAGGTGTTCATCCAGGTGCGCTTGACCAGCCACAGCGACGGCTCGCCCGAAAGCTTCATCGCCGCCGTTCAGCGCATGGACGAGGTGTCCTCATGCTGGACCATGACCGGCGACCATGATTTCCTGCTGCATGTGATGGTGCCGTCGGTCGACGAGCTCAATGCCTTCGTCATGCACCGGCTGATGCGGCTCGAAGGCGTGCGCGACGTCCACACCCAGCTTGTGCTGCAGAACATCAAGGGGCCTGGCCATGTCCCGCTTGCACATCTCAGACGATAGGCATTTCTGCGGAAAAGCTGCACACAAACTGCTGAAGCGAGCCAATCTCCGGAGCTAGATCGCCGACTACGACATGCGGACCGCCATTGCATAAGGTCCGCCATGAAAATCGTCCTGATCAACCCGCCGCATACAGCTATCGGCAGCCGTGTGCCGGACGACCACCTGCCGCCGCTCGGTCTGCTGGCACTGGGCGGTCCGCTGATCGACGCGGGACATGAAGTGCGGCTTGTCGACGCCGAATTCGGGCCGATGCCGCTTGCCACGCTGGTCCGGGACGCCTTGAGCGACCATCCCGACTGCATTCTGATCGGCCATTCCGGCTCGACCTCTGCGCATCCGATAGCCCTGCTGATCGCCGGCATGGTCAAGCACATCGATCCGGCGACAATCCTGATCTATGGCGGCGTGTTCCCCACCTATCACTGGCGCGACATACTGGCCGAAACGGATGCCTTCGACTTCATCGTGCGCCGCGAGGGCGAGGCGACAATCGTGGCGCTGGTCGAGGCGCTGGAGAAACGCAAGCCGCTGTCGGACGTGGCGGGCATCGCCTTTCCTGACGATTTGCGGCGGCCCTTCGCCACCAAGCCGGCAAGGACGATCGCCAACCTCGACGACTACCGCGTCGGCTGGGAACTGATCGATCATCGCCGCTATAGCTATTGGGGAGGCAAGCGTGCGGTGGTCATGCAGTTCTCGCGAGGCTGCCCGCATCTGTGCAACTATTGCGGCCAGCGTGGCTTCTGGACGCGCTGGCGGCATCGCGACCCCGTGAAATTCGCGCAAGAGATCGCCTGGCTGTACCGGCAGCATGGCGTCGAGCTGATCAACCTCGCCGACGAGAACCCGACATCCTCCAAAAAAGCCTGGCGCGCCTTTCTCGATGCGATGATCGCCGAGAATGTGCCGGTGCTGATCGTCGGCTCGACCCGCGCCGACGACATCGTCCGCGATGCCGACAGCCTGCATCTCTATCGCAAGGCCGGCGTCATCCGCTGGCTGCTTGGCATGGAAAACACCGACGAGCAGACGCTCCAGTTGATCCGCAAGGGCGGCAGCACCTCATCCGACCGCGAGGCGATACGGCTGCTGCGCCTCAACGGCATCTTGTCGATGGCGACCTGGGTGGCCGGTTTCGAGGACGAAAGCCTCCGTGACCTCTGGCGCGGCTTCCGCCAGCTGATCGCCTATGACCCCGACCAGATCCAGGCGCTCTACGTCACGCCGCACCGCTGGACGCCGTTCTTCAGGATTGCCAGGGATCGCAAGGTGATCCAGCTGGATGCCCGCCTGTGGGACTACAAGCATCAGGTGCTGCAGATGACCCGGCTCAAGCCGTGGATATTGTTCTTCGCCGTCAAGCTGATCGAACTGGCAGTACAGTCGCGGCCAAAGGCTCTGGCGCGTATCCTGTTCCACAAGGATCCGGAGCAACGGCATTCGATGCGCTGGTACACAAAAATGGGCCGCCGCGTCTGGTTCCGCGAAGTCTGGGGCTTTCTGGTCCGCGACCGCCGCCTGAAAAATGGGCCGACGCTGGCCGAATTCTGGGGCGCGCCGCAGGACGAGGAAGAGGAATCGATGGTGGTCGCGCACCCGGCGCGCAGGCTGACACCGCCTGGGATCACGATTTCGCCGCGGCCTGACCGGCTCCGGGCAATCTCTTAACAAACATACGCAACGTATGTGTATTGACATACGGAATGTATGTACCCACTTCAGGCATACGGGACGTATATCAATGACCGCCCCGTAAAGTGGAGCGCAGCGATCCAAAACCCTGAAGTCTTGCGAGCGGCTCTCGCCCTTCCCGGTGAAGCCACATCGCGATGGTCGCGAGGTCTGGCCGGCCTGCCTTGTCCGAATGGAGTGAAACAATGACCAAACGCGATGCGATCTTCCCTGCCGGTCGGCAGGCCCTCTACGAGATCAACCGCTATTCGGCGGCGATCCGCTCAGGCGACTTTCTGTTCGTTTCGGGCCAAGTCGGCAGCCGCGAGGACGGATCGCCCGAGCCAGCCTTCGAAAAGCAGGTCCAGCTTGCCTTCGACAATCTCGCGGCGGTGTTGAAGGCCGCCGGTTGCACGTTCGACGACATCGTTGACGTGACCACTTTCCACACCGACCCGGCCACGCAGTGGGAGGCGATTGACGCCGTTCGACTTAAGGCGATCGGTGAACCGCCCTACCCGAACTGGACCGCGGTGGGGGTGAATTGGCTGGCGGGCTTCGATTTTGAAATAAAGGTCATCGCGCGGCTTCCTCGGCCCGGATGATCGACTGGCGGCGAGCGACGAAGGCGGAGATTGCCTAAATCGATCGTTCACCGCCCGCCTGTCTCGACAAGCGCTGCGATGATGATCTGACGGTCATCCGGGCTATCGCAGCGTTGGACAGACTGGGGCCACTCACGGCACGATCAGCGTGCCGGCGCCGTGTTCGGTGAACAGCTCGAGCAGCACCGCATGCGGCGTCTTGCCGTTCAGGATGACGACGCCTTCGACGCCGCGCTCGATTGCCTCGATGCAGGTCTCGACTTTGGGGATCATGCCGCCCGAGACCGTGCCGTCCTTGATCAGGGCCTTGGCCTCGGCCACGGTCAGTTCGTCGATCAGCTTCTTGTTCTTGTCGAGCACGCCAGGCACGTCGGTGAGGAACAGCAGGCGCGTCGCCTGACAGGCGCCGGCGATGGCGCCGGCAAAAGTGTCGGCGTTGATGTTGTAGGTATGGCCGTCGCGCCCGGGCGCGACCGGCGCCAGCACCGGGATCATTTCGGATCGCGCCAGGAGGTCGAGCAATGTGCGGTCGACCTCTACCGGCTCACCGACGAAGCCCAGATCGAGCACGCGCTCGATGTTGGAATCCGGATCGATCATGGTCTTGCGCGCCTTTTCGGCGAAAACCATGTTGCCGTCCTTGCCACACAGGCCGATCGCCCATTCGCCCTCGGCATTGATCAGTGCGACGATCTCCTTGTTGATCGACCCGGCCAGCACCATCTCGACGATCTCGACGGTCTTCTGGTCGGTGACGCGCAAGCCGCCCTCGAATTTGGATTCGATTCCCATCTTGCTGAGCATGGCACCGATCTGCGGCCCACCGCCATGCACGACGATCGGGTTGACGCCGGACTGCTTGAGCAGCGCGATGTCGCGGGCGAAGGCCTTGCCGAGCGCAATGTCGCCCATCGCGTGGCCGCCATATTTCACCACGACCGTCTTGTTCTCGTAGCGCTGCATATAGGGCAGCGCCCTTGAAAGCAGCGCGGCCTGCATTTCGGCGGTGGCGGCGACGTCCGTCATCGGCGTGGTTCCCAGCTTGGCATGAACGGCGGCGTCTTAGCGGGAATTGCAGCAGGCCGCAAACGGCTTTGCCCTCATCATCGATCAAATCATCTTCTATGCCGGCACCTGCAGCGGCGCCCGCCTCGTCAGCCATCCCGAGATCTTTTCCATCTGCGCGGCGAACGACAAAAGCGTTTCCTCGTCGCCGGGGCGCCCGGCGGCCTGGATGCCGAGCGGCAGGCCGGTATCGGTGACGTAGACCGGCAGCGCGATCGACGGTTGTCCGCTGACGTTCTGGATCGCCGGCCAATGGGTGAACCACAGGCTCTTGTCCATCAGCTGGCCGAATAGCGGCTTGAACTTCAGCAGGCCGGCGAGGCGCAGTCTGTCCAGTACGTTCTCGATGAATTCGTCGGCGCCTTTCGGGTCCATGACGCCGCAGGCGAGCGGCGGGTGCGCAATAACTGGCATCAGCACCGCATCATAGCGCGCAGTCTCGGTGATAAGCCGGCGCGAGGCGGCGTGCAGCCGCTGCAGGCCGGCATAGATCTCGCCGGCCGAGACGATTTCGCCGAAGCGGCTCATCACACGCGTGGCGCGCTCGATGTCGCCTGAGATGGAGCGGCCGACGCGCAACGCTTCGCCGCGCATCGTGCCGGCCACCGCCGCAGCGACGGTTCTGGCAAAATCGGCGATGAAATCGCGATCGATATAGGGCAGATCGATCTCCTCGACGCTGTGCCCGCCGTCGCGCGCAAGCCCAATCGCCGTATCCAGAGCTTTCAGCGTCTCTTCCGATATCGGCAGGCCGAGCGGCGATTTTCGGTAGGCGGCGAGCTTGAGCTTGCCCGGATCGCGCCCGGCTGCGGTGGCGAAACTGCCTTTCGGCGGCGGTGCCGCGTAGGGCGACAGCGGGTCGGGCCCGTGGGTCAGGTCGAGCAGCAGGGCCGTATCGCGCACCGAGCGGGCCACCGCATGGTCGACGACGAAGCCGTACCAGCTTTCGGTGATCAGCGGCGTCAAGGGAACACGGCCGCGCGAGGTTTTCAGCCCGACCAGCCCGGTACAAGCCGCAGGCACCCTGATCGAGCCGCCGCCATCCGACGCATGCGCCATCGGCACGACGCCGGCTGCGACCAGCGCAGCCGCACCGCCCGAGGAACCGCCAGTCGTATGTGCGGTGTCCCATGGGTTGCGGGTGACGCCGAATGCCGCCGATTCGGTCACCAGCCTCAGCCCGTGTTCGGGTGCGGTGCTGGTGGCGATCGGAATGAGCCCCGCGGCCAGATAGCGTTCCGTCATCACCGAGTTGAAATCGGGGGTGAAGGCTGGGATACGGCTGCCGCCATGCGTCGGCACCCCCTTCATGGCGATGCCAAGATCCTTCAGCGCAAAGGGCACTCCGGCAAACGGCAGCTTGCGATCAACGGTTTTCGCCCGCGCCCGCGCCGCCTCATAAAGTGGTTCGGCGATGGCGTTGATCTCCGGGCGGGTGGCCTCGGCCCGGGCGATCGCCGCATCGACAAGATCTTGCGGTGTGATCTCTCCCTTGTGCACGAGTGCGGCCAGGCCGATTGCGTCATGCTCCCACAGAACCCGTTCAATCGACATGGTCGCTCCCCCGCTCATGGCAAGCTAGCGGGCGGCGATTTCCTTGGCAATCGACGCTGGTGTTGCCGGTGCGCAAGACCATTTCAGTCGTTGCAAATACATTGCAATTGCCTAATTTGGCACCCGATGACGCCGCAGGACATCAGCAACCTGATTGTCCGGACTTCGATGAAGGACCGGGCTGCGTTCGATCTGCTCTACCGGCAGACCAGCGCGAAACTTTTCGGCGCCTGCCTTCGTGTATTGAAGGACCGGGGAGACGCAGAAGAGGCGCTTCAGGAGGTCTTCGTCAAGATATGGACCAAGGCGGACCGTTTCGCCGTCTCGGATCTGAGCCCGATTTCCTGGCTGGTGGCCATTGCGCGCAATCATGCGATCGATCGCATCAGGGCGCGGCGAGAGCCTGCCGCCTATATCGATGCCGCGCTCGACGTGGCCGATCCAGCGCCGGGACCGGAGGCCATGGCCGTGACGGGCGGTGAGTCCGAACGCATCTACCATTGTCTCGGTGAATTGGAAAAGGACCGGGCGGCGGCCGTCCGGGGCGCCTATCTGGATGGCAAAAGCTATGCCGAACTGGCGGAGCGCCATGGCGTGCCGCTGAACACGATGCGGACCTGGCTGCGGCGCAGCTTGTTGAAACTGAGAGAATGCCTGGAAAGATGACGCTGGCTGACGACAACGGACCGGAACGTGGGGGCGACGACCTGTTCGCCGCCGAATACGTCCTTGGCGTGCTGGCCGCGGACGAACGCGAGATCGCGTCACGCCGCATCGATGCGGACGCCGCCTTTGCGCGCCTTGTCGACAGCTGGGAGGCGCATCTTTCGCCGATGGCCGCGGCCTATCCGTCGACAGAGCCTCCGATCAGGGTCAAGGAAGCATTGGACCGCCGGCTGTTCGCGGCAGGGCCGCGCGCCGGCCTCTGGTCGAGCCTTGGCTTCTGGCGCGGCCTTGCCGCTGCCGCCGTTGCGGCCCTGGCAATCTATATTGCCCTGCCTTACGTCAATCCACCGGTCGTCGAGCCGCAGGCTCGGCTTGTCGCCTCGCTGGCAGCCGAAGGCAGCGACGTCAAATACCTCGTCGTCTACGACGCCGCCCGTCACGATGTCGGCCTTTCCCACGTCTCCGGCGAGCGGGCCGCCGGCAAGGACTTCGAGCTGTGGATGATCGAAGGCAAGAATGCGCCGGTATCGATGGGCGTCATCCCGGCCGGTGCGACCGCGCATCTGGCCATCCCGCCGGCCGTCCAGGAGAAATTGGCGCAAGGCGCCGTGCTTGCGGTCAGCGTCGAGCCTGCCGGCGGTTCACCGACCGGCCAGCCGACTGGACCGGTGGTCGCAGCGGGCGATCTGAAGAGCATCTGATCACTTTTCGCATTGGGTCTCTTTGGAAAAGAAGAAATGAAGTCCATCATCTTGTGATGAAAGGCTTGCAAAGCTTGTTGGCGGCGAGCGATTTGCGCTGAACAAATTTCAACAAGACAATGTTTTTTCCGAAGGGAGCGAAACTCCCGCATTTCTGCCCCGTATCTCCTTGCGTTCCCCAAAGATGGGAAAGACAACCAGAGGAGTCTGACACCATGCGTAAATTAGCCACCCTTTTGCTTGCCGGTACGATCGTCATTTCCGCGCTCGCCACTGCTGCCTATGCCGAAAATCCGATGGTCGGCGGCGCCGCCATGTATGCGAAGAAGAACATCGTCGAGAATGCCGTCAACTCGAAGGACCACACGACGCTGGTCGCCGCCGTCAAGGCTGGCGGCCTGGTCGACACGCTGCAGAGCGCCGGCCCCTTCACCGTGTTCGCGCCGACCAACGAGGCCTTTGCGGCACTTCCAGCCGGCACGGTCGAGACGCTGCTCAAGCCTGAAAACAAGGACAAGCTGGTCAAGATCCTGACCTGTCACGTCATCGGCGCCAAGGCGACGGCGACCGACGTCGCTAAGATGGTCAAGGCCGACGGCGGCGCGCACAAGGTCAAGACGGTCGGCGGTTGCGAACTGTCGCTCAAGACCGACGGCGGCAAGGTCACCGTGACCGACGAGAACGGCAATATCGCCAATGTGACCATTGCCGATGTCGAGCAGTCGAACGGCGTCATCCACGTCGTCGACAAGGTTCTCCTGCCGAAGATGTAACAAAACGGGCGCGACCAGCGAAGATATCGCTAAGGCCTCCCTGCGCACACTCCGCGCCGTTCACGCCAGACGTGGAAAGGCGCGGAGTTCCCGCTTTGAGGACAGCGATCGTCACCGGCTTTTGATTTCCATGTGGCGGTCGAATTTGGCACAAGCAATGACAGGAGGAATGGCCATGAACCGTCGCGAGCTTCTTTTGAGTGGAGCGGCAGCCATTGGCGTTGTCGCAGGCGCCACCGCGCTGCGCATGGGCGGAGCCCAGGATGCGAGCGCGGCCGAGACCTTCGAGGTCACCAAGACCGAGGCCGAGTGGCGCGCCATCCTGTCCGACGCCGCCTTCAATGTGTTGCGCAAGGAGGGCACCGAATATCCAGGCACCAGTCCGCTGCTCAACGAGCACCGCAAGGGCATCTTCGCTTGCGCCGGCTGCGACCTGCCGGTCTATTCCTCCGAAACGAAGTTCGATTCCGGTACCGGCTGGCCGAGCTTCTGGCAGGAAATCCCCAACGCCATCGGCAAGACCGTGGACAGGTCTCTGGGCATGGCCCGCACCGAGGTCCACTGTCGCCGCTGCGGCGGCCATCTCGGCCATGTCTTCGACGACGGTCCGCCGCCGACCGGCTTGCGGCACTGCATCAACGGCGTCGCCTTGACCTTCAAGCCGGCGACGGCCTGACAAATCCAACCAGCATACGAACCAACTAGCATACGAAAAAACTCCGGGCTTGCGGCCCGGAGTTTTTGCGTGGTCAGAGCTTTCCGGGCTTGGACTGGAGGAACGTCCCCGAAACCGCTGCCACGTTTGCGAATCAGTGTCCGCCACCGCCGCCCTGAGCGACTGGCTTGCGGATCACCAGGGTGAAGAGCCCAAGCGTCGCGAACAAAACCGTCAGCATGAAGAATACGTCCATGAACGACAGCAGCGATGCCTGCTGCTGGACCATGCCTGACAGTTTGGAGATGGCCGCCTTGGAGGCGTCGAGCCCGGCAGTCTGCTCGAAGTTGAGCGTCATGTTCTGCAGCTTCTGCTGCGCCGCGGCACTGCCCCATTGCACGTGCTCGGAGAGCCTGGCGTAGTGGAAGGCATTGCGGTCGATCAGCACCGTGTTGATGACGGCCAGGCCGACGGCGCCGCCGAGATTGCGGGTCAGGTTGAACAGGCCCGACGCGTTCTTCAACCGCTCCGGCGGCAGGGTTCCGAGCGCAATGTTATTGATCGGCACCATGCACAGCATCATCGAACAGCCGCGCAGGATCTGCGGGATCAGCAGCTCATAGAAATCCCAGTCGGCGGTGAGATGCGTCATCCACCAGGTGCCCGTGGCGAAGCCGAAGAAGCCGATCATCATCATGATGCGCGGGTCCATCTTGTTCGACAGGATGCCGGAGATCGGCGCGGTGAAGAACATGGCCAGGCCGCTGACGAACAGCGCCTCGCCGATCATCATCGAATCGTAGCCGCGGATGCGCCCGAGGAACACGGGATAAAGATAGGTCAGACCGTAGAGGCCGATGCCGACGACGAAGGAGAACAGCGAGCCGAAGGCAAAATTGATATTGCTGAAGGCCCTCAGATCGACAATCGGCTCCTCGGCGGTGAACACGCGCCAGAAGAACAGCACTGCGCCGAAGGTCATGATGATGGCGCAGATGAACACCGCCTGATCCTGCAGCCAGTCATTGTTCGGACCTTCCTCCAGCACATATTCCATGCAGCCCAGGAAGGCGGCCATGCCGGCAAGCCCCCACCAGTCGAACTTGCTGAACAGCTTGAGATTGGGTTTGTCGAAGTCGATCAGCGACCAGGCGGCCGTCGTCACCAGAATGCCGGGCACGACGTTGACCAGGAACAGCCAGTGCCAGGACATGGCATGGCTGATAGAGCCGCCGACGGTCGGGCCGATGGTCGGCGCCAGCGTCGCCACCAGGCCGATCATCGGCGAGACGATGGCGCGACGCGACGGCGGGAAGATGGTGAAGGCGGCTGCAAAGACGCTCGGGATCATGCCGCCGCCGATGAAGCCCTGCACGGCGCGGTAGACGATCATCTGGTCGATGTTGGTTGCGGTCGCCGCCAGTGCGCTGGCCGCGGTGAACCCCGCCGCCGAAATCGTGAACAGCACGCGCGTCGACAGCATACGGCTGAGAAAGCCGGACAGCGGGATCATCACCACCTCGGCAATCAGATAGGCCGTCTGCACCCACGGGATCTCGTCGGAACTGGCGCTCAAGCCCGCCTGGATCTCGGCCAGCGAGGCCGAGACGATCTGGATGTCCAAAATCGCCATGAACATGCCGAACACCATCGCCAGGAAGGCGATGACGCGGCGCGTCGAGATGTGGTCGACCGGCGCCCGAATGGCTGGCGCCGGCGCCGATCCTGCAGTCACGGTTGCGGTCGCCATGACGTTGCTCCGATGGTCCCGGTTACTTCGACGCCGAAGGCGCGGTGCGGCTGTCGACGGCGACGACGACACTCAAGCCGGCGCGCAGCCTGCCCGTCTTCAGCACCTCCGCTGGGACGTCGATGCGAACCGGGACGCGCTGCACGACCTTGGTAAAGTTGCCGGTGGCGTTTTCCGGCGGCAGCAGCGAGAACACTGCTCCGGAAGCCGGCGCCAGCGACGACACGGTACCCTCGAAGTCCTGGCCATCGATCGCGTCGACCGACACCCTGACCTTTTCACCAGGCACCAGCCGGGCAAGTTGCGTCTCCTTGAAATTGGCGACTATGTAGAGCTTGTCCATTGGCACGATGACGGCGAGCTTCTGTCCGGGGCTGATCAGGTCGCCCTGCTCGACCGAGCGGTTGCCGACCACGCCGTCATAGGGTGCGCGCAGCACGGTGAAGGACAGATCCCGCACCGCCTTGTCGTGGGCAAGCTGCAGCGAGGCCAGCGTGCTGGCCGATTCCGCCCGCTGCGCCTGGAGCACGCCGATATTGGCCTGGGCCGCCGCGATCTGCGCGTCGGCGCCGGCTAGTGCGGCATTGGCTTGCTCGACCGCCGTCTGGGCATCGTCCAACTGGGCCTGGGTACCGACGCGAGTCTTGAGCAACTGGGCGGCACGGACCTGAACCCGCTTCGCATTGTCGGCCGCGGCCTGGTCGGCGGTCTTCTGTGCCTGCGCCTGCTTGAGCGAAGCGCGCGCCGCCTCGGTCTGGGCATCGATGCGGTCGAGCGTCTTGGTCAACGTGGCGATCTGCGCCGCGGCCTGGGCAACGGCAATCTTGTAGTCGCCGTCATCGACCACCAGCAGCGGGTCGCCGGCCTTCACCTGCTGGTTCTCGGTCACCTTGACCTGATCGACATAGCCCGAGATTTTTGGCGAGATGAACGCCGTGTCGGCCTGAACATAGGCGTCGTCGGTCGTGATCATGAAGCGCCCGTCGGTCCAATAATCATAGCCATACCAGGCGCCGGCGCCCAGCAGGGTCAGGCCGATGATGGGCAGCAACATCGAGCGCATCGAGCGCTTCTTCTTGGCGGGAGCCAGCGGGGTGACGTCGGCGGGGTTGGCAGGGGCTTCCGGCGCTTCGATCGCAGGCTGGACCTTGGCACTGGGGAACGGGCGGACTTCGGCACTGGTGGGCGCGTTCGAGGACATGATATCTCTCTAAATTAACTGGCGCTGAATTTTGTCAGACTGAACCGTTCGGTTCGATCTTGACGTTGACTTAGCGCTTAAAGAGGCCCATATCAAGAGCAATCGAACCGGATGGTTCGAATTATTTTACGAGGTGTGACATTATGGCCGAAGCCCCCAAGGCCGCTCCTTTGCCTGATTCAGGCCTATTGCCCAGCACTGGCAAGGATCAGTGCGACCTGCTGGACAGTCTGCCCCGCGGCCGCCCGGCTGCGGGCCAGGACCCGGTCAAGCGCAGCCAGATCATCGACGGCGCGCGCCGTGTCTTCATCGACAAGGGCTTCGAAGCGGCGTCGATGAACGACATCACCCGCGAGGCAGGCGTGTCCAAGGGCACCATCTATGTCTATTTCGCCAATAAGGAAGAACTGTTTGAAGCGCTGATCGAGGAAGAGCGCGGCACGATCTTCAAGAACATGTACGAAGTGCTCGACCAGATCGGCGATCTTCGCGCGACGCTGGTGAAGTTCGGCATTGTGCTGTCCGTGAAGATCACCTCGGCCAGGGTCATCCTGGCGCAGCGTACGGTCATCGGCGCGTCGGAACGAATCCCGGAGCTTGGCGCGCGGTTTTACGAACGCGGCCCGAAGCGTGGCCATGACAAGGTTGTGGTTTTCCTCAACATGGCTATCGAACGCGGCCTGCTGAAGATCGATGACGTCGAGCTTGCCGCCTATCAGTTCACCGAGCTATGCTTGGCCGGCCTTTTCCGCCAATGCATATTCGCCTATCGCACCAAGGCGCCAAGTGCGGCCGAGATCGAGCATATCGTCAGGTCGGGCGTCGACGTGTTCCTGAAGGCCTACGGCACCGAACAGCTTGCCGCCGAAGAAAGCGCTTCAAAATCCGCCTGACGCGACAGTGCCGTGCGTCCTGCCTGGACGCGTAAAGACCTTATCCGCCGTTGGCGGCGAGCACGATCGCCGCACGCAGTTCCTCGAGGCCCTCGCTCTTTTCTGACGACGTGGCGAGCACGAAGGGAAAGGCCGCCGGGCGTTTCTTGATTTTCGCCAGCGTTTCTTCGATCAGCCGCGGCACCCCGGCAGCCTTGATCTTGTCGGTCTTGGTCAGCACGATCTGATACGACACCGCCGCCTTGTCGAGCAACGACAGCACCTCGTCGTCCTTGGCCTTGATGCCATGACGGGCATCGATCAGCACGTAGACGCGCTTCAGCGTCACCCGGCCCTTGAGATAGTCGAAGACGAGCTTTGTCCACTCGTCGACCTTTTCCTTGGGCGCCGTGGCGTAGCCATAGCCCGGCATGTCGACCAGCGCCATCGGCGGCAGGTCGGCGCCTTCTCCCGAAAATCCGCCCGGCACGAAATAGTTGAGCTCTTGCGTCCGCCCCGGCGTGTTGGAGGTGCGCGCCAGTCCCTTCTGGTTGACCAGCGCATTGATCAGCGACGATTTGCCGACATTGGAGCGGCCGGCAAAGGCGATCTCGGGCGGTCCTTCCGGCGGAAGGAATTTCATCGCCGGCACGCCGCGGATGAAAATCCAGGCTCGCGTGAACAATTCGATGCCGATCGTGGTCTTGTTCAACGCGTTCAAACCGCTGCCTCCAGAAGAAAAATGTTGCTGCCACGAATGGCATCGAGATTGCGGCTGATTTTTTCCACCGGCCAGTGCCACCACGCCAGCGCCAGGAGCCGCCGGATGGTCCTGTCGTCGAAGCGCATCTTTACCACCTTGGCCGGATTGCCGGCGACGATCGCATAGGCTGGCACATCGTGCGTCACCACCGACTTTGCCGCGACGATGGCGCCGTCGCCGATCTTCACGCCGGGCAGCATCACCGCTTCCATGCCGATCCAGACGTCGTTGCCGACGATTGTGTCGCCGCGCAATTCCTTCGACCATGTCGCCGGGTCGAAACCCTCTTCCCAGCCATGACCGAAGATGTTGAACGGATAGGTCGAAAAGCCGGACATGGCGTGATTGGCGCCGTTCATGATGAAGCGCGCGCCCTCGGCAATGGCGCAGAACTTGCCGATGACCAGCCTGTCGCCGATGAACGGATAATGATGCAGCACGCATTTTTCGGCGAATTTGTCGGGCCCGTCCGGATCGTCATAATAGGTAAAGTCGCCGATCTCGATGTTCGGCGCCGTCACCAGCGGTTTCAGAAAGCCGACGCGTGTGTGCAACGGGATCGGATGCTTGATCGATGGATTGGGTCCGGTCATATCGAGGTCCGTCGAGCAACTGCCAGGCAGGTCAAAATAGCGCGATCCGTCCGCGGTACCAATCGCTTAGTCCAGGCTCGCTTGGTCTAGGCGGGCAGCTTGTGCAAAAGCCCCGGACGAACCGGGGCTTTTTGGTTTCGCATTATCGGAGCGCCGGCTATTCTGCCGGCGACGGTTTCTTGCGGAACAGCGCGACCAGATTGTCCCACAATTCGATCTTGGCGCCCTGGCGCTTCATGATCACGCCCTGCTGGAGGATCGACAGCGTGTTGTTCCAGGCCCAGTAGATGACGAGGCCGGCCGGAAAACCCGCCATCATGAAGGTGAAGATCACAGGCATCCAGGTGAAGATCGCAGCTTGCGTCGGGTCGGGCGGCGTCGGGTTCATGCGCATCTGCAGGAACATCGTCACGCCCATGATCAGCGGCCAGACGCCGATCATCAGCATATGCGGCAAGGTGATGGGGACCAGCCCGAACAGGTTGAAGATCGATGTCGGATCCGGCGCCGCCAGATCCTGGATCCAGCCGAAGAACGGCGCGTGCCGCATCTCGATGGTGATGTAGAGCACCTTGTAAAGCGAGAAGAACACCGGGATCTGCAACGCCACCGGCCAGCAGCCGGCAAGCGGATTGATCTTCTCGGTCTTGTAGAGCTCCATCATCGCCTGCTGCTGCTTCATCTTGTCGTCCGCGTATTTCTCGCGGATCTCGAGCATCTTGGGCTGCACCTTCTTCATATTCGCCATCGACGCATAGGACTTGTTGGCGAGCGGGAAGAACAGCGCTTTGACGATGACGGTGGTGGCGAGGATCGCCAGACCGAAATTGCCGAAGAATTTGTAGAGCGTGTCGATCAGCCAGAACATCGGCTTGGTGATGAAATAGAACCACCCCCAGTCGATCAGCAGGTCGAACTGGCGAATATGACGGTCCTTCTCATAGGCGTTGATCGTCGAGACTTCCTTGGCGCCGGCGAATATCTCCGACTCGACGGTCGTCGACTGCCCGGGAGCGATTGTGACCGGATCGGACAGGAAATCGGACTGGTAGCTGTGCGGGTGAGGTCCGCTTTTGAACTCAAAGTAAGAGAATTTGGGTTGAAATTCGCGGCCGCCCGGCGGCACCAGGGTCACCGCCCAGTATTTATCGGTGATGCCGAGCCAGCCGTCGGTCGACTTGCCTGGTTTGTATTCCTTGTTCGATTCGACGCTGGAGTATTTGTATTCTTGCAGGCCCTCGCTTCCGGTAACGCCGATCAGGCCTTCATGCAGCACATAGGTACTGGCGATAGCCGGCTTGTCGAAACGGGTGACGCGGCCATAGTTCGATAACGTCGCCGGCGCCGAGCCGCCGTTCTGGACCGTGTCGGACACGGTGAACATATATTGTCTGTCGACCGAGAAGGTGCGTTTGAAGGTCAGGCCCTTGTCGTTGGTGAAGGTCAGGGTGACCGGCGTCGCCGGGGTCAGCGCCGCATTGCCGTCGGTCTGCCAGACCGTGTCGGGCCCCGGCAGCCTGCCCACATCCGGCGTGCCGGAAAAGCCGATCTCGGCGAAATAGCCGTTCGGCAGGGACGCTGGGTTGAGCAACGCGATCTCGGGCGAGGTCTTGTCGACCGTCTCCCTGTAGTGCTTGAGCCGGAGGTCGTCGAGGCGGGCGCCGGTGAGGTTGATCGAGCCTTCGAGGCTCGGTGTGTCGATCTTCACGCGCGTGGTCGAGGCAAGTGCCTGGTCGCGGCCGGCCGGCGTCACGGCGTCGCCGCCGGGCGCGTTCGGAATGGCGCCCGGTTGCACCGGCGTTTCGCTGGCGCCGGGAGTGGCGCCCTCGGCTGCCTTCTTCTGCTCGGCCACGCGCTGTTCTTCGATGCGGGCGGCTTCGCGCTGCATCTCGCTGCGTGGCATCACATAGAAATATTGCCAAAGCGCCAGGATCAGCACCGACAGTGCGATGGTGATGAAGAAGTTGCGGTTGTTTTCCATCGAAGCCCTTGGCCTATCGTGTTCCACGCAATCTGCGGGAGAGTTCGGCCTTCAACTGGCCGAACGGAGTGGTAAGCACGTCTTCACGCCCGACGATGACATAATCATTGCCGGGCGCCATGTCATCCGCGGCATGCGTGCGCACGGCCTCTCTCAGCCGCCGCCGGACGCGGTTGCGAACGACGGCATTGCCGACCTTCTTGGTGACCGTATAGCCGACGCGCGGCGCCTCGCTGTCACTGCGATCTAGAACCTCGACGAGGAAAAGCCGCCCACGGCGCTTTTCGCCACGGCGGACGGCCAGGAATTCCGCGCGCTTCAGAAGCCGCTTGGGATGGGGGCCCGTTGGCTTGCCGGTTGCGGGCAACGATCTTGTCTCTCGCTTGGTGCTCAGGCGCTGAGACGCTTGCGGCCGCGGTTGCGGCGGGCTGCGACGACGCCGCGGCCACCCTTGGTGGCCATGCGAGCACGGAAACCGTGCCTGCGTTTGCGGACGAGTTTGGACGGCTGGTAAGTACGCTTCATTTGTTTAAATACCGCGGGGTGCGGCCCTTCTTGATTCTGTCACTTTGTAACAGGAGCTTTGCCGGGCCGGTTTTGGCGCGATCGAAACCGCGCCGGGACGAATGGCCCGAGCGTGAGCGGGCTTATAGAAAGAAGGGTTTTGGAAGTCAATCCAGCGTGTCGGGCCGGCGTTGTCCGACTGGCAGGGAAGTCTTGCGGCCCTTTGTACGATTCCGACCAAGGATGAATTTGGCAAAAAAGCCGCAATCGCCTAATCTCACCCGATCAAGCGATCGTGAACACAAGCAGCGGCTAAGACGGGCAGCCGCTAAGACAAGCGGCCGTGAAGACAAGCAGCCGAAGACAGGCAGCCGTGACGACAAGCATGAGTGAAGTCCCTCCCATGGACGATAGCGTCGCCCAGGCGCAGGCCGCCACCCGCAGGGTGCCGCTGGCGCGTGGCCTGTCGACCAAACTTCTGCTGCTCACCATCGTCTTCGTGCTGTTGGCCGAAATTCTCATCTTCGTCCCCTGGATCGCCAGCTACCGGCTGAGTTGGCTGAAGGAGAGGCTGAGCACTGCCGCTGCGGTCTCGATCGTCCTGGTGCAGGGCGAGCCTGCCTCGCTGTCGCGTGCCGCCCAGAACGACGTGCTGATGGCGATCGGCGCCAAGGCGATCGCCGTGCGTGACGGCGGCGTCTCACGCCTTCTGGTCGTGGCCGAAATGCCGCCGCAGGTCGACGACCATATCGATATCGCCAATGTCGGCATGATCAAGGGCATGACCGGCGCGCTGGACACGCTGTTTTTCGGCGGCAAGCGGATGCTGCGCGTTTTCGGGCCGGTCGGCGACAGCGACAAGGAGTTCGAGCTGATCATGCCCGACCACCGCCTGCGCAATGCCATGCTGATCTATTCGCGCAACGTCGCCTTCGTCTCGCTGCTGATCTCGCTGTTCACCGCCATGCTGGTCTATGCCGCGATAGACCTGATCATGATCGGGCCGATCAGGACGATGACACGCTCGATGCTGGCCTTCTCCGAGGCGCCGGACGACCCCGGCCGCATCATTCATCCTGCCGCCCGGGCCGACGAGATCGGCGTCGCCGAACGCGAGCTGTCGCAGATGCAGGAGCGGCTGCAGAAGATGCTGTCCGAGCAGAAGCACCTGGCCGATCTCGGCCTCGCCGTGTCGAAGATCAACCACGACATGCGCAACATCCTCGCCTCGGCGCAGCTGATGTCGGACCGCCTGCGCCAGGTCAAGGACCCGACCGTGCAGGCCTTCGCGCCGAAGCTGCTGCGCGCGCTCGACCGCGCCGTGTCCTACTCGGAGGGCGTGCTTGCCTATGGCCGAACGCAGGAGCCGCCGCCGTCGCGCCGCAGGCTGAGGCTGCGCCAGCTGGTCGAAGACGTCCAGGGCCTGCTCGACATCGACTGCGGCATCGAATTCGTCAATGCCGTCGATCCGGTGCTCGAGGTCGACGCTGATTCCGACCAGCTGTTCCGTGTGCTCACCAACCTTAGCCGCAACGCCGTGCAGGCGATGGCGGCGGACACCGAGAGCGCCGTGGTGCGCCGGCTGACCGTGTCGGCCGAGCGCATCGGCAGCGTCAGCCGCATCACTGTCACCGACACCGGCCCGGGCCTGCCGCCAAAAGCGCGCGAAAACCTGTTCGCGGCATTTCGCGGCTCGGCCCGCAGCGGCGGCACCGGCCTTGGCCTGGCGATCGCCCACGAGTTGATCCGCGCCCATGGCGGCATGGTGGAGCTGGTCGAAAGCATCGGCGGCCGCACCACATTCGCCGTCACCATTCCCGACCAGCCGGTCCGCCTCGACCAGGCTCGCAACGGCCTGCGCCGCCCGGCGTAACGGACCGTTTCGTTACGGAGCCTTCCCATTCGCAAATGGTCGATCCGACACGACCAGCTATCGGCTCGGCCGCCGTGTAACGACTCGTTTCGGTACGGACCGTTTCGATTGGCAAATGACCGATCCGAGACTACGACATATCGGCTCGGCCGCCGTGTGACGTGATCTCGCCTTGGCTGCCCGGCGCATGACGACAAAACGTGACGGCAAAACTTTTGGCCAGGATCGGCTTGCTTTTCGCAAATTCAGTCGCTAGGGAACACGTCACATCGCGGCCGGTCGCCAGGATCGGTTCGCGAGGCTATGCAAAGCATGGCCTGTTGCGCGCCCGTAGCTCAGCTGGATAGAGCACCAGACTACGAATCTGGGGGTCAGGAGTTCGAATCTCTTCGGGCGCGCCAAATACCGCCGTCAGCCGCCGTTTCCTCGGCTCGCGCCGCCCCCGGTACTCTGGCGCGACAGGCTGTGCGGCCAATGGCCGAATGCGAGTTCGAATCTGGCCGCTTCGCGCCTCCATTTCCGCCATTCAGACCACCGTTGCAACTTCCCGAAAGCTGACGGTCTGCTAAGCCGGCACTAAGGCCTCGAATGGGGTTGTAGCGGTTACGCCGCCGGTCACAGGTCCTGGAACACCGCCCAAGGCGTAGAGGTTTGGACTGAGCTGCTGCCGGTTCGGTGGACAAGAGGTTAGGCTAGGTTAGCTTGCCTCTTTGTATTCCACGGGGCTCAGATAGCCCAGTGTCGAGTGTCGGCACCTCGGGTTGCAGAAGCGCTCGATATAGTCGAACGCATCCTCGTCTAGGCTATCCGCCCGCGTGGTCGTTGCCACCGTGCGCGGCGACGAACATGGCGACGGCGGACCGGCAATAGGATTCGATTTCGTTGTCGTCCTCTGCTCTCGCCTGATCGAAGCGTGCGATAATCAGGAGATCGGATCCTTTGATAAGCGCGGCAAACAAGCGGGCGGACCGGAGAGGATTGGGCGCGTTCAGAACCGCCTTCGCGTGCAACTGACGCAACAGGGCCTCGATTTGGGCGATGACATAGGCGGGGCCGGCTTCGTAATGGAGCTTGCTTAACGACTTTTGATTCGTCTTGTCGGCCATGATCATGGCTTCGACACTGCGGACGTCCGGGCTCAACAGCGTGCGAAGCAGGGATGTTCCCACCGCCATGAGCTGATCTTCGGCCGAACCGTCGACGCGTTCAGAAAGGGCCAGTGGTGCAAACTGATGGCAGTGGGCCTTGATGGCCGCGCCGAATAGGGCCTCCTTGTTCTCGAAGTGCCGATAGATGCTGAGCTTGGATATCTTCGCCCGCTGGGCGACCTTGTCCAAGGTCGTCGCTTGAAAACCCAATTCCACAAAGAGTTCGAACGCGGCGTCGACGATCGTTTGGCCAAGCGCCTCGTTGGCGGGCCGGCCGCGCCGGCCCTGGCTAATTTCGGTCACGGTAATTCTAGTCCTTGACAGTATCCTAATTCTTGAATTACGATACCACGCAGTGTCTAAAATGTGCAAGCCAGGCCCAGCCCAACCACAACACGGAGCCCATCACCATGGATGACGTCATCATCATCGGCGGCAGCTTTGCAGGTCTCGCCGCCGCGCTGCAGCTCGGCCGCGCCCGCCGGAAGGTCACCGTTCTCGATACCGGCCTGCCGCGCAACCGCTTCGCCGGCCACTCGCATGGCCTGCTCGGCCACGATCACAAGCCACCGCTGGACATCCTGGCCGAGGCGCGGCAGCAGCTGGCGCGCTATCCCACGATTAGGCTGGTCAATGCCCGGGCCGACAGCATCTCCGGCGCCATCGACGATTTCTCCGTCGTCACTGGCGATGGCGAAAGCCTTGGGGCGCGCCGCCTGATCCTGAGCTATGGCGTCGTCGACCAGATGCCTGATGTTCCGGGCTTTGCCGAAGGATGGGGCACGTCCATCGTGCCCTGCCCCTATTGCGACGGCTTTGAAGTCGCCGACCAGCATTGGGGCCTCGTCTGGTCCGGCCCGCAGTCGCACAATCAGGTCAGGCTGTTCCACGATTGGACCGACAGGTTGACGGTCTTCACCGATGGTCACGACATTCCGCCTGATATCCGGGCCGATTTGGCGCGCCGCAACTTACCTGTCGTCGATGGCCGGATCATCGAGATCGCCCATCGCGGGGGCCATAGCGCCACCGTCAAGCTCGATACCGGCCCCAATGTCTCGGTTGACATCTTGTTCGCGCATCCGCGCAACAAGCCGTCCGCAAGCCTGCATGAATCACTGGGCCTCGCCACGGTCAATACACCCCTCGGCATCGCCCTCAAGGTCGACGAGCGCCGCGAAACCAGCATGCCCGGCATCTACGCCGCCGGCGACCTCGCAAACCCCCTCATGGCCTCGGTCACCACGGCAATATCGCACGGCGCGCTGGCGGGTATCTCGGCCCAGCAGTCGATGCTGGTTTGAGAGCACAGATTGGAGGATGAGCATGGCCGTCGAACCGGACAGCGCGGGTGTGCGCTTCCCTCCGCCCTTCCTCTATCTGGGAGCGCTGCTGTTGGGGCTGGCGGCGGAGCGGTTCGTCACCCTCCGCTCTTTCGGCATCGACTGGCGGTTGCTGGTCGCGACGGGCGCGCTGCTGTTCGTTGCCGGCGCGGCGATGATGCTTGCGGCGGCGGGGCTGTTCCGGCGGCTGGGCACCAACGTTCCGCCGTCGCAGCCAACGACCCTCATCGCAACGACCGGTCCTTATCGGTGGACCCGCAATCCCATGTATCTCGGCATGGCGCTTATCTATTCCGGCCTTGCGATCGGCTTCGACGGGCCGATCGCGTTCGCCTTGCTCCCGTTGGTGCTGATCGCGATCCAGACGCAGGTGATCGCCCGCGAGGAGCGCTATCTCGAAGCGAAGTTCGGCGACGACTACCGCCGCTACAAGGCCGAGGTTCGCCGCTGGCTCTGACTATTCCGCCGCTGCCGCCTGCGGGGCGTTCTGATAAACCAGCACCGGCTTCCTTGCCGCGAGCTATCACATTCTGAAGGTTGCGGGCCGGTGTCACGGAAAACCGACTGGCCGGCTGACCCCGCAGTGCACCCGGCGCCTGAGGAGACGCGCGTGTCCAAAACCAGAGACGCCGAAGCCAGCATCAGCATCTCTCGTCCGCTCTTGGAGTAGCGGTAACCAAGAGCGGACAGACGGCCGCCGGCCAGATCTTCCCTTAAGCAATAGCGTCCACGCGGAAATGCGGCGATGAGGAACGGAGGGCGGCGGTCCCAGGTGGTTCTAGGGTAGCACAAACGGCGACACATATTCGTTATGTTTGTCCTGCGCGGGGCGCCAATAAACCCATGTCCGACCCTGGGACATAGTGGACTGCGCCTCGTGGGTGAGACACTAATTAGGGACAGTTCTCCAGGTTTTGGATTGCGGCTGGGGGATCCTGGCGCAATCATGTAAGGCCGGCCTCGAGCGTGAATGCTGGCGCCGGTGGCGGCCGGAAGGTCGCGAGGAGTGAGCACCATCCCTTCTAAAAGAGGGATGGTCCGTTGATGCTACTCAGTCGGCCTGCTTAATCTCCGGACCTGGTTCTGTCGGCGGAGTTGGCGTGCAATCTTGGCCGGTGCATTCCTGCACAGGATTGTTCGCCGGCGGGAGACAGTTTTGGCCTTCACAATGAACGGGCGGCTGCGCTGTTGCGGCTTTGTTGTTCGGCGGCACAGGCCGATCCTCAGCGCGAACAGCCGGCATTCCAAGGTCGATCATGGCCGTGCACAAGAGCGCAATCCGAAGCAAATTCATTTCCGCCTCCGCAACTGACAGCGAGATGCAGACTACACCTTCGAACTGCGGCCAACATCCTGTCACCCGCGAACGGCGTTAACAGCGCGTTTCATTGCTGGTTAGAAGGGCGCGCCGATGAGATCGAGCGTTGTCCTCTTCCTGCCAAAACAGCGCCAGAAACAGGCGTTCGGCCTGAGGTGACTGAAGCCAACCTTCCGATTTCCTGTACACTTGTTCGAAGGGTTTGAGGTGCCTTAGGGCTTTCGCATATTCGAGGTTCTTCAGGTCTTTCACGGGGGAACGTACATGACGGCATTCAACAGCGTCCGCTTCCAGGTCAAGCCGGGTAGTGAAGATGAATTCGTCGAACTGTTCAGCAGCGCCCCGCGCAATTTCGAGGGATTGCGGAAGATGGCTCTCATCAAATCTGGAGATGGCGCCTTCTTCTCGATTGGAGAGTGGGACACTTTCCAGCACATGGTCGATGCACGGCCCAAGATGCTAGGCAATCTTGAGCGGTTCCGGCACACGTTGCAGCAGCTGGAGGGCGGATATACGGATGCTGTTTCCGGCGAGGCCGTCTTCGAGATGGGCGGCAGGAGCGGCAACGGGTCGATATAGTATCTGCATGTCGGAAGGCTCGTCCCGCCGCCTCGGCCCCGTCACCGAAACCGCACATTCCCCCTCGAAAGCTCGGCCACCGACCTGCAGCCCATCAGCCGCATGCCGCGTTCGATCTCGGTTCGCATCAGGCCGAGCGCCCGTTCGACGCCGGCCTGTCCGGCCGCTGCGAGCGGGAAGAGGTAGTAGCGCCCGAGGCCGACGGCCTTGGCGCCCAGCGACAGAGCTTTCAGGACATGGGTGCCGCGCTGGACGCCGCTGTCGATGATCACGTCGATCTTGTCGCCCACCGCGTCGACGATCTCCGACAGCTGGTCGAAGGGACTGCGCGAGCCGTCCAACTGCCTGCCGCCATGATTTGACAGAACGATGCCGGTGCAGCCGATGTCGACGGCCTTTCTCGCGTCGGCAACGCTCATGATTCCCTTTAGGCAAAACTGGCCGTTCCAGAAGCGCACCATCTCTTCGACGTCCTTCCAATCCAGCGATGGATCGAGAATCTCGGTGAAATAGCGGCTGATGGAAAGCGCTCCGCCGCCGAGATCGATATGCCCATCCAGCTGCGGCAGGCTGAATTTTTCGTGCGCCAAATAGTCGATGGCCCATCTCGGCTTGATCGCAAACTGCATCATCCCGCCGGGCGTAAGCCGAAAGGGGATGGAAAAGCCGGTGCGCAGGTCGCGCTCACGGTTTCCGCCGGTGACGCTGTCGACGGTCAGCATCATCACCTCGACGCCGGCTGCCTTGGCGCGCTCCATCATGGCGCGGTTCAGGCCGCGATCCTTGTGGAAATAGAACTGATAGACCTGCGGTATCCGGTGCTTGCGGACTTCTTCCAGGCTGACCGTGCCAAGCGAGGAGACGCCGAACATCGTCCCGAATTTTTCCGCCGCCGCGGCGACGGCACGCTCTCCGCTGTGGTGAAACAGCCGCTGGAGAGCCGTTGGCGAGCAATAGACCGGCATCGCCAGTTTCTGGCCCATGACGGTGACCGACATGTCGATCTGCCCGACGCCGGCAAGCACGTTGGGGACGAGATCGCAGTCCTCGAACGCGGCCGTGTTGCGCCGCAGCGTCGTCTCGTCGTCGGCGCCGCCATCGATATAGTCGAAGATCGGCCCCGGCAGGCGCTGTTTTGCCAGCCTGCGAAAGTCGTGAAAATTATAGCAGCTTTGCAATCTCATGGACTCAATCGGGTCTATGCCGGGCGCGATGTCAAGCCTGTGCAATTGTCGATCGCCGGCCCGCCTCGCCTCACCGCGCCACGGCGCCCACCGACTCCCGTTCCACCAGCGGGCACTCCAGCTTGGTGATCGGATACCGTCCCCGACCGGGCGGAGCCGGCACTTCGAGCTGCTCGATCGCCCATTGCCCCATCGCCATATGCGGCAGGATCGACGTCGTCAGCGGCGGGAACAGATGCCGCGCGATCTCCTCGTCGTCATAGCCGACCACCGAAATATCTTGCGGGATGTGCAGGCCGGCCTCCTTCAGCGCCTCGTAGCAGCCGATCGCGGTGCGATCGTTCTGGCAAAAGATCGCAGTCGGCCGGTCCTTCAGCGCCAGCAGCTTGACGGTCGCGGCATAGCCGGCGCTCGCCGACCAATCGCCTTCGATGACCAGGGCCGGGTCGAACGGAATGTCGGCCGTCGCCAGCGCCCGGCGGTAGCCCTTCAGCCGGTCCTGCGCCGCTTGCATCCAGGGCTCGCCGGTGATGGTGGCGATGCGCCGGTGGCCATGGCCGATCAGGTGCCGGGTGGAGCTCTGGCCGCCGGCGATCTCGCTCGGCACCACGGCGGGTAAGGCATAGTCGGCGGTGTAGCAATTGAGCAGGATGACCGGCATGTCGAGGCCGTAGAGATAGTCCGGCGCGACGATCTCGCGGGTGAAGATAGTCATATAGATCAGCGCCGAAATGCCGCGCTTGGTCAGCGCCGCAATGGCCCGGGGCTCCATGACCTCGTCGCCCATGGTCTGCGCCACCAGCAGCACATTGCCGGCATTCCATGAGGCTTGCCGCGCCCCCTCAATGGCGACGACCGCCTCCGGGCTGGTCGCCAGTTGGTCGACGGCAAAGCCGATTACCCCGTCCAGCCCTTCGAATGAGGCAACAGGGGCTCGCAAGGCGGAAAACACCGGCGGCGCGTAACCGAGAGCCCGCGCCGCCTCGATCACCCGCTCGCGGGTTTGCTGCGACAGCCTGATGCCCGGCGTGTTGTTGAGGACGAACGAAACCGTCGCCTGCGAGCAGCCGGCGGCCCTGGCGATGTCGGTCATGGTGACACGGCCCTTGGGGTTTTTCCCCGACGGCTTGCGCCGCCTGGAGACATCGGGATCGCTGAGATCCGTCGGTTCGCTCATGGTTTCATGTTTCCCACCCCCGGCCCGTCTAACCGGATCTCGTCGCGAGCGGCAAGCCGGTCCGACATGCCGCGTTTATAAACGGAAATCAAATTTATCATTATTATCAATCGAATCCCATCGCCCGCCATACGGCGGCGCAAACGACAATCTCGCCACAAAGCTTGATTTCTCGCGGATTTCTGCCGCTGCGCAAGCCATCGACGGTCCGCTCGATCCCCTGGCGTCTCTCTGCTCCACGCGGCGGCCAAGGCCTTGCCGCTCATGGCAAGCGACGTTCCAACCAAGAAACTAATACTGTTTACTAATAACTCGCGACGTTCTAAAGTCAATTTGTCATGCCCGGCATGGATCATGCTGGGCGCGGCAAATCGAGCGTGCGACGCGATGTCTGGCGGCTCTCGGGCCGGCGTAAATGCGTCGCGCAATCACGAAAATGTCAGACAAATCGGACTATTTACTAACCGCAAACGAGTGTCTAGAGTTTGGATCGTGGCTGGATTGGCGCCGTTCTTTCGCTGCCGGAACCCTTGAGGAGGAGGGGCGTCCAAGCCGCAATCCGCAAATTCACATCAGCGACACGACTGATTCAAATGGGAGGTTGAACATGAAATCTGTGATACGAAATACGTCCGTCGCCGCCGCGGCCCTGCTGCTCGGCCTGTCCGTCACGGCAATTGCGCGCGCCGACGACAAGCCGACGCTGGCCTTCGTCGTCAACGGCGCTTCCGATTTCTGGAAGGCGGCCGAAGCCGGCGTCAAGAAGGCTCAAGGCGAACTGCCCAACTATAATCTGGAGCTCAAATATCCGGAACAGTCCTCGGTCGCCATACAGCAGCGCCTGATGGACGATCTGGTGACGGCCGGCGTGAAGGGGATCATGGTTTCGGCGGTGGACCCCAAGACGTCGACCGACGGGCTGAACAAGATCGCCTCGGAGACGGCATTGTTCACCACCGATAGCGACGCGCCGCAGACCAAGCGTGTCGCCTATATCGGCTCGTCCAATGTCGATGCCGGCAAGCAGGCGGCCGAGATCGCCAAGAAGGCAATGCCCGACGGCGGCAAGTGCCTCGGCTTCGTTGGCCTGCTCGGCGCCGACAATGCCAAGGAGCGCATCCAGGGCATGAAGGACGGCCTCGCCGGCACCAAGATCGAGCTGGTAGACGTGCGTGGCGACGACATTGACCAGGCCCGCGCCAAGAAGAACGTCGAGGACGCGCTGGTCGCCAGCCCCGACGTCACCTGCATGGTCGGCTTCTATTCCTACAACACGCCGCGCATCTATGAAGCGCTGCGCGATGCCGGCAAGCTCGGCCAGATCACCGTCGTCGGTTTCGACGACGATCCGATCACGCTGGGCGGCGTCAAGGAAGGCACCGTCGCCGCCACCGTCGTGCAGCAGCCTTTCGAATGGGCCTACAAGGGCATGAAGCTGATGGCCGCCTATCTCGAGGGCGACAAGTCGGGCGTTCCCGCCGACGGGCTGATCATCGTGCCGACCAAGATCATCGGCAAGGACGATGTCGACACCTACGCCGCCAACCTCAAGGCGATGTCTGGAAAGTGAGCGAAATAAGTTGCGGCCGGGGCGGGGGGGCCCCGGGGCGGGGGGTGTTATTAAACCCCCGGGGGGGGCCCGGCGGGGGGGGGGCCAACACCGGACCCCCCCGGGGGGGGGGGGGATGAATATTTAAAACCCAACAA